>JBCBKQ010000159.1:0-13382 GCA_038521595.1 Cyanobacteria bacterium J06627_28 | reverse complement strand
CACCCACCAATTCTGCCAGCGTCGGATGCTGAAAAATATCATTCGGCGACAGCGCAAAGCCCGATTCAGCCAGCCTCGCTGCAATCTGAATCGCCATAATCGAATCGCCCTGCGGTGGATTCTGTATTTGTCGCGCCGCAAACTGGGGTAGAAAAACTGCTGGCGAAGCTATGGCAGCAGGTCCTAAAGGTAGACAAGATTGGCATCCACGATAACTTTTTTGACCTGGGTGGCGATTCGATTATGGCGATTCAGATTGCAGCGAGGCTGGCTGAATCGGGCTTTGCGCTGTCGCCGAATGATATTTTTCAGCATCCGACGCTGGCAGAATTGGTGGGTGTGGTTGCGCCGGAAGAGGGCGCTACATCAGAGATAGTGGCGGGTGAGGTGCCGCTGACGCCGATTCAGCGGGCATTTTTTGAGCTGGAGCCGTCGGAACCGGATCAGTTTACGCAGACGGTGTTGCTGAATGTGGATGGGCAGTTGGATGCGGATGCGCTGCGAGAAGCGGTGCGATCGCTAGTGGCCTATCACGACAGCTTGCGACTAAGCTATCAGCAAACCGCTTCTGGATGGGTACAGCGATATCAGACCTCGGTCGATGCGGCACAGTTCTCTATAGTACCTTTGTTAGGTTCAGAGAGTCCACAGCAGCAAGTGAAAGAGACTCTTGAGCAACGACAGAAACAGCTGAATATTGCTGAGGGCGACTTGGTACGGGCAGTTCTCTTTGAGCTGGGCGGGCAACAGCAGTTGGGGATGGTCGTACATCACTTAGTGGTGGATGCTGTTTCTTGGCAGACCCTAGTGAGGGATTTGGAGACAGCATACGGGCAGCTGCTAGCAGGAGAGGATGTGCTTCTGCCTCCGAAGACGAGTTCTTTTAAGGGTTGGGCTGAAGGGTTGCAGTCTGTGGACATTAGTGCGGAGGAGGTGGCGTATTGGGAGAATGCGGTTATCTCCTGCGGAGAGGCTACGACTCCGCTCAACCACCGGGTTAGTTTGAATGAGAGCAGAGAAGATATACAGTTTAAAGTAGGCGATGGGCAGAGATTCGCTCGTTACTTGGATGCGGAGATGACGAGGTTGTTTTTTCAGGATTCTGATCGCTATCGACCTCAGGAAAAGTTGCTTGCGGCAATCTCTGAAGCGATCTCTGGGGCGATTTCTGGTCAGGGTAAGCAAGAAAAGATTCTGTTTAATTTGGAAAGTCACGGGCGAGAGGAAGCATTTGTACCGGGCATGAGGCTGGTGAGAACGGTGGGTTGGTTTACGGCACTGTTTCCGGTGGTAGTGTGCTGCGAGCAGGAATCGGCTGAGACGCTGCGCTCGGTGAAGCAGACGTTGCGAGAGATTCCTCAGAATGGGATTGGGTATGGTGTGCTGCGCTATTTGCAGCCAGAGAAGGCTTCGGAGATGATTAGCAACCAATCAACGGCTGAGGTTCTGTTTAACTATCTAGGTGATTTGGAACAGCTTTTGCCATCGCAGTCAATGTTTCGGATGGCGAGACCTTTACAGGTGTCGCGCAGTGAACAAATGAAGCGCACTCATTTGATAGACATTAGTGCTTATCTGATGGATGGACAGCTACAGATAGACTGGGACTGTGCTGGCGTTGATGAGTCTACGGTTCAAACCATGGCAGATGAGACGATGCGTCAGTTGAAGCAGCTTATGGATGCCCCGACCGATGGCCCGGCCGCTGAAGACTTTCCACTGGCAAACCTCAATAGTCAAAAGCTGGATAAGCTCTCTTCTTTGCTTGGGACGCTAGATGGTTTGGAGGGAGCGCTGTGAAGAATGTTGCTGATATTTATTCGCTTTCTCCTGTGCAGATGGGAATGTTGTTCCACACGCTGGCACAGCCGGGTGATGCCACTCAATCGGCAGGCGTATACGTGAATCAATACACCTGCCGACTCAGTGGATCGGTGCAGCCAGATTTATTGCGTCAGGCATGGACGCAAACCATTGAGCGACACGCGGTACTGCGAACGGCGTTCTTGTGGGATGGACTCGATGAGCCACTGCAAATTGTGCGGCAGACGGTGGAATTGCCCTGGCAGGTGCTGGACTGGAGCAGCCTAGAAGCGTCTGTGCAGATAGCTCAGCTAGAAGCATTTTTGAAGCAAGATCGCATGCAAGGCTTTGAGTTGGCGAAGGCTCCGGTCCTTCGTCTTACTCTAATTAAACTTGCAGCCGATTCATTTCAGCTGGTGTGGAGTTCTCACCATATGCTGTTTGATGGCTGGTCTTTGCCCCTGATTTGGCAGGATATGCTGGCTTATTACGGTGGCTTACTCAAAGGGACTTCGCCGCAGATAGCAGCGGTAAAGCCTTATCGTGACTACATCGCTTGGCAGCAGGCTAAAGCTACGAATGAGAATGTGCAGCGGGCGGAACAATTTTGGCGATCGCAGCTCTCTGGCTTTACAGAACCGACACCGCTACCTGCCGCTCGCACGACTGTTGAAACAGTATCTGGGCCTTACCAACAACAAGAAACGCGACTAAATGCAGCGTTTACCAAACGCATTAGCACCTTTGCTCGTCAGCACCGCCTCACGCTCAATACTTTAATCCAAGGGACTTGGACTCTGCTGTTGCATCACTTCAGCGGGAACAGTCAAGTGATGCACGGGTCTGTTATTTCGGGCCGCCCTGCTGACCTGCGAGGGGTCGAAAAAATAGTGGGATTGTTTATCAATACGCTACCAGTGCGGGGCGTAATAGAGCCGAACCAGACACTCGTAACTTGGCTAGCAAAAAAGCAACAGCAGCTTTTAGCACTGCGAGAGTACGAGACTACTGCCCTGACAGACGTGCAGCGTTGGAGCGATATCCCTGCTGGGAGTGCATTGTTTGAAAGTATTGTGGTGTTTGAAAACTATCCTGCTGCGGACACCCCTGATGTGGACTTTACTGTAGAGCAGGTGCGTTATTTGGAGCAGAGTAACTATCCCTTGGCGCTGCTGGTGCTGCCCGGTGATTCGTTGGAACTGTTGCTGCTGTACAATACGGCTCGGTTTGAAGAGGGTGTGATCGCACGACTACTCTCACATCTAGAGCTGCTACTGAACGCTTTTGTAGAACATCCGCAGGCAAAACTCTGCGAGCTACCGCGTTTGACAGCGGATGAGCGAGCTTCCTTAGCTGTCATGCCGCCCAAAACACCAGGTGCCAAAACATCCTCGACGATTCATCGATTGATTGAGGCGCAAGCCGCAAAAACACCTCAAGCCGAAGCGGTTGTTTTTGCAGGGACATCTCTAACCTACGACGCACTAAATCGGCAGGCAAATCAGCTGGCTGTCGTGTTGCGAGAACACAATGTCACACCCGGTAGCCGTGTTGCGATGTGTCTCAATCGCTCCTTAGAGATGATTGTTTGTATTCTCGCCGTGCTGAAAGCGGGAGCCGTCTACGTTCCGCTCGATCCAGACTATCCGCAGCATCGACTGGCCTACTGCCTGGAAGACACAGACCCCATCGTTATCTGTACCGAGCGAGCTGTTGAACTACCCGCTGTAGATGTTCCTCTGCTATATGTCGATGATGCCTCTCTTTACGAATCGTCAGCGGCAGAAAATCTCTCCGACTTGGCTGAGCCAGAAGATTTGGCTTACATCATTTACACGTCAGGCTCGACGGGCCAGCCCAAAGGCGTAATGGTGAGTCATCGCAATCTTGTGCATTCTACTCAGGCGCGGTTTTCTGTTTACGATGAGTCAGTTGGCCGCTTTTTACTGCTCTCTTCCATTGCGTTTGATAGTTCTGTGGCAGGGCTGTTTTGGACGTTATGCCAGGGGGGCACGCTGGTTATTTCACCACCCCGAATCGAGCAAGATTTACAGCAGCTGGCGGAACTGATCGCAAAAGAGAGAATTACCCATACGCTGTGTGTGCCTACTCTTTATGCACTGCTGATTGCGACGGTGAACCCAGCTTGGCTAGCAACCTTGCGAACGGTAATTGTGGCGGGGGAAGCCTGTGCAAAGTCCCTGGTGAAACAACACTACAAGCGGCTGCCACAGGCTCAGCTATATAACGAGTATGGTCCCACGGAAGCAACAGTATGGTGTACAGCGTATCAAGTGCCGTCGGTACTACCGCTGGGACCGATCGCGATTGGTATGGCGATTCCTGGCACTCAAATCGTACTAGTTGATGAGCACTTGCAGCCCGTGCCTACGGGCGCTGTTGGAGAGATTGCTGTAGGTGGTGCAGGGGTGAGCCAGGGCTATTGGCATCAGGAACAAAAGACGGCTGCGGCGTTTTTTGATAGCGGCGTATGGCAGGGAGAAAGCACGACTCTAGGAAGAGAGGCCCAAACGAGACAGCGATTCTATCGAACAGGGGATTTGGGACGCTGGCGAGCGGATGGAACGCTGGAATGGCTGGGGCGACGAGATCGGCAGGTGAAAATTCGTGGCTATCGGATTGAGCTAGGAGAAATTGAAGAGATGCTGCGATCGCATTCTTCTGTTCAAGAAGCCGTTGTTATTCCCCGTTCTCTAACGTCGAGCACTGCTGTTGTTCCTGAGAATTCAGAGATAGATAGCATAGCCCAAGCACTGGCGGCGCTGCCGGTTGAAGACGCAGCTGCTTTGATCTCTATAGCTGAAAAAATGCCTGCGACAGGAGGTACTTAGCGATGGCTCATATTGTTTGCATCACAGGCGGACTGACCGGCATTTTTAATGCAAGTATGGCACTGGTAGAACAGCTGATAGCGGCGGGTCATGAGGTGACCTACGCGAGCCCGGCGGATTGGCGGGCGGCGGTAGAAGCTCAGGGAGTGGCCTATGTGCAGCTGGACTCATGGGTGATACAGCCGAGTGAGCGGCCCATGAGTCGCTGGCAGAAACTACGACAGCTGCGATCGCGTCAGCAGAAAGCCGTCGAAGGCTTGGGTGTGGATAACTTTGCCCAGAGAATGCGATCGCTTTCTCCTGATTTACTGCTCATCGATATGGAGATGCATCCGCATATCATGGCAGCGGTGGAGGCTGGGTTCGCCGTTGGGCTGCTGTGCCAATTTTTATCGGTGTGGCACCGCCCGAACCTGCCACCGATTAATAGCAATATTGTGCCAGGAAAGGGTTGGCGCGGGTCTCGGTGGGGGATTGAGCTGAACTGGCTACAGCATGGCTGGCGAAAATGGCAGGAAGCTCAGCGTGAAAGTTGGCGACGGGTAGGCTGTGATCGGATATCAGTATTGCGCTGCTATGCCCGCCAGATTGGCTATGGCTATCGCCCACTGCGCTGGCGAGGGGCGGGGTGGCGACAGTGGCTAGTGCCCTATCCCCATGCGGCTCTCTCTGTTCTTTGTATGAATGCAAGTGAGCTAGATTTTCCCCACGAGCCTCATCCAACAATTCACTATGTCGGAGCGATGGTACAGCCCCAGCGTCCACAGCTGCAGGTCAGTAAGCAAACTCAGCGACAAGTCATGGACTTTTTGGCGCAGCGATCTTCTAATAATCGGTCGCTAATCTACTGTAGCTGTAGCACCTTTGTGAAAGGCAACGCACACTTTTTGCGAGAGGTCATTGCTGCAATTGCGACGCAGCCTCAGTGGGAGCTAGTGCTGGGCTTAGGCGGGCAGCTGTCACCACAGGCACTGGGTGGGCTACCGCCACGTGTTCATGCGTTTGATTGGGTGCCACAGATGCTGTTGTTGCAGCATGCAGACTGTGCCATCCACAATGGCGGTATCAACAGTCTCAATGAGTGCCTTTACCACGGCGTGCCGATGTTGATTTATTCGCTGAAACGATATGACCAGGATGGGAACGCGGCGAGGGCGACGTATCATGGGCTAGGCATAGCGGGCGATATTGAGCGAGATGATGCTAAGCAGATTGGGACACACCTGCAGCAGTTGCTTAGCGATCAAGGGTATCGGCAGCGGGCGGAGGCGATGAGCGATCGCATCCACGCTTACGCGCAGGACCAGCGGGCGGCTAAAGCGGTTGCCTCGCTTCTATCGGCTCCCTGCTCATCAGGCCATCGGACGGCAACTGAGACTGTGTTATCTCTATCCGGTGCAAAAGGAGGTCACGTATGAAGCAGCTTACGCCAGACCTTTATCAGCGGCTGTTGTCGCTTTCGCCTAGCCAGCGCGCGGCGATGGCACAACAGCTGAAAAAGGTGGATAAAAAGACTTCGCCCACCGCTGAAATGCCTCAGCAACTGGTGGCCTATGTTGTCCCGGCTGGCAACGTTGGTGCGTCTAATCTGGATGCTGCAGCTTTGACGCAGACTGTGAAGGAAAAGCTCCCGAGCTACATGGTGCCAAGCGTGGTTGTGCCGCTCGCTCAGCTACCGCTCAATGCCAACGGCAAGATCGATGTTAAGGCGCTGCCCGCGCCGCCCAGAGTACGAGTGAATCGTGACAGCACTGCTGCGCCTACAACGGCGACGGAGTCTACCCTAGCCGATATCTGGTGCGCGGTGCTGCGGCTGGATGCGGTGGGAATTCATGACAACTTCTTTGAACTGGGGGGAGATTCTATCCTCAGCATTCAGATTGTGTCTAGGGCAAGGGACGCGGGTCTGCGGCTAGCGCCCAACCAACTGTTTGAACAGCCGACGATTGCTGAGCTAGCAGCGGTGGTGAATGTGGTCCCAGAGGTGGTGGCAACGCAGACGGTTGTCACCGGTAACGTGCCGCTGACGCCCATTCAACATTGGTTTGTGTCTCAGCAGATGGCTGCGCCCTATCACTGGCATCAGGCGCGGGTGTTTGCACTGCCAGTGGGGGTGGATAGGTTCCAGGTGGAGCGCGCGATCGCAGCGCTATGGCAACATCATGATGCTTTGCGGCTGCACTTTACCCAGACCGATGGCAGATGGCAGCAGGTGAATGCAGGCGTAGAACATCCACCAATAGTTGAATGGGTTGATGTGGCGGGGCGCTCGGATGAGGAACAACGGCAGGTGATCGCTCAAAAGGGCAGTCACCTACACGAGAGCCTAAATGCTGAGAGTCGTGGTCTGATGAAAGTGGCCTGCTTTACCCGAGGAGAAGGACACCCTAGCTGGCTAATGCTGAGCTTGCACCACTGGGCTGTTGATGGTGTCTCCTGGCAAATTCTCCAAGAAGATTTGGCGCGATTGTTACTAAGTGCGACTGAACTCCCAGCAAAGACCACTTCCTACAGAGAGTGGGCCGAGACCTTGTTGAGTACCGTGAGTAAACGGCTATCGGAAGCTGATTTCTGGCATGCCCAAGTTGAGCCGCCTGCAATATCTCTGTTTAACCCGGAGGTCTATACAGGGCCATTCCAAGACAATACGATGACTGAACTAGTCACTTACGAAGTTGAAAGTTGTTTGAGCGCAAAGGATACCCAATCGCTATTGAAATCTGTTCCAGCTGTTTACAACACTCAAATCAACGACGTGCTTTTAACGGCGCTAACACAGGCGCTTTTGCAATGGAAAAAGCTAGATTCAGGCAGCGTTTTGATAGAAGTGGAAGGCCACGGACGTGAGTTTATTTCGGAGCAAATTGATCTTTCTCAGACTGTGGGCTGGTTTACAACGACTTATCCTATTCGACTTAGCCTAGAGACTGTATTGGACTGCGGTAGCGCTATCAAGTCTATAAAAGAACAGCTTCGACAGGTGCCGGGTGGTGGCATCGGGTATGGGATGCTGCGGTACTTGGCGACGGAAAAAGCATCTGGAATCATACAAGAAACGCCTGGTATTCCGTTGGCCTTACGCTTAATTAATGGCAAGCAGCCAGAGGTGTTGTTTAACTATTTGGGAAATGTTTCTGGCGGCGCTCAGTCTCAAGTTGAAAATCAGTTGAGCGTATTATCTGATGTCGATGTTGGTGTATTGCGAAATCTCCAAAACGTGCGCAGTCGAGGAATTGAGCTAAATGCGGCGATAGTGTCGGGACAGTTGCGGTGTAGCTGGCGATCGGATGACTATTTTGTGCCAGTCTCAGCAATGGAAAAGCTGGCTGAGCTGTATGTACAACAGCTAAAAGTGATTATTGAGCACTGTACTGGCCCCCAGACGGGCGGCTTTACACCTTCTGACTTTCCTGATGCTGATTTGGATCAAGGCGAGCTAGATTCGTTTATTTCTCAGCTGATCGAAGGGTAGGAGAGTACTGATATGGACAAGCAAAATATCGAATCGATTTATCCTTTGACGGCTTTGCAACAAGCTTTTCTGTGGCACAGCTTACAGAAGTCTGTGCAGGCAGGGTTGTTGCATGTGCGCTGTATGCTGGTGGGTCAGCTCAATGAGGCTTGCTTTCGTCAGGCTTGGGAAATAGTGATATCCGCGCATCCGGCACTACGAACTGCTGTGCATTGGGAAGGGGTAAAGCAGCCTTTGCAAGTGGTGACACGGCAGGTGGAGCTGCCGTGGACGATGCTCGACTGGCGCGACAAAGAGAGTGTAGATGCCAAATTAGATAGTGGGATAGAAGAGAGATTACTAGAAGAGAGATTAGAAGATTTTTTACAGGCGGAGCGCGATCGCGGCTTCGACTTTACTCAGTCCCCGATTTCTCGCGTTGCACTCATCCGTCTAACAGAGCGGTCTTATGAGCTGGTGTGGACCTGTCACCACCTCACGTTAGACGGTTGGTCTGGCGCATTGGTACTCAATCAAGTGGTAGATACTTACGAGGCTCTGTTGCAGGGGAAATCGCCCGCTGTTTCTCCTGTACCTACTTTCCAGGCCTATGTTCGCTGGCAACAGCAGCAAGACTTTGCTGCAACGAAAGCTTTTTGGCAGGAGACTTTAGCAGGCTATGAGCACCCTGAATCGCGACCATTTTCGCAGGATGCTGAAGGGCCACTGTGCACCTCTAGCTTTGTGGTGACAAGAGAACAGACCGCAACGGTGAATGCGTTTTTGAGATCGCACCGGCTTACGCTCAATACGCTGATGCAGGGCGTATGCTCACTACTGCTGAGGGGCTACAGCCAAACTTCAGATATTCTCTTTGGGGCTACTGTTTCTGGACGACAGTGTGACCTGCCAGGGGTAGACTCCATTGTGGGGATGCTAATTAATGTGTTGCCGATACGCGTGAGCGTCTCTGATTCAGTAGCCGTGCTCGACTGGCTACAAGCCTTGCAGCGTCAGCAGATGGCCGTAGTGCCCTATGCCCATGCGGCGCTGGGCGATATTCAACAATGGTGCAATTTGCCGGGGCGATTGTTCGATAGTTTGCTAGTGATTGAAAACTATCCAATACACGCTGCCTCAGATGAGAGCAGTTTGCAGCTAGAAAATCTGCAATCGGGCATGGTGAGTGCCTATGGGTTAACTGTGCTAGTGAAGCCGGGTGAGTCATTAGCACTCGCCGCTGAGTCAGCAGCAGTGACGACAGAAGTCCTAACACATCTGTTGGCTCAATTTTCTGAGCTGTTGAGCGCCATCGTAGAAACGCCTCAGATTAAAGTGGCTGAGATTCTAGCCAGCGGTGATTTTTCGAGCGTGTCGATATCAGCGATTCAGCGCAGGGACGATGGTGATTCGGGGTTGACTGGCTCATTATTGTCTAACTCATCAGTGTCTAGGGATGGCTCAGCGGCGCCCATGTCCACGCCGCGATCGCCGCTAGAATTGACGCTGCTGAAAATTTGGTCTTCCATTTTAGGGCAACGTCAACAGCGGTTGCTTGGGTTCACTGACAGCTTTTTTGACTGGGGTGGCAGTTCCTTACTGGCCGTTCAGCTATTTAATGAAATGCAAAGGCAGCTCAACTGCACTTTGCCCCTGGCTACCTTGTTCCAGGCACCGACAGTACGCGCGTTTGCCGCGATACTGGCGCAGTCCCAGTCCGCCGATGCATCGGTGGCGAAATGGTCGAGCCTGGTGCCCATTCAGCCGAACGGTGATCAGCGCCCGTTCTTTTTTCACGGTGGCTCCGCCGATGCGCTCACCTGGGCCAGGTTTTCCCAGCTACTGGGGGCCGATCAGCCTTTTTATGCGTTTCAGCGCCCAGACTTAGATGGTCGTGAGGTGACGATGCTAACCGTGGAAGAACTGGCCGCAACCTGTGTAAAAGAGCTACGCATGGTGCAGCCAGAAGGCCCCTATATTGTGGGTGGGCATTGCTTTGGGGGTGCGGTTGCTTTTGAAATGGCGCGGCAGCTCCAGGCCCAGGGACAACGGGTGGAGAGTGTGGTGCTCATTGATGCCTACCGGCCAGAGGTGTTGCCTGATTCTCGCCGCATTCGGCTACAAACTCAGCTGAACTTGAGCCTGTTTTGGCTGCGCAAAAACTACTATTACCATGGCAGTCGGAAAGACTTGCAGCAGCTCCCTGCCAAGCTGTGGAAGAAGGTACAAAGGCGGTTTAGCACTGCGGCGATCCCGCCACCTACAAAGGTAAGTCCTGTACAGAACTCAGTGCACTTAGACTCAGCGCACTCAGACGCCGAGACTGCCTCCGTCAGTGAAGCGTCTGAGCCGGTTGTTGTTTCTCCTTCTTATGAGGTTCGCTATGCGCAGGCGATCGCCGCCAATGAATGGGCCGCTGCGCGCTATCAGGCGACTAAATACGACGGCACCCTCAAGCTATTTCGGGCCAAAATCCAAATGTTGGAATGGTACTTTGGCCCATCTCTTGGCTGGCAAGTATTGGTTAAAGATAGGCTGACAAACACTGTGATTCCAGGCTTTTTTGGTAACCTATTCAATCAAAGCGCAGCGCCCATACTAGCTGAGCAGGTAAAGGCATACTTATCGACGCTGCCGTCAGCATCAATGCCAAATCCATTATTACAATCGCGGTTGAAATCGTAATCTCAGCGAGTCTCAGAGCCAGTATCACAGCCCCCTGCTTAGCGTTGCCTATTATGTTTGTTCAACCCTCCTCCAAAATTTTGCATATTGTCCCGCGTATTGCGCCCGATGTAGATGGGGTCGGAGACTATGCAATGAGGCTCAGCAGGCAGCTACGCACCCACCACCAGATAGACTCTGAATTTTTGGTGGTGAGGCCCAGCGAGCTAACCAAGCCGTCGCTCGAGGGGTTTACGGTGCGCCGGTTTGTGCAGCACACCGTGCCTGATTTTATAGAGATGGTCCCGGCTGATATTGCTGCGGTTGTTTTGCAATACAGCAACTATCCCTATTTGCAGGGCAAGCTGGATTCGCCGATGTGGCTCACCCCTGCGCTCAAGGCGCTACAGGCGAAGGGCATTCCGGTGGTGGTGATGTTCCATGAGTTGCCCATGCTCAGGTATGGGATGATGCGGGTTCGCAATCCTATCCAGGAGCGACTCTCGCGTGATTTGGCGAAATTTGCAGATGGGGTGGTCACCAATAACGAAGCCTTTCAGAAAAAGCTGTTGCGGTGGCGACGTGGCAGCGTGCTGTGTCAGCCAAATTTTTCCACCATTGGTGAGCCGACGCAGGCGGTGACGTCGTTATCTGAGCGCGATCGCACCCTGATTGTGTTTGGCAGTACAGAGCGCCGCCGCGTTTACCAGAGCAACATGACCCTGCTCAAAGAGAGCTGCGAACATTTGGGAATTCACACACTGTATGATGTAGGCCGTCCTGTAGAGTGGGATGCCGATAGCCTGGGGCCTGCCATCAAAGTAATCAAAACAGGCATACTCTCCAACAAAGAGATTAGTATGCTGATGTCACAATCCTTTGCTGGCGTATTTGACTATCATCGGTTTCCCCATAACCTAGGGAAGTCCAGCGTGTATGCGGCGTATGCGGCCCATGGTATGCTCCCCGTTTGCAATGGTCGCTTTTTGCGTCCGCAAGATGGCATCATTGCCGACCAACACTACGTGGATACCTTTACTGTACATGCCGGTTCAAAAGAGGCGCCTTTTGAACCCTGGCTGCAAGTGATCGCCACGAACGCTCATCGGCTTTACCAAGCGCACTCCATTAAGCGTTCTGCCCAGCGCTATGCCGAGCTAATTCAGTCTAAGGTTCAGTCAGCGCTGCGTTCTGACGACCTCACCGAGCTGGCAATTACAGATCCGGCAAATCCAATCACTTCTGAACCTTCGGGTGTCAGACAAAACTAGCACCATGAACTATCCCAAGCTCTTTATCGTTGGATGTCCGCGCTCGGGCACATCCTGGGTGACTTCACTGGTGGCCAGCCATCCCACTGTTGTAGCTGTCCCGATAGAAACCCATGCCTATCCACTGGTGTATGAGCCATTTGCAAGGTTGTCTGAGCAGGAGTTTGCAGCGCGGCTGAAGTCATGGAAAGGTATTTTGCGGCGCTATGGCCCAAAACCGTTACTGAGGGGCTTTCACTCGTCGGATATTTGGCGCGGCATTTTGCGCACCTATCAAATAATGAATAAGGAGAATAGTCACGGGTTACGTTTGCTGGTGGACTACGATGAGCTGAGCCAGCTCATAGAAACGGCCCAGCGATGTCCAGGTGTGGATTTGGATAGGGCAGAACAGGTCATTGCGGAGATGTTTGATCGTTTCTTTCAAAAGCACGGGCAGGCAGGGCAAATGCTTTTAGAAAAGACGCCTCTGCATATTCGCTATGGTGATCGCATTCTTCAGCGCTTTCCTGAAGCGAAAGTGATAGAAGTGATTCGCGATGGGCGAGATGTGTGTGTGTCTTACGCTGCGCTGGCTCAGCAGCACAAGTGGGCTAAGGTGGGTACGGCAGGGGCTATTTCGCAGTGGAAGCAGTGCATTGAGCGAGGACAGCGACTGCGAGAGAATCCAGCGTTCTCTGCTCGGATGCATTCTGTGCGCTACGAGTCGCTGAAGGTAGCTCCTGAGGCAGAACTGCAACAGATTTTCGAGTTTGCTCAGTTACCAACTGCTACGCAACAGATTAGAGATTTTGTTCATGCTGCCAGTATAGAGCAGGTCGCGATTAAGGGAGAAGGGCAATATGTGCGGAAAGGAGCTGTCGGTGACTGGAAAAATCGGCTGTCGGATGAAGATGTGAAAATGTGTGATGCGATCGCAGGAAAGCAACTCAGACAGCTAGGCTATTCAAGTAGCGAATATCTATTGCCATGAACGGTGATCGCATTCACGGCCATATAACCGCTCACGAAGTCGGCGACTCCATCAATCCTCTTTTGACTGCCTCAACGACACCGGCAGTTCTGTGTAGTCAGCCTTCGTTATTTTCGCTTTCTGTATGGGCAATTACAATCACCCGACTTTTCAAGAGCCCCATCGTAATGAAGCGCTGCTCACCATAGGTAAACCGATCATCTTCGAAAGTCAAGGTCGGTCCTTCAAACACTTGAGAGGCATCCAGAAAATCGAATCCATGCTTGGTCAAATTTGACCGCCGCTCGTTTTCGTCCCACTCAAACTGCATACGCCAATTATACACATATTTATACACATGCACGCCGACATACACACATGCTATCGAT
>JBCBKQ010000158.1:0-13410 GCA_038521595.1 Cyanobacteria bacterium J06627_28 | reverse complement strand
TCTGTCCCAAGCAAGCATAGGCCCGACTCAACTTAGTGAGTAAGTCGCTTTGTTCTGCTGCGGTATCGACAGCGCGAGCTGTTATCATGGCGGTTTCCATCACTGCCTGACGAAAGTCACCCATAGGCTCGGGTTGTTCTGTTGCTAAGTCAACACAATTATGTCCGCTTCTATGAGATGCAACAGCTTCTGTTGTCTCTTGCCCTTCTGTTGCTAATTGTGCGATTGCTGGCACACTTGCCCACAGCCAGCCGAGCCCAGCCAAACTCACGATCCACAGTTTGAGCTGAAAACGATAGAAACCCATGAAATATGCTGTTCTAAATGTTACAAGCTCAGCATTCCCTCATTGCTGCATCGCCTGACTGAGCAGAACCCTCACTAAATCCTGTTTTAATCACCGATGTCTGTCGTCACGACTAGTATTTTTACCAGATATAGCCAAGTAAGGATGCATTCTTACTTGGCTAGTCGAGTTAGCTGTTGATACTAGGTGCTTTCAGCGTTAGCGTAGCCTCTCCGAGGAGAATCACTAATGTCCTAGCTAACTCGACAGAAGCTATAGATGATTTCTGTTGTTATAGTTCACGAGTGCTTTTTGATTTCGCTTTAGATTTTTCTTTATAAGTTTTACTCCATAGGTATCGCTAAATACAGGCATATATTCAGCATCTAAGGTAAGCAGAAATTAGTGGCAGTGACTGTTGGAGGAGCGAGGTGACAAGGTTTGACGGTGTATCCGTGCCTGCTTCGTTCTATGATGAAACCGTGTTGGGCAAGTACGCTGGACGCCTAAAAAATCCTAGTGGATCAAGAGAGAATACGATGCTACGCAGACTGATGGCCGAGTGGCTAGGAACCTTTACATTGCTGGCAACTGTCGTCGGTTCTGGGATTATGGCTGAGCAGCTGGCTGGCGGCAATATTGCGATCGCACTGCTAGGCAACACCATCCCAACAGGTGCCATCCTAATGGTGCTGATCCTAGTATTTGAATCGATTTCTGGTGCGCATTTCAATCCTGCTGTCACGCTAGTTTTTGCGCTGCGTAGGGAGATTTCGACTAAAGAATCACTGTTGTTTGTAGTGGCTCAGGTAGTTGGCGGCCTAATGGGTGTATTTGTTGCTCACATCATGTTTGGCAATCCGTTGATTGACCCTTCTACAACTTTGCGCACAGGGGTGGGGCAATGGGTCGGTGAATTTGTTGCCACCTTTGGGCTAGTCGGCACTATTTTAGGCTGCGTCAAAGCGCGCCCCGAAGCCGTACCGTATGCCGTTGGCCTTTACATCACCGCTGCCTACTGGTTTACCTCTTCTACCTCTTTTGCAAATCCAGCGGTGACCATCGCACGTGGCTTCTCAGACACATTTGCGGGGATTCATCCGGCTAACGTAGCGCCATTTATTGCTGTGCAGCTGGTTGCGGCGACGATGGCCGCTGCTTTTTTCCGCTGGTTGTTAAATGAGAAAAGCTCGACTTTCTAACCAAACCGCTAGCCAAACTGCTAGCCCAATCTCTGACTGTAGAAATCCTGGCTATAGAAATAAACAGAAGTCCTCAGTCTAAAATCACCGCGACTAAAGGTTTGAACATACTTACTAAGTCAGGTCGGGTGACCAGGGTTGGAAAGGGATAGCTACTATAGTCTTTGCCGACGGTGAGTGGAAAGGTGTCTCTGTTATCGAGAATTGTCCAGCTGGCTCCGGCGGCTTGGGTGATGGCCCACACGGCGGCAATGTCCCAAATTTTTGGGGTGGCTTCGACTGCGCCCAGGCTGATGCCCGAGGCGACGGTGAGTAGATTGTAGGTGGCGACGCCCAGCATTCTAATTTTGCAGGGGAAGGGTTTGTGTAGCACTTTGATACTGCGGGCGCACAGGCTGAAAAAGTGCGAGCCAGAGGGTGCATCGGTGGCGGTGTGGATGGCTTCGCCGTTGACAAATGCGCCGGTGGGCATGGCGTTTAATCCGGAGTCGCCGGGCCAAAAGCCATGGAAGTGCTGATCAATTGGCGGTATGTACACATGGCCAAAAACGGGCGTGCCTTTGTACAGCAATCCGAGGGAAATACCCCAGAGCGGCACGCCCCTCGTGAAGTTTGTGGTGCCGTCGATGGGGTCAATAATCCAGCACCAGTCTGTATCGGGAAAGGTGTGGGCGGCTTCTTCGCTAAGGATGCCATGGTCAGCAAAGGCTGCGCTGATGCGTTTGGTGAGGTCGGCGTCGGCCCATTTGTCGTATTTGGTGACTAGGCTGCCATCGGCTTTTTGTTCGGCGGTGGCGCTGCCGAAGGCCTTCATGAGTTCTTGCCCGACTGCGTGGGTGGCCTGCTGGGCAAAGTCTGTGACCTTATCCCAAAAATCTGTGGTTGTCATAGGTGCGTCTGGCCTTGCCTGTGCGATCGTAGGGGTAAATTTTTTAAAGAGTGATTTTTTCTAGTCCAATTCATTCTCTAACACGGCGGTAATGGCTTGCTTGGCATCTAGCTGAAAGGCTTGAATATTTACACGACTTACTAGCGCGATCGCACACAGCATCCCCAGCGCCTGCACAAAAAAGACCAGCCCGTAAGCCGGTACCAACTGCCGCGCAGTCTCCGCCCCCATCACAGATTTCCCCAACGTCAGCAGTCCACCGCCCGCCACAGACGCAATGCCCTGCGCTACCGCCTGCGCTAACCCCCAAGCGCCTACAAACGTACCTGCTGTTTCTGTTGCCGTTAGGTCGATCATCAGCACTGTCGAGCCCGTGGTGAGAACGCCTGCTGAGAGGCCAAATAATCCCACTGCGCCTTGCAGTGCCCAGGGCTGGCCGATGTAGCCCGCGCCAATGAGCAAGATTAAAAAGATGGCCGCTACCAGACAGCCAAGGGTCACCGTACGCTTTTTGCCCAAGAGCGGCATCAGCACAAAGCCCGTGGTCATAATGCCAATTAGCGTGCCAATGCCAAAGAAAGCGTTGAGCCCTGTTGTAGCCTTAACGCTCATGCCAAAGACTTCGCTGCCGAAGGGTTCGAGGACGGCGTTTTGAATAAACAGGCTCAAAATGAGCACGAGCAAAAAGCTGAAAAATAGGCCGGTTTGTTTGCTGGCCGTCAGCACTTTTAGCGCCTTAGATAAGGTGATGCTGTCTTCGCGATCGCCCGCCGTAGATCGCCTTGATCGCTGTGAATACCGTTTTTCTATTCCCGATGTACTCAAAATCGTAATCAAACAAACAATCGCAGGCGCAATAATAAACAGTCGATTAATCGGCCCTCGCAGCGTCGCCACCGTATTCGAGTCGCCCAGGGAACTCGTCACAATGCTGACAATAATCACCCCAACGACAATGCCCACCATCAGCATTGACCAGCCGATACCGACAATCTTTGACTTAGTGCGCTCATCAGAAACATCGACCAGCAGCGCCACAAAGGGCGTTGTTGCAGAGAGCGAGAGCCCATACAGCGCAAACATCACACCCATCAGCACGACCCAAGGGTACGCTCCGGCATTCCACCCCACTGTTTCTATATAGGTGCCTAGCTGCCACAGCACCTGCACTACCAAAAAGCCGGAAATTGCCATGCCAATGATGCCTAGCCAAATGTAGCCACTGCGATGATGGCCAAACATAGGGGTCGTATCTGAGCGCTGCCCAAACCAAACCCGAGCCGGTGCCATAAATTGATAAATCGAGATCACGCCCGCCGCGACTAGGGCAGGCACTTTAAGATCTGCAATCATGACTCGATTGAGCACGCCCAGCAGCAGCAAAGACATAATGCTTAGGCCCATGTTGAAGGTGCCCAGGCGCACCATGGTAAAAAGTCCAATGGATGCCTGCTGTTCGAGGTTTTCTGCTGAGTGGGGCTGAGGCGACTCGGCCATATCGCTGCTTGTCATGGTGGTGAAGGATCGGTGATGAAGGATCAGTGTCTACGAGTCTTAACAGCATAGAAGATTGTAGAGAATCAGAGGCGCATAAGAATGGGTAATCAAAAAACGAGCAATCAAAAAAAACGGGCGATCAAATCTGATCGCCCGCATAGAGAGGAGTACCTATATCGTTGTCTCGATGACTAATGTCTCGATAACTAATCCGGAAGGGTCTTGCCGAAGACTTCTCCTAAAGGCTTCAGCAAGAAAGCTTGTGTCGAGCACCAGAAGCCTTAGTTGCCGGCTTCTTCGGTGGATGCTTCTGCAATGGCAGGCTTGTCAGCCACGTTTACCTTGTCAGCTACGTTTACCTTGACGATGCGGTTACGAACGTCCTCTGCCTTAGGCAGATTTAGCACGAGCAGGCCAGCTTCGTAGTCGGCAGTGACAGACTTGGGCTCAATGCCAACGGGTAGGGAAACGACGCGGCGAAAGGCACCATAGCGGAACTCGTTGCGGCGAACGGTTTCGCCTTCGGCTAGCTTGGGTGCGACACGATTGCCAGAAATTGCGATCGCATCACGATTTGCCTGAATATCAATCTCTTCAGGATTTACGCCAGGCAGCTGTACGTGCAGTGTCAAAGCGTCTTCGCTCTCTACCAACGTAGCCGCAGGTGTCCAAGTAGTGGGCGCGGTCTCTACGCCAGCAAAGTCATCAAAGAGCTGATCGAGCTGTTGCTTTACAGTGTTGATTTCAGAAAAAGGTTGCCAGTAACGACGAACAATCATGTGGAATGTCTCCAAACTTTCGATGTATTCATCATGCCAACTGGGTAAGGTGATCGGTGAGTGCCAGAAACCCCACTCGCCGGTAGAGGAAGCCGATATTCGGTTGCGGTTCGGCATTCTAGAATGATGAAACGTAAAAAATCGCCTAAGGGCCAATCGCCAACTATGACTCAATCTATTGCTCCGCCTACTGTTGCTCTGCCTAATCGTAAAACAGCCCTGGTTACAGGGGCTTCTAGTGGAATTGGCCTAGCTTTCGCTGAAGTCTTTGCCCGTGAAAAATACAACGTTGTTTTAGTGGCCCGTAGCGAAGATAAACTCAACGAGCTAAAGAACAATCTCGAACAACAACACGGCATAAGTGCAACAGTTTTACCGTATGACCTCACACAAAAAGACGCACCACAGCAGATTTTTGATCGGTTGCAACAGCAAGACATTGTTGTAAATGTGCTGATTAACAATGCGGGCTATGGTGACTATGGCGAGTTTGCCACGAGTGACTGGCAAAAGCTAGAAGGGATGATTTTGCTCAATGTGTTGGCCCTGAGTCACCTGAGCCGACTGTTTCTACCCGGAATGATCGCTCGCGAGCAAGGACAAATTTTAAACGTGGCTTCTACTGCCGCCTTCCAGCCAGGGCCAATGATGGCGGTTTACTTTGCCAGTAAGGCCTACGTGCTCTCTTTTAGTGAAGCGATCGCAGCTGAAACCGAAGGCACCGGCGTCACCGTCACTGTCCTCTGCCCTGGCCCCACTCAATCGAACTTTGGCAACGTCTCCAATATGGATACCCTGCCCTCTATGCAAAGCGTCTCTTCGGATAACTTTCCCACCGCTGCCACCGTCGCCAACTATGGCTATGAACAGCTACAGGCAGGCGAAGTTGTCGCAGTTCACGGCTTTTTGAATAAATTACTGACCTTCACGCCGCGTATTATGCCGCGATCGCTCATTCGTAACGGCGTCAAACAGTTCCTCTCTCCAAAGGACTAGTGCCTTTAGCGTTTTATCGGCTTTAGCGCTTCATCGGGCGAACCTTGAAGGAAATCGTATCGGGCTCATCTGGTTTGGCAGATGCTGTTGGTGCAACAGTTGACTCAGTCGATTGCGCAAGCTCTTCTTTCTCGCCCTCTGTCTTTTGGCTTTCCCCGCTTTCCCCGCTTTCCCCACTTTCCTTAACCGCGTTCTCCCCACTTCCTACCAGTCGCCCAAAGTTGCTCACCGCCGCCAGCCCCATGCCACCTACGACCAGCCAAAATCCAGACGGCCGTAAGCTCGGCAGCTGCAAAACCCACTGAAACAGCTCCACTGCCGCAAACAAGATGACAAATGCTGTTAGCCAAACTCTCATAAGCCCTGATCGGAATGGATAGGTAGGAATACCGGATTACAATACCCGGTTTTGAACCCGGTTTTGGGTGCTGTTCAATTTTGTATGCCGTTCAATCTAATTCAATCTAATGCAGATATCTACATGAAGTGAGGGCAATGACGCTAGAGTAATAAGACATTCCACTTACTGCGTTAGGCCAATCGTGTTTAAGCAATCTGATGCGCCCTTTAGAGGCATTACCTTACTCTCTAGCCGCGAAATTGAGGCTATGCGACCCGCCTGTCGGCTGTCTTCTGAGCTGCTAGACTTCTTGACGCCTATGGTTGTCCCTGGCGTTAGCACCCTAGAGCTCAACGATGCCGCTGAAAAGTGGACGCAGGAACACGGTGCGACGAGTGCGCCTCTAGGCTATCCAGGTGCGCCCGGTGCGATTGATTTCCCAAAGTCTATCTGTACCAGCATCAACGAGGTCGTATGCCACGGCATTCCCAATAAAAAAGATATTTTGAAAGAGGGCGACATCATTAATATTGACGTGACGCCTTTGCTCAATGGCTATCACGGTGACAGCTCACGCACCTTTATGGTCGGCAAGGTGTCGCCCATTGCTCGCAAGCTGGTAGAAGTGACCAAGCGCTCAATGTGGGTTGGGATAGAAGCGGTCAAAGTCGGTGGCCGCATTGGCGATATTGGCGCGGCCATTCAGGCCTATGCAGAGTCAGAAGGGTTTTCAGTGGTCAGAGATTTCGTCGGCCATGGCGTACACCGCACGTTTCATGCCGAGCCCCAGGTGCCTCACTATGGTGTCCCTGGTAAAGGCAAAAAAATTCGCCCTGGTATGGTCTTCACCATCGAACCAATGCTAAATGTGGGCAGCCATGAGGTGGAGCTGCAAGAAGATCAGTGGACTGCGCTCACGCAAGATAGATCTTTATCGGCGCAGTTTGAGCACACCCTCGCGGTCACGAAGTCAGGCGTGGATGTATTAACCTATTTGCCTGCTGCAGTAGTGGCTTAGGCTGATATACGACTGGCGATGTATTCCTGCTTTAGCATCGCAAGTATGAGTAAGTTTTCGCGGTTGCCGTCTTTTAGATAGGCTTCCTTTAGAGTGCCTTCTGTGGCAAAGCCTTCGCTGAGATAGAGCGATCGCGCCCTTTCGTTACTCGCTACTACATCCAGCTGCAGCCGATGATAATCCAAATAGTCGAAGGTAAAAGCCTTTATCCATTGCAGCGTCTGCCTGCCATAGCCTTTTCCCTTGTCTACAATGACGATTCGCTGGAGCAGGAGCACTTTGTGCGGATCGCACAATCCAGCCAAAATCACATAGCCAATGGATGTGCCTAGGCCCTCTACAACGTGCTCCACAATGAGATGGGCACTATCTTCGGCACCAATAGCGCCCTCGTGCTGCGTTCGCTGCCACTGATTGACGTAGGGTGCATTGTCGGGATGCTGCTCTGCATCGATGACAAAATCCAAATCGGCAAGCCTAGTTTGACGAAGGTTAACGGTGCCTGCTGTTTTAGGTGCATCTGCATCTGCTTTGTAAGCGCTGTTTGACTTCATGGCGACTATTATTTTGGGCGCGGTTATGCTTTTGCCCATGGCGCTGATTACAATCTTTAATCAGCGCCATGGGCAAAACCCATATTTACTGAACAATTAAGCGGTAAAAAAACGCCTCATTGTATTACTTAATACACTTACGAGGGTTTTAGAGTTTATTTAGGTAGACCGGCTGTCGAGATCTCATCAGTTGTCAGCGAAGAAAGTCACTTTCAGGAGATCACGAGCTTGGTAGTATGTCTAATAGCTCGCTAAAGATTTGTGCCCCCATATGAAAATTAGCGGGATAACCATTAGCAGTGCAAAGACTGAACATCACCTTTTTATGATGTATTCGTTGACCCCTCGCAATATTGCGTATAAATTTTTACTAGAAGAATTTTAGCTGGCTTTAATACTTCTCCTTCTAGACTCGACTTGTCCGTCTTATTAGACGTTCTATTTTTGCTGAAATCGTTCGACGCAGCTGTTGAATTCTATTGAGCGTTTATCGCCAAGCCTTTGACATTGCTGCTGTTTACACAGTTCCTATGGTTTACGTTTTCAACTGGTCGTCACTGCGCGCATCTGCTTTTTTGGGTAGGTTTCAGCCTCTATTATTTTCTGTCTCGCTTGGGCTGGCTGGGGTTAGCTTTGACTGTGGCGGTACTTCGTTATGCCCTTAACGAATAAAGTGGCGCTAGTGACGAGCAGTCGTCAGGGCATCTGCTTAGACATGGCCAAGCGATTGGCTAAAGCAGGTGCCAAAGTGATGATCTGTGGGCGTGACGGCTTTCAGGGGCGTGCGACGGCAGACCAGATTCAAGCAGAGGGAGGCCGGGCTAGCTTTATTTTGACAGATACGGCGGTGCCAGTAGATGTGCAGGCGGCCATTGACGAAACGATTGCTACCTATGGCCGACTGGATATTTTGCTCAACAGCGTCAGCAGCGACTATCCCCACGACGGCGCGTTAGAAAATGTCTCAGAAACCGCTTGGGATCGCATTACAGAGACCAGTCTTAAAGGTACGTTTTTGTGCTGTCAATATGCACTGCCCTTTCTACAAAAAACCGGCAGCGGCACCATTATTAATCTCGTCGATCAGGCAGATTCTCCACCGTCTAATGCGGTGGCCAGTATTTGTCAGGGTGGCGTCTTGGCAATGACGAGCGCGATCGCGCAGCATTCTCCCACCCAAAATGTCACTGCCAACCTTGTCTGGTCGCCTCACCCCCCAGAACAAATCTTTGGCTTACTGACCGAAAAAGTAATTTGCAGCCCCAGCGATATGGAGCTTAGTAATAGGGAGCCTAGCGATGCTCAAGCTGTAGCTGGCGCGCCTGCCGCCTCGCCTGAGGCCGATGTTTTTACAGATGTTGCGGCAGCCGTTATGCATTTGGCCATTCATGGCTATCAGTTAAATGGCTATGCCCTCATTGTGAGTCCACTGGATAATTCAGGCTGATTCACAGCCGGATTCAACAGCCCGATTTAGGATTCAACAGGCCGATCTAATGGAGGCAGCGTCTTATATCGTCTTAATCGTCGGTTTCTTGACTCTCTAGATCGTCGCCTTCTACCAGGTCGTACTCTCCATCCCAAACGCTTTGTAGCAGCGCTAGGCCGCGTTGGGTCAGCATGGCTTCATCGCCCAAGAGTTCCACGTCTTCTGGCTCACCGCCTGCTGCCAGTACCAAATCGCTCATCCACACATAGCAAGGGGTAGACGGTTGCCGTAGCAACGTTTCTAGCCGGGCTTGTTTTGAGAGGGGTAGTTGCTGCTGTAGCAGAACATATAAAGGAATGCGGGTATGGTGCTCCACACCACCCAGTACCTGCTGCAAATACCACGTTGCTTCTGCGGGCGCTAGGCTGTCTACCCGTTCTTCTATACGGGTAAGGATGCGCCCCACAAAGTCCACGCCTAGAAAACTATTGAGGGCTTCTACCGCGCGAGTTGGATCGATTTCTACCCGTTCGCAAATGCTCTCCCAGTCCATGTCAGGAAAGGTGGCTTTCAGCTTTTCGAAGGCGCGATCGCTCACCTGAGCCGATGCCGTTTTTAAATCGTAGGAGAAATCTTCCCCAGGTTTTGCACCTGCTTCTACCAGCATTTGGAATAGTCGAATCGCGTCATCCGCCATTGGCTTTTTTCCTTTTCTCTTGGCCTGCTTTATTGAGCCTGCTAGCGATCCTTCTGGCGGATCTGCGCTACTTCACCTCTCGATACGCCGCGTACACCGCGTTTACGTTGTACCAGTTTAGAAAAACTCGGCTCAGCTCTTGAGACAGCTGCGGATAGCCCCGGTCGATCAGCCATCGCAGCATGGGCCCGAGGGTGCGCTCGTTTAACATGCCGCCCAGCGACAGTGCGCCCCACAGCAGTCGGTGTAGCCAGGTCATTTGAATCATCAGCCGCACGTCTAGGGTTGGGTGCTTTTGATAAAACACCACGCCCATGCGCGCCCGCTGAATCTCTTTATCTATTAGGTCGGGCAGCTCCTCTACCGAAAAGGCTGGATGCCAGTGATAGCCTACTGCTTCAGGACACTTGATCAGTGAGAGTCCGTTGTTTTTTAGCCTGACGCCCAGCTCTAGGTCTTCCCAGCCGTATTGGGTAAACTGCGCGTCGAATAGGCCTGCTTCGAGTAGCCAGCGTTTTGCGATCGCAACATTACCTGTCGCAAAAAACGCCCGTGAATAATCGGTCACCTTAAATGGCTCAGAGGTGGGCTCTTCAAAATTGCAGGTATTGACCACTCGCCCATAGGTAAACACCCGCTCGTTGCCCTTGTCATAGGCGCCGCTCAGCGCATCCGCGTGGTACTGCAAAAAGCCGTCTAGCACGACTAAATCGCTGTCTATAAAAATGATGGTGTCGCCTTTGGCCTGCTGCACGCCGAAGTTTCGGGCGATCGCAGCCCCCTCATGATTTTGCTCATAGAGCACCACATGGGGATAGTCTTGCGCCTCAGCTTGAATCCACTCCACCGTGCCATCGGTCGATCCATCGTCCACCAGCACGATCTCATAGCCTTCTACCGGGCCATCGGATCGCAGCACCTGATGCTCCATGGCACGCAGGCACTTTTCTAGAATTGGCTTGCGGTTGTATGTCGGAATGACGACGCTGAAAAACATGGGGCCAGAGTGTGTTTATATCCTCACATTCTATCTCTACTAGTCAAAAACCGTGCTTTCCCCACGCGCCCGCCCTGACATACTATGTAGCAGAAAGTTTTATTACATTTGGATCAAATCAGCTATGGGTCGTGCAGAAAAAGTCGTTCTGGCATATTCCGGGGGCGTAGACACAACCGTCTGCATTCCTTATTTAAAAGAAGAGTACGGCGTCAAAGAAGTCATTACGCTGGCGGCTGATTTAGGACAGGGCGATGAACTAGAGCCCATTCGCAAAAAAGCGCTCGACTGTGGTGCGGCTGAGTCTGTTGTGACAGATGTGACCGAGTCTTTTGTCACAGACTACGCATTTCCCGCCATTCAGGCCAATGCGCTCTACGAAAATCGCTATCCGCTCTCCACGGCGCTGGCTCGCCCGCTGATTGCCAAGCTGCTAGTCGATACGGCCGAAAAGTATGGCGCTGACGCGGTGGCCCATGGCTGCACAGGTAAAGGCAATGATCAGGTGCGATTTGATGTTGCGATCGCAGCTTTAAACCCCAATCTCAAAGTCCTCGCGCCCGCCCGCGAATGGGGCATGAGCCGCGAAGAAGCCATGGCCTACGGCGAAAAGTTTGGCCTCACCTTTCCGGTAAAAAAATCTTCTCCCTACAGTATTGACCGTAACTTGCTGGGTCGCTCCATCGAAGCAGGCCCCTTAGAAAATCCTTGGACTGAGCCCACCGAAGAAGTCTTTGTGATGACTCAGTCCATTGCAGCAGCGCCAGATGAGCCTGAATATGTCGAAATCGGCTTTGAACAAGGCCTGCCTACTAGCTTGAACGGCAATGCGCTTTCGCCCATTGACTTAATCACTCAGCTCAATGAAAAAGCCGGGCGACATGGTATTGGCCGTATCGACATGCTAGAAAATCGCCTCGTTGGCATTAAGTCTCGCGAAATCTATGAAGCCCCTGCGCTACTCGTATTGATTGCTGCACATCGCGATTTAGAAAGCCTCACTCTCACTGGCGATGTCACCCAGTACAAGCGAAACATTGAGCAGTCCTACGCTCAGATGATTTACAACGGTCTTTGGTACAGCCCGCTAAAGTCAGCGTTAGATGCATTTATCCAACAAACGCAGTCACGGGTAACGGGCACCGTGCGCGTCAAGCTCTTTAAGGGCAACGCTATCTTGGCTGGCCGCAAGTCTGACAACGCACTATATACAGAGGAGCTAGCTACCTACAGCGCTGACGACCAGTTTGACCACAAGGCTGCAGAAGGCTTTATCTATGTATGGGGCTTGCCCACCCGCGTTTGGTCGCAAAAGACTCGATAAGTCTGTGCTCTGCTAACGCGGCACTCTACTAACCCTGCACTTTACGAATACGTATGCTGAAAAAGCACTCGCTGGTGAGACTCTGGTCTGCTGGCGAGTGCTTTTTTGTGATGTGCGGCTTTCCGCGCTTTGCTATAAGTCGCTAACACAGGGCGCTAATACAGGACGCTAATACAGGGCCAATACAAGAGGGACAGGGTTCGTGCCTGAGGCCTTTCCTTAAGGCCTCTCCTTAATGGCTTTCCTGATGCCTCGATGCCTACATATTTCAAACTAAATGTTTCAAGCCATCCCAATCAGAATTATCGCAATTTATAGATGAATGTCATTGATTTTAATAGTAATGATTGACCTTATACTATTCCCCTGGATCTGCTATAAAAACTGCTTTTGTAAATATTGTTGTATATAGTTAACAGTCTTATTTCCCTCTTCTAAAGCATATAAATGAACAGATAGCTTGGAGACCTATTAGAAAGAGTAGAAGTTGTGTTTTTTTTGGGTGCGATCGCATCAATAATCATCTGCCTGAGACGAGCGTAAGCTTTGCTGTACGGTTGTTTTGCTGACTATCCGTCGGTAGTTTTTTGCCAGCGTTTGTATTGTTGGAGCTAATGCTTTTGTTGTCGTTAACTTAGCGCAATGGTGCAGCCATTGATTGACGATATCTGAACGATATCTATTAAGTCAGCCAACTCAGATTGATGTGATATCGTTGTATGCAACAACGGTAATGGATGTCCGATTCGGCAGCTAGTAACGCATTTAGACTGTTTAAAATTATCTGATAAACAGCCCTGAGCGCTTTACTAAAAGTCACTTAGGGTCTTACATCCTCAATTAAAATTTTAATTTTTTGGAGAGCCAACGGGCCATGTCAATTTATGTAGGCAACTTGTCTTACAGTGCAACCGAAGAAGACCTTCAGGGCGTCTTTAGTGAGTACGGTACAGTCAAGCGAATTACCCTTCCGACCGACCGTGAAACTGGTCGCCCTCGTGGATTTGCCTTCGTCGAGATGGAAGACGACGCCACTGAAGAAAAAGCCATCGAAGCGCTAGATGGCGCTGAATGGATGGAGCGCGAGCTGCGTGTCAATAAAGCAAAGCCACGTGAACCTCGCAGCCGTCCGTCTGGGGGAGGCTGGAACTAGGCCAACCGCTGGCCAATCAACTTGACCAACAATCACTTGGCCAACAATCACTTGGCCGATAACGAGTCGAGCTAGCTGGAAATTTATGGAAATAGCCCGATGGTGACGCTTTGTTAGTTGCCATCGGGCTATTTCCATAAATTTCCAGCTAGCTCGACTCGTTATCGGCCAAGTGATTGTTGGCCAAGTGATTGTTGGTCAAGTTGATTGGCCAGCGGTTGGCCTAGTTCCAGCCTCCCCCAGACGGAC
>JBCBKQ010000157.1:0-13419 GCA_038521595.1 Cyanobacteria bacterium J06627_28 | reverse complement strand
GGCAGCCTATGTGGCACAGCCAGAACTGTTGCCAGTGCTGATTTGTATAGGTATTGATCACTGCTTAGAAGAAGGCAACAGTGCGCTATCTTCGTTTTTGTATAGCTGGTATGGCGTGCTCCTATGCAGCCAGAGTAAAGGTATTCTCCAAGGACAAAAAATGGGAGATTTGGCCCTACGGCTACTCGAAAAATATCCCTCTAAAGAAATCCATACGCGGGTAATTACCTTGGTTGAACATTTGATTCGGCCCTGGCAGACACATATCAAATATTCGCTTGCCCCTCTAAAGAAAAACTATCAGCTCGGCCTAGAGCATGGCGATAGTGAATACGCAGCCTTATCGGCTTGCCTGTATAGTCTGCATGCCTATCTCGCCGGACACAATCTCAACAATTTGGCCACTAAAATTGGCCTATACCGCGATGGTATTCAGCAACAGCAGGCCGAAAACGCTTTCCAACACATTAGTCTTTCGCAGCAGGTCGCTTTTAATTTACTCGGCTTGAGCGACTCACCGATTGAACTTGAAGGGGAAGCCTACAGCGAAGCTAACATGCTACCTATGCAGCTGGCAGTCAACGACGTCATCGGCCTATCTACCTTTTTTACACAAAAGGGCATCCTGGCGACGCTCTTTGGAGACTACTCCCAAGGGCTCAAGAACTTTTCTAGTGCGCGTCGATATTTGAAAGGAATTGCCAGCTCCCCATTGTTGCCTGCGCTTGCTTTTTATGAATCGTTGGCTTATTTAGCACGATACGCAGCTGCAGAAAAAAGCGGAGAAGGAGAAAAAGGAGAAGAAGGAGAAGAAGAAGATAGAGACGAGCTGACTCAAGTAAGCGAGAATCAAAGACAGCTAGCACTGTGGGCCGAACATGCACCTGCGAACTATCGGCATCGCTGGCATTTAGTCGAGGCTGAACGGGCCAACTGTCAGAACAACAAGGCGGCGGCGCTTGACCATTACGATCAGGCGATCGCACTTGCCCAGGCCAATGAATTTGTACAGGAAGAAGCGATCGCTCACGAACTAGCTGGGCAGTTTTATCTACAGTGGGGCAAGCCTAGAGCCGCACAGGGCTACATCATAGACGCTTACTATGCCTACAGCAGATGGGGCGCAAAAGCAAAAGTCAATGATTTAGAGGAACGCCACCCCAAGCTACTTGGGGATATTTTGCAACAAACCAACAACATTCCTGCCAGCGGCACCATTTTTGCCTATCGAAAGACCCATTCATCGAGTACAAACAGCACAGGTGTTTCTGAAGCTATTGATCTCTCTACGCTGCTGCATACGTCCCAGGCGCTATCTAGCGAAATCGAGCTAGAGAAGCTGCTGACCACACTGCTAGACGCCGCTATTAAAAATGCGGGTGCAGACAAATGCATCTTGCTCATGCCCAAAGAATTAGCTCAAGAGGCATCTACCGGACATTTTGAAGACAAGGCCCCTGACGGTGCTCAAGCTGAAGCTCAGACAAAAGAAAACTCACCATCAAAGTCAACAGACAGCATAGAAGAGCAACCTTGGGTAATAGAGGCTTTTTCTGATCTAGCCAGCTTGCCAATACTGTTGCAGTCACAGCCAATTACAACAGGAGAATATCTCCCTTCTAGCCTCATTAACCATGTCAAGCACACGCTAGAGGCCGCAGTCATTTTTAACGCGACCGCTCACCCAACCCTGTGTAACGATCCTTATGTACTGCGCTACAAGCCCAAAAGTGTTCTTTGTATTCCCATCGTAAACCAAGGCAAGCTGATCTCTATTTTGTATCTGGAGAACAATCTCACCATTGGTGCCTTTACAGACAACCGAGTAGAGGTGCTTAAGCTAATCTGCACTCAGGCAGCCATCTCTCTAGAAAATGCTCGCCTGTACCATCAGACTCAGCAGGCATTGGAAGAGTTACAAAGCTCCCACATGCAGCTGGTACAGAGCGAAAAAATGTCTGCCCTGGGCAACTTGGTCGCAGGGGTTGCCCACGAGATTAACAATCCCATTAACTTTTTGCAGGGCAATCTCAAGCCTGCGCTCAACTACGTGCAAGATCTAATGGGCATTTTAGAGCTAGTAAAAGACAATGAACCTAGGGAAGTCATCTTAGACGAAATGGAAGAAGTCGATCTTGACTTTATTCGAGAAGATTTGCCAAATTTGCTGCAGTCTATGACCTTTGGCATTAGCCGCATTCGTGATATTAGCACCAGCCTGAGAACGTTCTCTCGGGCTGACAAAGAGTACAAAACGGCGTTTAACCTTCATGATGGCATTGATAGCACGCTGCTGATCTTAAAGCATCGACTGCGCTCTGATGGCAAAATGCCCTCCATTGAGGTTGTTAAAGACTATGGCGCTTTACCAGACGTGAAGTGTTTCGCAGGGCAGATCAATCAGGTATTTATGAACCTAATTGCAAATGCTATTGATGCGCTAGAAGAAATGAACGAAAAAAGAGATATTTCAAAACCAGCTAACCACACTAGCAAAATTACAATCACAACAGCGTTAGAAGGGAAGCAGGCTGTTAGAATTGTGATCGCAGATAACGGAACGGGCATGAGCGAAACCGTTCAAAGTCGGATTTTCGACCATTTGTTTACAACTAAGGCCGTCGGTAAAGGCACAGGATTGGGGCTGGCGATTTCCCACGCCATCATTGTTGAAAAGCACAATGGCACACTGTCTGTAAATTCAAAGATTGGCCAAGGGACAGAATTTGTCATTACTCTGCCGATTGTTTCTGATGTGGAAAAGAGCGCTTGAAAACAGCGCTTAAAGATTAGACTTGATCTATAGGGAATGCCTTAGGGAATGTCTACGGAAGTAGCGAGACAAACTAAGACAGCAGTGCAAAGGCCATCGCAATTTGCACGAAACAACCATTAGAAGTTAACACCGCCCATCATAGAGAACCTGAAGATTTTCCGTAGACGTGCTCTGCAACACAGATACGGCATTGGCGAAATCTATATACTTCTGCTAAAAGTAATGTAGCTCAGGCATAGTAGACCGTCGGCAGATGCTCAGTGCCGACGTGAAGACAAAGAGATAAATATTTAAGTAGTAGGTGCCCAGTAATAGGTACTTCAGTTAATTTTAATAAAACGCTTCAGCCGACCCTTCATGCCATCGCCTTTAGCAAAGTAACTCAAGAACAAGGAGAACGTATTCTATGACTGCCATTGTCTCTTCTCAACCCTCTGACTTTAGTGCTTCTTTAGACATCACACCCCCTAGCGAAGAAGAACTGAGAAAAATAGACGCCTACTGGCGAGCCTGTCACTATCTAGCAGTGGGCATGATTTATTTGAGGGACAATCCGCTGCTGCGTGAACCTTTGCAAAAACAGCATGTGAAGCATCGTCTGCTGGGCCACTGGGGAGCTTCTCCAGCTCTGAGCTTTACCTACATTCACTGCAATCGGCTAATCAAGAAGTACGATCTAGATATGATCTTTATGGCGGGGCCAGGGCATGGTGCGCCTGGTGTCCTCGGCCCTGTGTATTTGGAGAGCACCTACTCAGAGCTGTACCCCGATAAAACTGAAGATGCAGAAGGCATGAAGCGCTTCTTTAAGCAGTTCTCTTTTCCAGGGGATATTGGCAGTCATGTGACGCCCGAAACACCCGGTTCTATCCATGAAGGCGGCGAACTAGGCTACAGCGTTTCCCACGCCTACGGCTCCATCCTCGACAACCCAGAGCTAATTACCTGTGTGGTTGTAGGCGATGGCGAATCTGAAACCGGCCCGCTAGCAACTGCGTGGCACTCTAATAAATTTATTAATCCAGCGCGCGATGGTACAGTACTACCCGTGCTGAATCTCAACGGCTATAAAATCGCTAACCCGACAATTCTGGCGCGGATCTCTCACGAAGAGCTGGAGTATCTCTTCCGTGGGTATGGATATACACCCTACTTTGTAGAGGGCAAAGACCCAGCAACAATGCATAAGGCCATGGCTGAGACCATGGAACAGTGCATTGTCAAGATTAAAGAGATTCAGCGAGATGCGCGTATTAATGGCAACATCGAGCGGCCCAAGTGGCCGATGATTGTGCTGCGTACGCCCAAGGGCTGGACAGGACCGCAAGAAGTAGATGGCAAAAAGGTTGAAGACTTTTGGCGATCGCACCAGGTGCCCATGGGCGCAATGCACAGCAATGACGATCATTTGCGCAAGCTAGAGGAGTGGATGAAAGGCTACCGGCCTGAGGAGCTGTTTGATGAGAACGGGACCCTAATCCCCGAGCTAAAAGAGCTGGCCCCTGTGGGCAATCGCCGCATGAGCGCAAACCCAAAGGCCAATGGTGGTTTAGTTCGCCGCGCACTCAACATGCCCCGTTTCCAAGAATACGCTATCCAAATGGAAAAGCATGGCGTAGAAGAGTACGAAAATACGAAAGTGTTGGGCCAGCTGATGCGCGATATTTTTCGCGATAATCCCGACAACTTTCGCTTGATGGGGCCAGATGAAACGGCCTCTAACCGTCTACAAGACGTATACGAAGTCACCAAAAAGGTTTGGATGGCTGACCTATACCCAGAAGATGAGCAGGGCGGCGAACTCTCTCGTGATGGCCGAGTGATGGAAATGCTCAGTGAGCACACCATCCAGGGCTGGCTAGAAGGGTATTTGCTCACCGGACGTCATGGTTTGTTCCACACATACGAGGCGTTTGCCCATGTGGTGGACTCAATGTTTAACCAGCACGCCAAGTGGCTAGACATTTGCAAAAATCATGTGCCCTGGAGGCGATCGGTTTCTTCTTTGAATATTCTCCTCTCTTCGTTGGTATGGCGGCAGGATCATAATGGGTTTAGCCACCAAGACCCTGGCTACATTGACTTAGTCACGAACAAGAGCCCTGAAGTGGTGCGTCTTTACTTCCCACCCGATGCCAACTGTCTGCTCTCTGTGGCAGATCACTGCTTCCGCAGCGTGGACTACATCAATGTAATTGTCTCTGACAAGCAAAAGCATTTGCAATATTTACCCATGGATGAGGCCATTCGGCACTGCACAAAAGGCCTGGGCATCTGGGATTGGGCCAGTAGTGATGACTGCGGCACTGAGCCAGATATTCCCGATGTGGTCATGGCCTGCTGTGGCGACATTCCGACGATGGAATCGCTAGCGGCCACAGCCATTTTGAGAGAGGAGTTTCCCTACCTCAAGGTTCGCTTTATTAACGTGGTGGACTTGTTCAAGCTCATGAGTGAAGGTGAGCACCCTCACGGTCTCTCCGATAGGGATTTTGATTCGCTCTTTACCCCAGACAAGCCAGTCATTTTCAACTTCCACGGCTACCCCTGGCTGATTCACAAGCTGGTGTATCGCCGCTCACAGCAAGAGCGTATTCACGTTCGTGGCTACAAGGAGAAAGGCAACATCAACACGCCGCTAGAGCTGGCAATTAATAATCAGATCGACCGCTTTAACCTGGTGATCGATGTGATTGATCGGGTGCCAAAGCTGGGCTCTGCTGCTGCCCATGTAAAAGAGCGCATGAAGAACAAGATCATCGAGTGCGTGGCCTATGCCCATGAGCACGGCATGGACAATGATGAGATTGTGAATTGGAAGTGGCCTTATTAATGGATAGTTGGCCTTAGCTTCTACGAAAAACAGATCGTGGCATTAGGTTAGAGCCACGATCTGTTTTTAAAAATCAGTCTGACATTAAAACGAGGACTTGTGAGAAAAAACCACATGCCTGAAGCGCTGCAAAACCGAGCAGACGTCCGATAGAAATATTTGTATGAAAATATTGGTTCTCAACGCGGGCTCCAGCAGCCAAAAGAGCTGCCTATACAACATTGAAGACAACACTGAAAACGCTTTACCAGAACAGCCGTCCGAACCACTGTCCGAACCACTATCTAAACCACTGTGGGAAGCCCAAATCGACTGGCTACCGCAACAACAATCTGCCCGTATAGAAATCCAAACCTCAGCAGGCAAACAACAAAGCGAAACCCGTCCGTCCTCATCTCGAAAAGAGACCTTAGCTTACCTACTCAGCTGCCTGCATCAGGGCGATACGCAAGTTATTTCCAGCCTTGCTGACATTGATATCGTAGGTCACCGGGTCGTCCACGGTGGGCAAGACTATCAGTCCAGCGTCATTGTCAATGCAGAGGTAAAGGCGACCATTGATCGGCTTAGCGTACTGGCCCCCAATCATAATCCCGCTAATTTAGAAGGGATTGAGCTAATGGAGAAACTGCTGGGAGACATCCCGCAGGTGGCTGTTTTTGATACGGCCTTTCATAGTCAAATGCCCGCAGTTGCCGCGACCTATCCCGGCCCAAATGAGTGGCTAGCACAGGGCATTCGGCGCTACGGGTTTCATGGCATTAGCCATCAATATTGCGCCCATAAAGCCGCTAAAATTTTAGGCCAGCCCCTAGACTCTCTGCGATTAATTATTTGTCACTTGGGCAACGGCGGCTCTCTCAGTGCAGTCAAAGAGGGCCGTAGTGTAGATACCACCATGGGCTTTACGCCGCTGGATGGCCTGATGATGGGTACTCGGGCGGGCTCAGTCGATCCGGGTATTTTGATTTATCTGATGCGCCAAGGCAAGTCGGCAGATGAGCTAGACCGCTTGCTCAATAAACAATCTGGGCTAGCGGGTATTTCTGGTGTATCTCACGACATGCGAGAGATTAGTCAGGCAGCCGCGCAAGGCAATGAACGGGCAGCACTGGCGATGGAGCTATACATTCATCGGCTAAAGGCTTGTTTTGGTTCAATGCTCATGAGCCTAGGTGGGGTTGATGCGGTTGTTTTTACCGCTGGTATTGGTGAGCATTCGCCCTGGGTAAGAGAGAAACTGTGTAAGGGATTGGCCTTTTTAGGACTGACCTTAGATGCTGAGGCCAATAAACAATCTCCGGTGGATAGAGATATTGCTATGGCTAAGTCTGCGGTACGGGTACTGGTGATAAAGACTCAGGAAGATTGGGCGATCGCACAAGCCTGTTGGGACTATCTAAAGTCACCCGCAGCGTCCCAATCGTCTCAGGTTACTTCGTTATGACAACTTCCCTGCCTTTCAATTTCATGAATATTAGTCAGCGTAGTGTTTGCAATATTAGTAAGTGCTTCTTTTGTAAAAAAGGCCTGATGCGCCGTAATCACCACATTTGGAAAAGACTGTAGCAGCTGAAACGTTTCATCTTGAATAATTGTGTCAGAGAGATCTTGAAAAAATAGACTCCCTTCGTCTTCATAAACGTCAATGCCTAAGTGGCCAATTTGGCCGGACTTTAGACCTGCGATCGCAGCCTTTGTATCAACCAGCCCGCCTCGACTGGTATTAATTAGCATAGCCCCAGGCTTTAGCTGTCCAATGCTCTCTGAATCGATCAAATGGTAGGTATCGGGCAGCAACGGACAGTGCAGAGAAACAACATCTGACTGACCGAGCAGCGTTGGCAGATCTACATACTGAGCGCCCATGTCTAAAAGGGATGGGTTCTCTCGAACGTCGTAGGCGAGCAGACGACAGCCAAACCCGTTCATGATACGAGCAAAACACTCGCCAATTTTGCCTGTGCCTACAATTCCAACAGTTTTACTATGTAGATCAAACCCCAGCAGCCCCTTCAGCTCAAAATTGTCGTCTCGAACGCGGTTATAGGCTTTGTATAGCTTTCGATTGAGCATTAAAATCAACCCGGCAGCATGCTCAGCAACCGCATAGGGAGAGTAGGCAGGAACGCGCACTACTTTAACATTAAGTTCTTTAGCAACGTCTAGATCAACATTGTTATAGCCTGCGCAGCGCAGGGCAATTAGCTGGGTGCCATTGGCGGCCAACTCTCGCAGCGCAGCGGCATTGAGCACATCGTTAATGAAAACACATACCGCTGAAAAGCCGGCTGCTAGAGCGACCGTTTCTGACGTTAGGCGTGGTTCCAAAAAGGTTAGCTCGTGGTCATAGGACTCATTAGCCTCGCTAAAAGACACTTTGTCGTATGATTTGGCGCTGAAGAAAGCAATTTTCATAAATCACCTATCGTTTCTTTAATAGAAAAGCGAGGATAGAAAAGCAAGAAATCAGCGCCTTAGGAGCCTGAAGGGTTAGGCTTTACGAAATTCAGTAACCGCCAAAGAGCTATGCAATAGTGTGCTAACAATGCATGAAGCATTGCTCAAAACGGTAAAGTGTTCCATCTTTTGACTGACCTCTTTGAGCTGCCCCTTAAGCTCAGTTAAAGTTTCTTCGTCGGTTGCTTCATCGAGCTGATCAATCAGCTTTCCATGGTTAATTTTGTAGTAAGACTGCATATCTATGGCAAAAGAATGCATCGCGCTGGCAACTTCAATAGGAGAGTACTCGCCCAGACCGAGCGTAGGCTTTTTAATATCCATACCTGTTGTTTTAATGGGTAACGGGAGTATATATGACACCGACATATTTAGACTGTTGCATTCATTACAACGCACCAATCGTATAAATCCTTAAAAAATTCGTCGAGTGAGCAACCCGCATAGGCAGCCCACCCATTAACAAAACTTTGTCGCCAGCTGTTACAAAACCATTCTCTAGCAAACATACCTCAATTTGCTTAAAGACAGATTCTAACGGGCCTTCTAGCGCTTTGATCAAGACAGGCCTGACGCCCCAGACTAAATTCAGCTGGTGGTAAACTTGCTCATCTACCGTAATAGCCACCACAGGAACGCTCGGTCGTTCTGCAGCCGCGAGCTTTGCCGAAAGGCCCGTCTCGGTGAGGGTCACAATGCACTGCAAAGCTAGCACCTTATCAATGGCATTCATAGCCTCACTAATCGCGTGAGAATCATCGACTGCTAGGGGAGGATAGTTAATAAAAGACGTTTCTGGTTCAATATCTGTTGCAATTCGCGCCAGCATTTGAACAGACTCTACCGGATAGTCACCCACTGCCGACTCGCCCGAGAGCATTACCGCATCTGTTCCATCCATAATGGCATTGGCCACATCACTTACCTCTGCCCTCGTAGGCCTTGGATTACGAATCATGCTATCCAGCATTTGCGTGGCAGTAATCACTGGAATGCCTTTGCGATTGCAGCTACGAATAATTCTCTTTTGAATCAGGGGAACTTTTTCTGGGCTCATCTCTACGCCCAAGTCTCCCCTAGCAACCATAATAGCGTCGCATTCATCGACGATAGCCTCTAAATTTTCGATAGCCTGTGGCTTTTCTAACTTGGCCAATACCGGAATAGAAGCGCCTTTAGCAGCCAGTCGAGTTTTCAGTTCCTGTACATCTTCGGGCCTGCGCACAAAGCTCAAAGATACAATATCAATCCCTTGCTCTATGCCAAAATCCAAGTCTCGAATGTCTTTTTCGGTCATGGAGGGCAGCCGCAGATCTAGCGTCGGGAAGTTCACGCCTTTATGACTTTTGAGCACGCCGCCTGTCACCACACGGCAATGCACAGCGCGATTTACGACCTTCTCCACCTGTAGCGCCAATAGTCCATCGTCCAAGAGAATAGGCGTCCCAGGAACAGCATCTTCAGCAAGCGCCGGATAGTCAATGCCAACGGTTTCTGGTTGCTCGCTGTAGTCGTCAATAGGTAACAACGTCAGGGATGCACCAGGCTGAAGCGCTAGCCCAGATGCGGGTAAATCGCCAACTCGAATCTTGGGGCCCTGCAAATCTTGCAGCAGCGTCAAGGGTATTCCCAGTTCGTCAGAAAGCGATCGCATCTGTTGAATATTTTGAGCATGATCGTCATAGCTACCGTGGGAAAAATTTAGGCGAGCCACACTCATACCCGCCTGCATGAGCCGCTTCAAAACAGCAGGAGACCGGCTCGCTGGGCCAATAGTAGCCACTATTTTAGTGCGATGGAGCAATGGTTTCATCGAGCAGATATCAACCAACAGTAGAGAGCCATAAGCGTAAGCATTGGATATTAAGCACAGGTTATGGTTTTGCGGTCAGTTGTTCTTTTGGTCTATGGCCAGCGCCTGTTCGAGTGCGGTTTTTTCTTTGGCGCGCTTAGAATAGGGCGCTAAGGCATCTTGGCTTAACCCTGACAAAATACTTAAGTTTTCCAGGCTAATACCTTTCATCAACAGCTCAATACACCACGTTTGGCGGGCCTGAAACGGTCTGGCGGCGTTGCCAGTGAGCGTAACTGTGTCGCTGGCAACAGATTCCCATAGGGCCATAAGGTCAGATTCTGTTGTAGGCTCACCAGACTCAGTAATAAAAACAGCAGAACACTCATCCTGGCGGCTTTTTATCCATTGCGTAAGCGGATTTTTGAGATAGGTGCCGTAGCGATTTCCCATGATCCATCGATTGACGGGCACTTGCCTGGGCACCGTGCTGGTAATGGTGAGTAGATGTTGCGCTTTGCTGGCAAGAACTTGCGATCGCATCAATCCCACACATTCCTCCAACCGCAGCCCCGCCCCAAACAGCACATAGACCAGCGCGTATTCTTGAGCGCCTTTTTTCTTAGCCTTTTGAAAGAGCGATCGCACAGACTCCCCCGGCAAATCTGAAACCAAATCTACGACTGAATCACCCGCGCTTCGCACAGCCAAAGCGCCACTTGGCTCATCTGCTTCGGCAACCTCATTTTGCAAAAACAAACTATCCACCGCTGCCAAAAAATCTTCCTCACTTTTCCAAAGCCCGGTGCCGTCGCTACTCGCTTCTAAAATGGCATGACCAATAATAAGGGTATTGAGTAAGCTTGCGATCGCATCAATCGAAAGCCCCGACAGCGTCACTTGCGTACTGCGTAAATAGCCCACCGTTTGCAGGTTTGCCTGACGCAAGGCCTGACCAAGGGCCTGACGATTTTCTAGGGGGGATTGACCGGCCTCTCCAATGAGCGATCGCACCAGCTCCGGCACGCGCCCAAGCAACTCTAATCCCGCTGCCCCGTAAGCCATCAGCGGATCATTCGCGCCCACAATGTCTGTGAGTGCCGCTTGCATTGCATCTAGTATCGGCGCTTCTTGTAGTACCGCCAAAAGCAAGCCCTGCTTGCTCCCAAACTGCCGAAAGAGCGTCACTTCATTAACACCCGCTTTTTCGGCAATTTCCTTTGTCGTCGTCGCCGTAATGCCCCGCACTGAAAACAGCTTTAACGCAGACTGCACAATCTTTTCGCGACTCGAAATTTTCCGTTCTGCCATTTCCCCTTACAGATATAACGCCCCAGATAGTCCCGGCTAATTTTATTGCTAATAACGAGTGCTTACTGACTCAGCCAGCTAAAACTGCGCTGTCTAAAATATTTTGCAAGTAGCACTTGCATATTTTGAAAAAGCAAGCTAAGCTGCTAAATGTAAGCAGCACTTGCAAACACTCTAGCGTGTTTTACACTATTATGACTACTGGAAATTTACCTCGCCGGTACAAAAGCCGCGCCAATCGCCGTAATAGCTCTGCCGCAGAGCCAAAAACCCACAAAATCAGCTGGGTATCTATCGGCTTTTTTACAGCGATTCATCTGTTAGCGCTACTTGGCCTCTGGACATTTTCCTGGTCGGCCTTAGGCGTTGCTATTTTTCTGCACTGGCTATCTGGTAGCGTTGGCATTTGCCTAGGCTACCACCGTTTGCTTAGCCACCGCAGCTTTCGCGTCCCCCTTTGGCTAGAGCGTGTCATTGCCACTATTGGCGCGTTGGCACTGCAGGGCGGCCCGACCTTTTGGGTGGCCGGACACCGTCAGCACCACGCCTTTACAGAGCATGTCGAAAAAGACCCCTACTCTTCTAAGCGCGGCTTTTGGTGGAGTCATATGGAGTGGATGTTTTATCTAAAGCCAGAAGTTTTCGACCGCAAAGTGTACGCCAAAAATGCACCAGACATTGCCCGCGATCCTTACTATGCCTTTTTAGATAAGTATTTTCTAGCGCTGCAAGTACCTCTTGCATTTGTGCTCTATGCCCTCGGCGGCTGGTCGTTTGTGGTCTACGGCATCTTTGTGCGAGCGGTCATGCTATGGCACTGCACCTGGCTGATTAACTCTGCCAACCATATGTGGGGTTATCGCAACTTTGCCAGTGATGACAACTCTCGTAATCTTTGGTGGGTGGCTTTGCTAACCTACGGCGAAGGCTGGCACAACAATCACCACACGTTTCCTAAAATGGCGAAAGCTGGACTCAAAAAGTGGGAAATCGATCCAACGTGGTGGCTCATCAAAGGGCTAAAGAACCTAGGCTTGGCAACAAAGGTCGTAATGCCACCGGCCAAAGCAAAGGTTTAAGAGCAGACTTTGCAGGATTGAGTTATGGCAAAGTAAGGATGCATTCTTACTTTGTCTTGGTGAGCATTCCCTAGCGCCGTACGACGACGCGGGGTCTCACCGCTGCTAGTCGAGTTAGCTGTGGATACTAAACGCTTTCAGCGATTACTAATGTCCTAACTAATTCGACAGAAGCTACAGAGAATTAATACCAGTGCGCTAGAGTCTCTTTAATACCTGACACCGTAAAACCGCGACCCGTTTCAGTGGGTCGCGGTTTTACACATTGGATACAGTACCCAGCAATTCATATTCAGGTGGCTGCCGAAGCAAGGATCTAAAACATTGCCCAGCCATAGACACTAGCCAACACAATCGCACCGACCGCAAATAGGCCGTACCAGGCTCCTTTTATTTTAACAACTGGAATGGTGCTCACCATAGCAATCGCTAGAAACAGGTAAATCCCTCTTAACAGCCATTGCACGACAGTATCTGAGAGAAAAAACTGAGAGAGAAAACCTACAGGGATAAACAATGCTGCATAGGTTACAGGTAACCCGGTAAAAAAGGAGTCGCCGCCGCTGACGCTCAGCCCCGTACTGTTGAAATAAGCCAGTCGTAGGGTGGCCATGGCCGCATAAAACGCTAGCATGGCAACCGAATAGGAGTCTTGCAAACCAAAGCAATAGGCAAATATGACAGGCGAAAACCCGAACGAACAAACATCAACTAGGCTATCGAGTTGTTTACCTACCTCGGATTGCAGGGGTGTTCGATCCATTTTTCTAGCAATTAAGCCATCTAGCAAATCAACCACACCTGCAAAAATCATGCAGATAATAGCCGCATAAAAGCTTCCCTGAATGGCACAAATAACTGATATGAGACTCAAGGTGAGTCCACCCAGCGTAAAAAGGTTTGGGAAATCGAGCTGAGCTAGAATGATATTTTTCATCATTAGACTTTATGATGCAAGGAAAAACTATAGGAAACAGAATGAAGGAAACGGTATGGAGGAAACAGAAGGGAGGAACGGTAAAGATTAGTGCGCTTCCTAGAGAAAGTGATGATTGGCCATTATGTACAGAAAAGGCGCAATGAATAAAATGCTGTCAAATCGATCTAGCATGCCACCATGGCCTGGCAACAGATTGCCAAAGTCTTTAATATCTAGCTTTCGCTTTAG
>JBCBKQ010000156.1:0-13618 GCA_038521595.1 Cyanobacteria bacterium J06627_28 | reverse complement strand
CGACAAGCTATAGATTGTCGTAGATGTGACCATCCGAAATCCCATAGGCATGGCGATAGTACAGCGTATCAATAGTTTCAGTAAATGTGTGATCGCAGTTGGCACAGCGAAATCGCTGACTGCCTTTGCTGGTCTCGCCATGCCTATGGGATTTCGGATGGTCACATCTACGACAATCTATAGCTTGTCGTAGATGTTAAGGGTTTAGACAAGAATGCCCACACTTCCCTGGAGCACAATCGAAAAATCTTTAGTAAAAGGTAAGTACTTTAACGTTCACAAAGAAGATAAAGATCAATCATTTAGAGAGGTTACAATTGCAAGGCTTGATTATCATAGATTCCAAAATCTCAAAAATGGAACGGTTACAGTCAATGGCGACACGAATGAAAATCAAGTAGTTCCCGGTGCTAAACGTCCCTGGGGAGTCCCATCACCAGTATGAGAAAGCGAATCGTCAGTCTATTCCTTATTATTTTGTCGCTCTGCCTAGTGATTGCTGTTGGCACTCATCATGCGGCTAGCTCCTTACTGGGACAAAGATACGCAGAGGAATCGTCTAGCACATCAAAAGTTGTCAGCATCCCTATTGCCAACGCGTCTAGTGAGGCAGCCATTTCATTAGAATGTCATGAAGACGATGTTGGCTACATGGACAGCACTGGCAAACTTGTCATTCCGATGTGTTTTGCCCGAGCAGAGCCGTTTTCGGAAGGTACTGCAGCAGTTCTTAAGTATTTATCTGTAGACCAGCCCCCCAATATTGGATATCTGAACTTAAAAGGAGAATTCTTGTTTTGGCCTTTACTAGAAGGCCCACAAAGGATAGGTAGTGGCCAATTTAGTGACGGCTTACTCCGAATTAGAGAATCTCCAAAAGGGAAAATGGGTTATGTCGATATGTCTGGAGAGTTCGTAATCGCGCCTCAGTTTGTATCGGCCAGGCCCTTCAATGAAGGACTCGCTGGCGTATGCCTTGAAGAAGGGCAGTGTGGTTACATTGATACTGCTGGCGAAATCGTAATTCCGGCTAAATTTGAAGCCGTCAGTGCTTTTTCTGGAGGGGTGTCTCTTGTGGGATTACCGGGAGGTGGCAATATTGAAGGCACGCCTCCTTCCGAGAGCTTCTCTGCCTTATTTGGTTTAATCGATAGAGACGGTGACTACCTCGTCCCGCCAGATGCGCATAAGATTAACCTATTAGAATTTATGCCAAATAGAGATGAGCGCGAAGTCGTCAGTTCTCTCTTTAGTGAAGAAGGCCTGGCTCCCGTGCGCGTCTCCTTAACTGAGGAAGAGGTAGCTCAGCTCCCTCAGCTCCCGCCAGACTTTAGCTCTCACACACATGGCATAACTTGGAGAGAATTTGCCGACTTCCCGCCAACCGATGGGATAGACAGCTCACTGGGCTTTGGTAAGTGGGGATATGTACGAAAGACAGGTGGTTATGCCATCGAACCACGGTATTGGTATGCCAGTGAATTTGAGGATGGCTTAGCAACTGTGACAATTGCCGAAGATGACATCAGTTACCCAGAAGAGTTTCGAGGACAAGGGGTCATCATCGATATCGATGGGAACATAGTGACTAATTCTCTCGAAATAGATAGAGACTCGCGCTATGCGAATAGTAATCTAGCCAGGAAGCGATTTCTGTCTGAAGACTATGTTTTAAGGTCTGACTTTACTGGAGGTTTGGCGGTCGCAGAAGCTCGACCGTTAGAGCAAAATAAGTACGGCTATGTAAATGCTCAAGGCGACTTTGTCATCCCACCGATATACGACTTCGCCGAACCGTTTGAAGATAGAAGCTTCGCCCTTGTAAAGCTCGACAGCGAAGAGCCAAGAGAATTCCTAACTGGCTTGATTGACCGTCAGGGTAATTATATTCTTCAGCCTCAAGTCAACCGCTTGGAAGTTCTTGAGTATGGTCTAGTGTCATTAGAAATTGAGGAAGACAATGGCTGGCGCAGAGTCCTCTTTTCTCCACTGACGAGGAAAATCTTGCCGTACTACGCTGTCGGCTCGTTTGATGAGGCCGGTTTCATTAGCGTTTCAGGCAAGGTTCCAGACAACTTTCAGCTACCTCAATAATGGGGCTTTTAGGCGAGGTTCACCACTGGGTAACACTTTATTTTGCAATTCAGCGTAGCGAGTATGGCCATACAGTATGAAGATCAGGGCCGGTTGGAGTTAGCTTTTTCAACGATGACACGAGCCATATCGCTTGCTCAAATGGATGACGCAGCACGCGCAGAGGAGTACTCCAATCCTTTAGAGACCTACCCTGCACAAACAGATAGAATCATGGGCTGGTATATCGATGCGGCAGGGGTAGAACGTGCAAAGTTATTGCTGCCTTATATTGAGAATCAAGATAACCGTGTCAGTATTTTGACTCGGCGCTTTCCTGTGGAAGAAGCCTATCCAATCATTCAATCCATGGAACCCTCAGAAATATCAGATGCAGATCTTTTCAGTCTGTCATTGTCACTTTTTGCCAATGGCAATATTTACGAAGCGCTAGCGGTTTCCTCTGATATTCAGTCTGCAAAAATGCAGGCAAATAATCTGATTGTGATGGCTAAAGATCACGGTAACGCGCCTTCAATGATCGGCTCTGATGTGAACCGACTTTTACAGCAGATAGAAAATCGATACCTGTAGTTTTCTGTAGGTGCTTCTCAGCTCGATCAGTTCACAGCGCTATTGCGTGAAGATAATTTCGTCTTCTACTTTCCAGGCTGGATCAACAATGGCTAGAAAGACGAGCGGTTCACTGCCGCAACTATGGATGTACTGCCTTGCGTTGGGCGGAATGTAGACAGCATCGCCTGGCCCCACGCGCTGAGTCTCATTGTCTATGTGCATGTCGCCCTCGCCCGCAAGTATGTAGTAAACCTCTGACGTTTTTAGGGCGTGAGGGTCGGAGATTTCGCCAACGGCAAGGGTCGCATGGGCGAGGCTGTAGCGGAGTGAAATGGACTGTTTGTCGGGGTGGAGGAGTTCGCGGAGCTGGGTGCGATCGCCCGCAGTAAACTCTTCGCAATCCTGAAGCTTTCGTACCAACATAAATAAAATATAGCTCCTCATGACAGGCTCTAAACCGCCCTTAGTTTAGCAGTGGTGCCTGAGAACAACCGCAGACAGCCGCAGCGCGATCGCACATGGAAAAACTTAAGCAATCTGCGTAAAACAATCCTTAGCCACTGATAGATAAGTAAGAACATCTAGATAAATAAGAACATCAGGACATCTACAGCTTTCGAAGCGTTGCTTAAAACACGACTAAAAGCTGTCTCCCCTATCAAACAAGCAACGCTTCTGCGCAAGTGTCCTAATGCATCAGGACACTTGCCATACCACCCATCAGGAGTCATCTCATGTTCACTACTATGGCTATTCCCCCTACCTTGCCTATACTGACAAACCGCTCAAAAGGGCCAAGCGTTCGTTACCTTCAGCGTTTGATTAACCTGCGGCTACAAGACTTAGGCATGATTTCTACGATTTCAGTCTTGGTCGATGGTGTGTTTGGCCCAGAGACAACCATGGCTGTGAAATATTTGCAGTGTGTCTCTGGTCTGCCCGTAAATGGCAAAGTCAAACAAACCACCTGGCTCTTTATTGCGGGCGGGCCGTCAGGCCTACCCATGCTCAGTATTGGCGACAACAGTACCCAGGTGCTGGCTGTGCAGCAGACTGTACTGAATGCGGGCATTAGCGTACTGCCAGATGGCTGCTTTGGTGAAGAAACGGCGATCGCACTCAAAGCCTATCAGCACCAAAAAGGCCTCGTCGTCGATGGTGTAGTGGGGCCGCAGACCTGGAATAAAGTGGTGCGATCGCGCCTACAAGACCTGCCCTGCGCAGCCCTACTACCCAACCCGTACCGAGACTAAAATCACCATCAAACCAGCCAACAAAAGAATAGGTCTACAGGTCAACATTCGTTGATATATCGCTGTTATGATGCAGGCAGTTCCCCTCGCACTCTTTTCCTAACATTGTGGCCATGCCCCTCGATCTTGCTCGGTTTTATCGCGCTGCGAACCCCAGTCGCCCGCTCAAAGTGGCCGAAAAAGAAGATCGCCGCTACTACATCGATTTTTCCTCCGTACGCGGTGGCGATACCGTCAGCGAAATTGGCCGCACCATTGTGCGACTCTCACCCAACGAACCGACGACGCAGCTTTTTACTGGCCACATTGGCTGCGGCAAATCGACAGAGCTGTTTCGGCTAAAAGGCGGCCTAGAACAACAGAATTTTCATGTGGTGTATTTTGAGTCCGACAGAGACTTAGAAATGGCCGATGTCGATATCAGCGATATCTTGCTGATGATTGCCCATCAGGTGACTGAAAACCTCGAAACAGTCGGCATTCGTCTGCGGCCAAACAATTTAGAAAAGCTTTTTCGTAATTTGCTAGAGACCTTGCGATCGCCTATGGATCTCGGCGAGGTCAGTTTCTCGGTAGGCATCGCCGCCATCACTGCCAAGGCCAAAGAAAGCCCCGAAATGCGCAGCCAGCTCAGGCAGTATTTAGAGCCCCGCACCAAAAGCATCATCGACGCCATCAATGACGAGATTTTGACAGCGGCCACCGCAGAACTCAAAGCCAGGGGCAAAAAAGGACTGGTCGTCATCGTAGATAATCTAGATCGCATTGACCCCATTCGCCGGGCCGATGGCCGCAGCCAGTCGGACTATCTCTTTGTAGATCGCGGCGAACAGCTCAAGCGGCTAAATTGCCATGTGGTGTACACCATTCCACTCGCGCTAATTTTTTCAGATGATTTGCCACGACTGGCCAATCGCTTTGGCACCGCGCCCAAGCTACTCTCGATGGTGCCCGTGGCGACTCGCACGGGTGAGCCTCTGGCTAGAGGACGGCAGCTGTTGCAAAAAATGGTTCTAGCAAGGGCGTTTCCGACTTTTTCTGAGCGCGATCGCTGGCAGCAAATCAATCAAATCTTTGATGCGCCCGACACGCTCAATCGCTTAGTAGGCATCAGTGGCGGCCACATGCGAAACCTCATGCGCCTGCTATACGGCTGCTTGCAAAAAGGTGATCCGCCAATTCCAAAAGCCATGTTAGAAGCGGTCATTCGAGATGAGCGCGACGCCATGATGGGACTGATTGACGCCGATGAATGGGCGCTATTATTTGAAGCAATCGGCAAAGAACAAGAGCCTGGGAATGAAGATTACAATCCGCTGTTACGCAGTTTGTTTTTATACGAGTATCGCGATGACGAAGGGCGATGGTTTGGGCTAAATCCTGTTTTGGCAGAGACGAAGCGATATCGTGAATGGCAAGCGACTCAATAAGACGAGCGGTATTCCCATGGCTACACCTAGCAAGCAACTTAGCGATCGCACCTCAGACATTGTCACCTACAACAAAAACTCGCTAAACAATCTGCGCCGGGCAGTGGTGCTAGGGCAAGGACAGTTTTCACTAATTTTGGCACGGGTCAACTACCAGCGACTGAGGCAGGTACTGCTCACTGAGCTAAACGAGCATCTACAGCTCGACATTGTCAACATTCCACCCGAGGCAACAAATTTACGCGAAACCATTACTGCCTCACAAAGTTCCGCATCGCGAGTTCTCTCACTTCCAATTAACCGGCCCAAAGCGCTCATGCTCACTGGCATAGAAAATGTCTCTGCCAAAAGCCCTTATCCGAAACAACCCTCTCCCGTCGAAAAACTGCTTCGAACGGCCAACCTTGGACGAGACGAACTGCTCAAACGATTTCCCTATCCCGTTGTACTGTGGGTAAACGATACCGTACTACAACAGCTCAATCGCTACGCACCTGACCTCAAAAACTTCGCCGCAACGCCCCTCCGGTTTGAATATCCAGCACGGGCGTTAATGGCTGTACTCAGCGAACAGGCCACAGAAACGTTTACCCAAATCCTCAATATTGATAAAGGGATTGTGCCGCGCTACCGATTGCCTCTCAGCACCAGCATTACAGAGCCTTTACTGTCTAGAGAGCTCGCCTTTGCGCTTGTACAGTTAGAACAACTTTATGAACAACAAAGCAATCGAAACGATGAACTAGTGAGCGATAGTTTACTAGCAGATTTGTTGTTCTTGCAGGGACGAAATTTGCACCTGCAAAGAGAGCTCACTCGGGCAAAAAACTATTACGAAGATAGTCTGTTGCACTGGCAGCAGGCCAGCAGCGAAACAACGACAGCCGATCCTCAAAGACAAGTTGACACGATTACGCCTCAAGACAAACAAGCAGTGCTGTTGTTTCACCTAGGACTGTGGTGGCGTACACAAGCAGCGCTAGGTGAGCAAGACAGCAAGCAAGACTATGTCTCAGCCTGTCAACAGGCGCGGCAACAGTTTGAACAGTGTTTGGCGATTTTTCGGCAGCAAAACCGGCCTGATCGCATCGGGCGATTTATTTTGGCGCTGGCAGATGTGTTGCAAAAGCTAGAAGATTGGGATGAGCTAGGCGCGATCGCACAAGAAAGCACCCGCCTCCACACCACAGACCCCGCCAGGCTCGCCCGAGACTATGGCTATCTCTCAGAAGTCGCCCTCGCCCGCTACAAAGGTGATTCACAGTCGGCCTATTTAAGTGAGGCCCAGGGCTTTGCCCAACAGGCCTTAGAAATGTCTGACCGGGCTATTCACCAGCTCAACGCAGAGCGATATGCCCTATCTCAGGAGGCCATGGCCCGCAATGAGCTGACCATTGCCGCTGGCGAAGAGCGCTACAGGGCAAAAAGCGACGACATTTTAGCGGCCCGCACGGCGCTGCGCTATCACCGAGGCTGCTACTTTTATTTGCTAGCGATCGCACAGCAGCTACAGGGCCAATCTCGAGAAGCCCTCAGCCAGCTAGAGCTTGCCCTGCAAAACACCGATCCTCGCTACGATCTATCTCTCTATCGCCGTATTCTAAACCGCCTGTGGCACCTCTACTACAAGCACAAGCACTATGCCGAAGCCTTCGAAGTCAAACTGGAGCAGCGCCGCATAGAAACCCTATTTGGACTGCGAGCTTTCATCGGCGCCAGCCAAATTCAGCCCTTACATGCCACAAATTCCAGCACAGCCGACTACATCAGTATTGGGAAGGAACAAAGCATCAACAGAGCTGTTTTAGCTGCCGAAATTAAAGCATCAGGACGCACCAAAGACATTGAAGCACTGGTTACTCGCCTATCCCAGCCCCGCTACCCTATCGTGGTGCTCCACGGCCAGTCTGGCGTAGGCAAAAGCTCCATTTTACGAGCAGGGTTAGTGCCTCGCCTGCGCAACCTGATGAGTGAAGGACGCACAACGCTACCTGTATTAGTGGCAAACTATACGCCCTGGGCTGTACAACTAGCCCGTGCCATCTCATCTACAGCACAAAACGCCTCATCCGCCGCCGCCCAAACAACAGAAATAGTGCCCTCTGAGCTAGTCACAGAAATAGAGAATCTGTCTACTCAGCCAGGGGCACATACCAAAATTGTTGCGCTTTTAACCCAGTCACTCAAACAGCTCACCCAGTCAACCTACCAGCAGGTTATTCTCATTCTCGATCAGTTTGAAGATTTCTTTTATGAATATCCCAGCTTTTCAAAGCGTCAGGGCATGTATGCCTTTCTGCGAAACTGCCTAGATTTGCCCTATGTAAAAATCGTACTTGCCCTGCGAGAAGACTTTTTACACTACCTTTTAGAATGGGATCGCAATGCGGATCTAAACACAATTGACAACGACATCCTAAACAAAGAGATTCGCTACTACTTAGGCAACTTCACGCCAAAAGCTGCCGAATCGCTCATTCTTCAGCTCACCCGCTCAGCCGGATTTCATCCAGAAGAGCCCTTAGTGACAGCACTCGTAGACGACTTGGCCGCTGACACCGGCGAAGTGCGCCCCATCGAATTGCAGGTAGTCGGAGCGCAGCTACAGAGAGAAAGCATCATCACCTTAGAGCAATATCGCGATCTGGGGCGATCGCCCAAAACCCAGCTACTCAACAACTTTCTAAACAGCGTCATCCGCGACTGCGGCCCAGAAAACAAAGAAGTTGCCCAGTCTGTTTTATACCTGCTGAGTGAAGGCGACAATCGCCCCCTCAAAAGTCTCACAGAATTACACGAGCCGCTCATCCTCTCAACGGGAGACAGCGCCCCCCAGCAGCTGAGCCTTGTTCTTGATATTCTCATTGGCTCAGGCCTCGTCTTTGAAGTGCCCGAAGTCTCCGGCGCTCGCTATCAGCTAGTGCACGAATATCTATCTGGCCTGATCCAAGAGCAGCAGCAGCCTGGACTCATTGATGCCTTACAAACAGAACGACAGCGTCGACAGCTCACCGAAGATCAGCTTCAAAAAGCGCTCATGGCCCAGTCTGACTCCCTCTTACAGGCCACGCTCGCACGTCAAAAGATTAAAGTTGCAGAAATCAAAGCGCTCACTTCTGTTGCAAAATCTCTTCAGCTATCTGGCAACAGCATAGAAGCTCTGGCAAAGGCGCTTCGCGCAGCCAGGCAGGTTAGCAGCGTAGACGATGCACTCTTAAAAATGCAAACCGTCCTGTGTCTACGAGAGATTCTGTATCAAAGTCGTGAAAAGAACAGTTTAGAAGGACATCGAAATTGGGTACTGGCGGTGGCTTACAGTCCCACAGAAAAGATAGTTTCTGCCAGTGAAGACAGTACGCTAAAACTTTGGAATCGTCGGGGCGAACTGTTGACCACCTTTACCGGCCACACAGCAGGCATTTTAGACGTTTGCTTTAGTCCAGATGGTCAACATATGGCCAGTGCCAGTCTGGATCATGCTATTCGTCTGTGGCAAGTCAATGGCACCTGCCTAAAAGAGATATCCTTGGCAGCGGCCAGCGTTACGAGCCTTGCCTACAGTCCAGCAGAGGCCGTGATTGCAGCGGCCTACAGCGACACCCATCTACGCCTATGGAACCTAGAAGGCGAGCTAGTACGCACCTTCGAAGGGCACGACGACTGGGTGAGAACGGTGACTTTTAGCCCAGATGGACAGCTGATCGCGTCTGGCGGAGAAGACAGAACCGTTCGCATTTGGTCAGTTGCGGGCGAACTGTTGCACACGCTGTATGGCCATCGGGGCTGGATTCGCAGCGTGGCTTTTAGCCCCGACGGGCAGCTGATTGTTTCGGCGGGGGATGCCAATGAGATTTTGCTGTGGCGCAGCAGTGGACAAAAGCTGAAAACGTTTTATGGTCATGACGACTGGGTGCGGACAGTCGCGTTTAATCCAGCGGGCGATCGCATTGCCTCTGGCAGTGATGACCAAACCATTCGCGTCTGGACATTAGACGGCAAAACAGTGGCAGTGTTTGACCAGCGCAGCAGCGTCCATAGCCTAGCGTGGCAAACAGATGGCACTGCTATCGTTGCCGGTGGAGATGACGACTGCGTCCATATTTGGCAGCTGGCAGGCCCCACGATTCCTATCTGTTATAGCCATCAGGGCATCGTCTGGAGCGCCTGCTATCAAAAAGAGCGAACGACGCCCTCTACGGGCAAAGAACTCGCAGACTTACCCCCAAAAATCTTGTCTGCAGGGGACGATGACTCTATTAGGCTCTGGAGCCACCAGGGCGAACTGTTGAAAACAATTGCCGGACATCAGCGGGGTGTACATAGCGTAGACTGGAGCCCCAATGGAGGCTTTTTTGCGTCAGCCAGTGCGGACTATTCGGTCAAAATTTGGCAAGAAGATGGCACATTGGTGAGAACGTTGGTCGGCCATGGGGATGCGGTGTGGCAGGTGAGATATAGTCCTGATGGTAATCGCCTCGCGTCTGTGAGCAGCGATCGCACTATCCGTCTGTGGGACACCAAAGGCACCCTGCTCAAAACCTGGAGCAACCACACCGACACCGTTTGGCACGTCAGCTTTAGCCCCGATGGCCGCCACCTCATCACCGCCAGCGAAGACAATACCCTACGCCTATGGCATCACGAAAACGGACTGCTCCAAACGATAGAACAAACCACAATACAACAAACTAAAACAGAAAAGACTACAGAAAAAACAACGTCAACTAGCGAACCCGAAAAACAATCTCCGCAGTCCATCAGCAATCCTCTGGCACCCTCCTCCCATGGTGTTTGGTGCACAGCCTTTAGTCCAGACGGTCAATGGGTAGCCTCTGGCGGTGCGAGCGGCATCATTTGCCTATGGTCAGTCCTACGCCCAGAACCAAACAAAATCAGACTTTCGGAGCAGCCTATCTTGTTAAAAGGCCACCGCGACTGTGTGCGCAGCCTGTGTTTTAGTCCCAAAGGAGACTTTTTAGCCTCCGCCAGCGACGACGAAACCGTCAGACTATGGTCAATGTCTTCTACAGTACTCAACGCACCTAAAGCCGAAAGCGAAGACACCATAGGTCAGCTACTACCGCCATTAGTCGGACACGAAGGCGTCGTGTGGGATATCGATTTTGACAGCTCTGGCAGTCGGCTCGTCTCCGCTAGCACCGATGGCACCGTGCGCGTATGGGAACTAAATTTAGACGTACTGATGTCTCAGAGCTGTCAGTGGTTAGATGATTGGCTACTGACCCATCCTGAGCTTAGGCAACAAATCTGCGAGAGACGAGAATGAATGAGACATCTTATTTCCACTTATACATAATATTGTGTAGCAGAGCGTCTTAATAGAAAACAGCTAGAACTCAACTCAAAAATCATTCTGCAGCCAGCAAAAAACATTGAATATACTTCTTAAGATGATTAAAATATGGCAAGTTTAAGCTTGTACGGATTAGCCTAATTCAATGGACAGCGGCAATACTGTTACGAGTAAAGATTTGTCTGAACGCTGTTTTGACAATAAAGACCTTTCTGGCACTAATTTTAGAGACCTTGATTTAAGAGGTGCCAGCTTCAGAGGAAGCACCTTAACAAATGCCAACTTTGATGGAGGAGATATTCGAGGGTGTGATTTCTCCATGGCGAACTTAACTGGAGCCAGCTTCCACAATGCAAAGGTAGGTGTATACGATCAACGCTTTGTCGCTCTGCTATTCAATGCTATCGGCATCTCGGTCATTCTCCTTGGCGCCTCCACAACAACGGGGGATGCTACGGATTCAGGGATAATAACGAACGCAACGAATCCTAGCTACTCTGTCAGCATTGGCGTCTTTTCGAGTTTGATCAGTCTTGGCGCAGCTGCGTTTTTTTTATTTTCTATCGTGAAAACTTTGATTTCTAGCGGAGAGCCTCAAGTTATCGGAAGCAGCATTCTAGCTGTATCCTTCTCTTTTGCGTTTGTATTCAGCACATATCACACCATTTCTCTCTTAAAAAAGCTCTCTTCTACTTTATTCCCAGATTCAAACAAAGATCTTTTTAGTAAAGCCTCATGACTTAGTAATTCCTCCCTCTTTTCTACACACGTCGTCCCCAACACACTGTAAAGCTCACAAGCACAAAAAGAAGGGGCTCTCAAAATTTTTGAGAGCCCCTTCTTTATTCATTCAAGCATTGCGAATTAAAACGTATTTAGCCGAATCGACTAGCCGTTGACGCAATCAGGAAGGCCGCATAGGTCAGCACATAACCAACTGTGAAATGTGCCAAACCTACCAAACGAGCCTGAACGATGGACAGTGCGACGGGCTTGTCCTTCCAGCGAACAAGGTTAGCCAGTGGCGTACGCTCATGAGCCCAAACAATGGTCTCAATGAGTTCTTGCCAATAACCGCGCCAGGAGATGAGGAACATGAATCCAGTTGCCCAGACCAGGTGCCCAAAGAGGAACATCCAAGCCCAAACAGCCAGGTTATTCATCCCGTAGGGGTTGTAGCCGTTAATCAGCTGAGAAGAGTTCAGCCAGAGATAGTCACGTAGCCAGCCCATGAGATAGTTCGAGCTCTCATTAAACTGAGCGACGTTGCCACTCCAGATGGACAAGTGCTTCCAGTGCCAGTAGAAGGTCACCCAACCAATGGTGTTGAGCATCCAGAACATAGCTAGGTAGAACGAATCCCACGCGGAGATATCGCAAGTACCGCCACGGCCAGGGCCATCGCAAGGGAAGCTGTAACCAAAGTCCTTCTTGTCGGGCATGAGCTTAGAACCGCGAGCATCCAACGCACCTTTGACCAAAATCAAAGTGGTGGTGTGGAGGCCGAGTGCGATCGCATGGTGTACCAAGAAGTCACCAGGCCCAATTGCCAAGAACAAAGAATTACTACCGCTGTTGATCGCATCCATCCAACCCGGCAACCAAATGCCACTGGCAGCGGCATTGGCCACACTGTCGGAGTTAGAAAGGAGCGTATCAAAGCCATAGAGCGCCTTACCAGAAGCAGCCTGCACCCACTGAGCAAACACAGGCTCAACTAGAATCTGCTTCTCAGGTGTACCAAACGCCACCACTACATCGTTATGAACGTAGAGGCCCAGCGTGTGGAAACCGAGGAACAGAGAGACCCAGCTAAGGTGGGAGATGATCGCTTCTTTGTGGTCGAGCACCCGTGCAAGCACGTTGTTCTCATTGGCCGCAGGATCGTAATCACGAATCAAGAAGATTGCACCATGTGCAAACGCGCCCATCATGATGAAGCCAGCAATGTACTGGTGATGGGTGTATAGCGCCGCCATAGTGGTGTAATCCTTAGCCATGAAGGCGTAAGGCGGTAGCGCATACATGTGCTGAGCCACTAGAGACGTCACAACGCCTAGAGAAGCCAGCGCCAACGCAAGCTGGAAGTGCAAAGAGTTGTTCAGCGTGTCATATAGACCCTTATGACCTGCACCCAAACCACCTTGTGGAGGCGTGTGACCATTGAGAATCTCTTTAATGCTGTGACCAATACCGAAGTTTGTCCGGTACATGTGGCCAGCCACAATAAAGATGACTGCGATCGCCAAATGGTGATGTGCCATATCCGTCAGCCAGAGAGACTCTGTCTGAGGATGGAATCCACCTAAGAAGGTCAAGATTGCATCGCCAGAACCCGTAGAGGTTCCAAAGATATGACCCGCCGTATCAGGGTTCTGAGCGTAAACGCCCCAGTTCCCTGTGAAAAATGGCTTCAAGCCTGCGGGGTGAGGTTTCATCGACAGGAAATTATTCCAGCCGACATGCACACCGCGAGACTCAGGAATCGCTACGTGAACAAGGTGACCCGTCCAAGCCAAAGAGCTGACGCCAAACAAACCAGCCAAATGGTGGTTGAGGCGAGATTCAGCATTCTTGAACCAAGAAAGACTTGGGCGGAACTTGGGCTGTAAGTGCAACCAGCCAGCAAACAGCATCACAGATGCCAAAGCTAGAAGACCGACTGCGCCAGCGTATAGGTCAGCGTTTGTGCGCATACCGATGGTGTACCACCAGTGATACACACCCGAGTAAGCGATGTTCACAGGACTAGAAGACCCAGCCTGAGAAAATGCATCGACTGCGGGCTGACCAAAGTGAGGATCCCAAATCGCATGAGCGATAGGTTTCACATTGAGTGGATCAGAGACCCACTGTGGGAAGTTGCCTTGCCAAGCGACATGGAACAGGTTGCCAGACGTCCAGAGGAAAATGATCGCCAGGTGACCGAAGTGAGAGGCAAAAATCTTTTGGTAAAGATTCTCCTCTGTCAT
>JBCBKQ010000155.1:0-13640 GCA_038521595.1 Cyanobacteria bacterium J06627_28 | reverse complement strand
GATTGTTGCGATCGCAACCCCAAGCGCCCAATCTGCCGTCTCAGCCGCGACCAATACCCCTGTTATTTTCTCTGCTGTTACCGATCCGCTCGGTGCAAAGCTCGTCGAAAACTCCGACAAGCCTGGCGGCAACGTCAGCGGTGTCAGCGATCTTGCCCCTATGACAGAGCAGCTAGAACTCATTAAGGAAATCTTGCCAGAGGCGTCAACGTTGGGTGTTATTTACAATGCGGGTGAAGATAATTCGGTGAGTCTGGTGGCGTTGATTAATGAAAATGCAGCGGCGCAAAACCTGACGATTGAAGAGGTGACTGTGTCTGCTACGAGTGAAGTTGCGGGGGCGGCTAGGAGCTTGATTGGCTCGGTGGATGCGATTTATATTCCTACGGATAATACGGTGGTGTCGGCGCTAGAATCGGTGATTCAGGTGGGGCAGGACAATCAGGTGCCGGTGTTTGCCGGAGATACAGATTCTGTCGGAAGAGGTGCGATCGCAGCCATTAGCTTTGACTACTATGATGTAGGCCGTCAGACAGGCGCGATGGTCATCAAAGTGCTCAAGGGCAATAGAGTCGGCGATCTTCCTGTCGAATTTGTGAAAGACCTAAAGCTTTCTATCAACCCAGCAGCTGCTGAGGCCATGGGTGTTGAGCTCCCCGAGTCTGTGACGGCTCGCGCAGACGACACGCTTTAAGTTTACCTACCTCAATCAAGGAGACACTTCAATGAATAATGACTGGGTTCGGCTAGCAATTTTACTCTCTATTTTTCTGTTGATTGTGTTCCCTTTTGCTGGGTTAGCGCCGTTGACACTGTTGTTTTTAGTCGGTGTCCTCGGCTGGGCTGTGCAGCTTGCAAAAACAGTTATTTCTGCAACAGACTCTGCTGAGGCGGAGTAATCTCTTCAGACTTCGCTAGGACTTAGCTTTTATGAATGCCGTTGCCTTTTTTGGTGCTGTGGAGACAGGTTTGCTCTACGGGTTTTTGAGCCTGGGGGTGTACCTGTCTTTTCGGGTGCTAGATTTTCCAGATCTCACGGTGGATGGTAGCTTTCCGCTAGGGGCGGCGGTGGCAGGCACGTTAATTGTGGCGGGTGTAAATCCTTTTGTGGCGACGGGCATTGCCATGGTGGCAGGGGGCTTCGCGGGGCTATGCACGGCTTTTTTGAGCGTACGCTTAGGCATTTTGAATTTGCTGGCGAGCATCTTGACGATGATTGCGCTCTACTCTGTTAACTTACGCATTATGGGAAAGCCAAATCTGTCATTACTCAATCAGCCTTCGGTGCTCGATCCGTTGCAAGGCCTATTGAGTGGGTTGCCGACTATGCTAGTAAACCCGTTAATTTTGCTGGTAGGTGTTGTGGTTGCAAAAGTGATGGTGGATTTGTTTTTAACGTCTCAGCTGGGGCTGGCGATGCGGGCCACAGGCATGAATTCGGTAATGGCGCAGGCCCAGGGCGTCGATACTGACCGCTTGATTTTATTAGGAATGGCGCTGAGCAATGGACTAGCGGCTCTGTCGGGGGCGCTGTTTGCGCAGCTGTATGGTTTTGCCGATGTGACGCTGGGCGTAGGGACTGTTGTTGTGGGTTTGGCGACGGTGATTTTGGGTGAGGCGCTGCTGCCCTCGGCGAGTGTGGTATCGGCGACGTTAGCGGTGCTGGTGGGCTCGGTGATTTATAGAGTTGCGATCGCACTGGCTCTAAACGCCGGCTTCCTCGGCTTCAAAGCACAAGATCTCAACCTAGTAACCGCCATCCTCGTGGTATTGGCACTCACCCTGCCAAACTCACGACTGTTTTCTAAATTCAAAAAAAAGCATTCAAAAAAGCGTTTGGAGGCATAAGTCCCATGAGCCTAAACTTACCAAACAGGAGAAAGCGGCTAAGCCTACACAGTCGCCGTCGATTCATACGGCGGTCATCGCTTTTTCTGTCTGCGTCTCTAGTGACAGCCTGTCAGCGACCTTTTCAAACAAGATCTGTTCAAACATCAGGCAACCAAGCCACTATCGGCAACTCAGATACTCAAGCCCAGCCGTTACCACCCACACCCACCTGCGGCGACTACTCACTGACGCCATCCCAAACCCCTGGCCCATTTTACAGCCCAGCGTCTCCTCAGCGTCAGTCGCTGCTAGAGGCAAATACGGTAGGCACTCAGCTAGTTGTGTCGGGACAGGTCTTAACAACAGATTGTATGCCGCTTGCAAATAGTCTTGTTGATGTATGGCAAACGAATGACAAGGGTGAATACGACAACACAGGCAACAATTTTCGAGGGCATCAGTTTACCGATGCAGAGGGGCGCTACTGGATAGAGACAATTGTCCCTGGACTGTATTCGGGACGTACTCGTCATTTACATGTTCTGGTACAAGCGCCGGGACATCCTGTGCTGACGACTCAGCTGTATCTACCTGATGAACCTGAAAATGAAGGTGATTTCCTCTTCCAGCGTGAGCTGCTAATGACTGTTCAAACTGATGATGAGGGAAAGCAGGCTCAGTTCGACTTTGTAATCGCCTGAGATGATTCAGCTAGGGGCCTTTTGGTCGAAAGTTGGCTGAAAGGCAGAGTTCTCTCGTTACTTTGTTCCAGAGGCGCGTTTGTTCTCAGCGGCAAGCTGCGCTGTCTTGAGAATGCGTTTTTCCCTGGTTTCTGGTTTTTTGGCAAGTTTAATCCACCTCAAAATGTCGCGTTTTGCTGAGGGTGGAAAAGCCTCATAGTTTTCTAGCGCAGGTGGATGCTGCTCTAGCGCTTCTACCAAATCGTCGGGTTTGACTAGCGCATCGACATCGTTTAAGAAGTCCCACATGCCATTGGCTTTTGACGCTGCAACAGACGCTAGACCGGCTTCGTGCATCCGCCCTTCTTTGGTGAGCCTGGCGACCTTATCTTTGTACGTTTTAGACCAGTGCTGCGTTTTCCTGGGTGACAGTAGCTGCATGGTGCGCTCATCATCGAGTTTCATCTTGCGCCCATCCATCCAGCCAAAGCACAGCACTTCGTCTACCACATCAGGGTTGGCAACGTATTTGCTAGGCACCGTCTTTTTGTAAGTGACTAGCCAAATACTCTCTTTTTGAGCATGGTTTGTCTCAAACCACGTTCTTAGCTCTTCGGTAGAACTCACCTCAACTTTTTCAAGGTCGTCTAGTTTTGCCTTCGCCATATTTTTGGGTTATCGATGCTTTGAGAAAGAGGCAGTCACTGCTGTCTCCAATCGTCTCACACCGTTGGGCGCTGTCGGGTCGATTTGTAAATTGGTAACGTAGTCATCGTGGGGATGCTTCGTTGGCTTAAATGGCTTTAGCTTGTTGATGACCCGGTAGCTAAAGCGTTTAATGCTGGGGCGAATGCCGACTTCTTTGATAGAGCGATTTTTGATGCCTAGGTTACGCAGAATGTAGCGATTTGCCTTTTGAACTAGGGCGCGGCGATTTTCTAAGGGTGCCTGATAGCTTGTGGTGAGCGACACATTCATCGAGAGATTTTCAATGCGGTGAGGTGCATTGTGTGGCCAAGACACCACAGTGCCGGGCGTGAGTAAAAACTGTTCTGCCAGCTCGTCAAACTCTCTTTTGTAGGGTAAAAATTCGGAAACTTCCCCAGAATAAATCTCTTCTAAAAAGTTCTGCGGTACCAGTCGTAAGTCCATGGCTGGATACACCCACAGTTTTTTCTGGCCGCTCATATGCCAAAGCATATTTGGTGACTGATCCATGTGGTAGTACACCTGAGCACTAGGAGAAGAAATCAATAGTGTGGTGAAGCTGGCTTTGGGCCCGCCTAAATGGGGGCAATGCTCGCTGACGTAGGCGTACATGCCTTCTACAAGATCAGCGTAGTCTTGGCTGTACTTCTGCAAGAAAATTAGATTGAGCCACAGGCTACCTTTTTCGACAGCCTGCCAGATTTCTGTGCCGGAGGTGTCTGGGTGGATGTCTACACTTTGCCAGTCTGATCGAATGGTCGGATCTGGCCCCATGGTAAAGGCCTGCAGCCACTCGCGAGGATAGGTATCTAGCACATGAATCAGGTGCTCTTTTTGAAAAAGGGGAAGCTCGTGGTAGCGGTGGCTGAAGAGTTGATTTTTACGGCCAAAGGCGGCGTAGTCTGCTGTGCTCCAGTCGATGCGTGGCTGCGTGTAGTCAAGCGTGTGAGTGTCTCGTGGCGTAGCAATCATGGATATATAAGTTTTGAAATTTGTTGAACAGAGAGTTGAATAGAGATTTAAGTGGATGCAGTAGTGTAAGGCTTGGTTTGTTGCTGCGACTGCTCTGTAAAATTTTCTTCTATAAAATTTTCTTCTATAAAATCCTCTATTGCAGCTGCAATCGTATCTACATTTTCACTGCGCAACATTGTTGAATGGCCGCCGGGAGCGTCGCATGTCTCGATAGGTTGTTTGCAGTAAGGTTGCCAGCCTAGGAGGGTATCGGCATAGACCTCCACATACGGTAAGTCTTGTGCTGACCCGTTGCCCTGCGTCGCGCGAATGAGTAGCATTTGTCCAGAAAAGGCTTTTGTCGGTTTGTATTGCTCGTAGGCAAAGACTAAGACATCACGAATAGAGCGCGGCTGGCCGATCTTGGGCAGCGAAAATTGTTTATCTTGTGCCCAGACAAGTGCCCTTGCACGGGCTGACTTAACGAAGTTATGACAGACCGAGAGGACTTCGTAACGTACAACGCTGCTGCCTTTCTGCCAAATGCTTTTGGCCAGTGCGTCAAGCCTCTTTTCTTTGCCTAGAGCCTGATTAAAGCTTTTGATTCGTGCGTTGGTGATGCGGCCAGCTTTCTTTTTTGCGCCGGGGGCAGGGGTATCTAGCAGGGCAAGCGTCACCTTTTCTCCAAGCTGTTCTAACTGGAGCCCTATTTCAAATGCAACTACGCCACCTGCGCAAAGCCCACCGACCAAGTATGGCCCTCGTGGTTGTGCCTGGCGTATCTGACTAACGTAATCTTGTGCAAGGGTAGAGATCCGACTGTGGGCTAACGGTGCAGCTGCTGTTGTCCGTGGCTTGATGGCATATACCGTGCGCGGTTTTGCAGTAGAAGGAGATGGATATGCGCCGAGCTGTCGAGCCAGATGTAGGTATAGGCCTGTGTCGCCATCGGCATCATGCACTAAAAATAGCGATGGATATTCTGTGCCTATTTTTAGGGGCGCTATTAAGCTGCCGTTATCAGTGGCTGATTTATCGCTTTCTGTTGTTTGTTCTATTCGCGGGGCAAGCTGTGCGATGGTCGGCGCTTCAAAAATATCTGTCATGGGTAGCTGCACGCCTAGCTCTGCCTCTAGCTGGCTAAAGAGCCTCATAACCAAAAGAGAGTTTCCACCCAGCTCAAAGAAGTTATCTGTGATGCTGATATTGTCGAGGGGAAGGATGGAGCACCAAATGTCTATAAGGTGACTTTCTAGCGGTGTACGAGGTGCAACAATGTTGTTGCTTTGTCTTGTGGGCGCGGGTAAAGCCTTTCGATCAATTTTGCCGTTGGCATTTTTAGGTAGCTCGTCCATGATGACGACCGCAGACGGCACCATGAAAGCCGGGAGCTTTTCTGCCATGAAAGCTTGCAAGTGACTGCGATTTAGGGTTTCGCCGGGTTTCATGACGATGTAGGCGACTAGGCGCTTGTCACCGGGATTGTCTTCTCGGGCGATGACGATTCTTGACTGCAGCAGTGGGTATTGGTCGAGGCAGCTTTCAATTTCTCCAAGTTCGATTCGGTAGCCACGAATTTTTACCTGAAAGTCTACGCGCCCAACAAAGTGAATGAGGCCGCCTTTGTCCATTTTTATGAGGTCACCTGTTTTGTACAGACGCCCTCCTGGCACAAAGGGATCGTCACAAAATGCTTTGTCGGTTTTGTCGGGCAGATTCAGGTAGCCGTGGGTCACCCCTGGCCCGCCGATGCATAGCTCGCCTGCTTCACCGGGCGCGACAGGCTGCAAGTTGTTGTCTAGCACATAGGTTTTGGCATTACGAATGGCGCGGCCAATGGGTAAATCTGTTGTGCCGTCGTAACCTTCGGCAACGGCGTCGTACAGGGTGGTGATGACGGTGGCTTCGGTGGGGCCGTAGGCGTTGAATAGCCTGGGATAGTCGCCGATTTTTTCTACCCACTGACGGCATAGGGTGAGGGAGGCTTTTTCACCGCCAAAGAGCAACAGCCTGAGGCTGGGCGGCAGACTAATGCCAAGGCGGTCAATGCCATTGACTAGCTCGTGCCAAAAGGCGGTGGTGAACTGGATGACGGTGACTTCTTCTCGGGCAATGAAGTCTACAAAGGCCTGGGTGGAGCGCACCATTTCGTCTGTGCGCAGGGCCAGGGAACCGCCGGAGGCCAGGGTTGGATAGACCTCTGAGACGATGAAGTCAAAGCTCATGGTGGAAAACTGAAGCATCCGATCTGCTGGCGTTAGCGCTAGGGCTTCGACTAGGGCAAGGCTGTAGTTTACGAGGCCTCGGTGATGGGCCATGACGCCTTTGGGGTTGCCTGTGGAGCCGGAGGTGTAGATGACGTAGGCAAGCTGTTGGGGGTTGATGCTCAGGTTTGGATTATTGGTCGGTTGTGTCGCAAGCGCTGGCTCGTTATCTAAATAGATGACGTTGGCGACTCTACCTTCAAATTCTGAGGCTAGACTTTGCTGTGTCAGCACAATCTCAACGCTGGCATCGTTCAAGATGTACTGGCGGCGAATTTCTGGATAGTCTGGGTCGATGGGGACGTAGGCGGCGCTGGCTTTGAGTACGGCTAGGAAGGCGACGATCATCTCGGGCGATCGCACAACACTAATCGCAACTAGCTGCTCGGGCACTACCCTTTGGGCAAGCAGATAGTGTGCCAGCTGATTGGCCTGCTCGTTTAGTTCCTGGTAGGTGAAGGGTTTGCCTTTGTGGGTGAGTGCGATCGCGCTAGGTGATCGCACAGCCTGCCGCTCTACTAACTGATGCAACGTCAGCTGATCCAGCGCTAGTTGCGAGTACTCCACTCCTGAGATTGCCGTACCAGCTGCGGATGAGGTAACAGCCGTCATCGAGGAGTCTAGAATTTCTACCATTGCACAGCTTAGATAACAGACCGGCTCATCCGTTTGGCTACAGCGTCCGCTCGACTAGCGCAAAGAACTTAGGAGAGCGCCGTAGTGATTAGTGACTTGCTCCTTAACATTGATATCAACCCAACTGAATTTGTTCCCTGCTAGGCCTTCTCAACTAAGTTAATTTATGCAGCGACAATAAAAATGCGGACGCCGTAAAGGCAGCCGCATTTCATATCTAGAACGCTGAAAATATCAGCTCAAATTAGACGACTAGCCCAAACAAACGGCTATGCCGGCCTGTGAGTAATTGATTCGCCGTATAGTGGCATGCCTAGCGCCTGAGGCGCCACAATCAGCTGACGACGGTGAACGCTGAGCCAGCCCTCACCTTTGAAGTCTCTTAGCAGGCGCGTAACGGTTACCCGAGTTGTACCAATAATAGTTGCCAGCTGATGGTGGGTTAGGCGAATTTTGATGCGGACGCCATTGGGCCCGACTTGTCCAAAATCTTGCGCTAGCTGCATAATCAAGCTGCGCAGGCGGTCTGTAACCAGACGCTTGCCCGAAAATGCCAGCCAGGCCTCCGACTGCTGAAGGCGACGAACGAGCTGAGGAAATAGCCCAGCGGCTAAGGCTGGAGAGGCTTCGATTTCACTGAGAGACAGTGGCAATAGGTCTGTGTCTGTGAGTGCAGTGGCCCAGTAAGGATGCAGGTGCGTAAGCGAAGAGCCAAATGCCATGGTAGGCCCGCAGAGTCCGACGATGGTTTCGTTGCCATCGGCATGGATGGTGTGCAGCTGTACAATGCCCCGGCAAATGATGTGTAGGTGCTGAGACTGTAGTGGAATGGTGAGCCCGGCGGCGTAGGTTACCAGCGATCGCTCTTGATAAAGCGCCTCCAACTGATCGACAAACGGATTGGACTGGCTGTGAGTTTGAAGAGACGTTGAAAGTGCCAAAACAAGTTAACCCCTAATTTAGCTTTTTGAGCTTCTAGCTTTTAGAAACATCATTAGAGATGCTCGTTAACCCTAAAGAAAGAGAAGGTTAAGAGAACGGAAAGTTTTAAGTGATTTTGACTACTTTTTTTGGGTAAAGGAGATTACAGGCTAGGTGTCGCTTGTGGAACAGCCTAGAAGGCTATTCCACAAGTGTGACAGGCTACTCGGAAAACAGGCTACTTGGAAAATAGTCTGCAGTTAAGCCCAAGAAATTAATCAACCAACAGGTGCCAGCTCACGAACATCAGTTACCTCTCCAGTAATCGCCGCAGAGACGACCATTGCCGGGCTCATGAGCAGCGTGCGACCCGAGGAAGACCCCTGGCGGCCTTTGAAGTTGCGATTAGAAGACGAGGCGCTAATTTGAGTGCCCTTTAGCTTGTCTGGATTCATGGCCAGGCACATGGAGCAGCCCGGCTCGCGCCATTCAAAGCCAGCAGCCTCAAAGATTTTGTCTAGGCCTTCGGCTTCGGCCTGTACTTTTACCCGCTCAGAGCCAGGAACCACAAAGGCTTTTACGCCTTCAGCAACTTGGCGGCCCTTGGCGATGCGGGCAGCTTCTTGCAGGTCGCTGAGTCGGCCATTGGTACAGCTGCCAATGAAACACACGTCAATTTTTGTCCCGGCTAGCGGTTTCCCAGGTGAGAGCTGCATATACCGATAGGCTTCCTCTGCAATAGGCCGCTCATCTTCGGGCATGGTCTCAGGCGTGGGAATCGTTTCATTGACGCCGATGCCCTGGCCGGGAGTGATGCCCCAGGTGACCGTAGGTGCAATGTCCGCAGCAGCAAAGGTAACGACGTCATCATAGTCGGCGTCGGCATCGCTACGTAGGCTGTCCCACCAGGCGACGGCGGTGTCCCACTGGTCTGCTTTGGGGGCAAAGTCCCGGCCTTTTATATAGTCGTAGGTGGTCTGGTCTGGGTTGACGTAGCCGCAGCGGGCGCCGCCTTCGATAGACATATTGCACAGGGTCATGCGGCCTTCCATGGAGAGGCTCTCGATGGCACTCCCGGCAAATTCGTAGGCAAAGCCAACGCCGCCTTTGACGCCCAGCTTGCGAATGATGTGCAAGATAATGTCTTTGGCGTAGACACCTTCGGGCAAGGTGCCATTGACTTCGATGCGGCGGACTTTTAGCTTGGCGAGCGCCAGGGTTTGGGAGGCGAGGACGTCGCGCACTTGGCTGGTGCCGATACCGAATGCGATCGCGCCAAAAGCCCCATGGGTAGACGTATGACTATCCCCACAGGCAATGGTCATCCCCGGCTGAGTCAATCCCTGCTCCGGTGCAATCACATGCACAATGCCCTGGGAGCCCGAGCCCACATTAAAAAATTGAATGCCATGCTCCTTTGTATTGGCTTCTATGGCACTCATCATCTTTTCGGCCATGGGGTCCGCAAAGGGCCGAGACTGGTCTTCTGTCGGCACGATATGATCCACCGTTGCCACAGTGCGATTGGGGTACATCACCTTTAGCCCGCGCTCATTTAGCATGGCAAAGGCTTGGGGACTCGTCACCTCATGGATCAGGTGCAGGCCAATGAATAGCTGAGTTTGGCCAGAAGGCAATGTGCCAACGGTATGTGCGTCCCAGACTTTGTCAAAAAGAGTGCCTTTGCTCATAGCGGTATCGGGTTACTCGAAAGAGGTGCTGAAAGTATCGAATTAGAATTAGTTTCCCATAGTAGACTATGACCTTTGTCAGTGATAAACGTTGTCACGATACCCACTCAAATCTAAATATATAGATGCTTGTACAGCCTCTATCAATGAGAGGGCAAGAAGCTTATGAAGAATCCTGATGCAGCACCAGAAGATACCCTGCGAGCAGAATATGACTTAAGACAATTAAGCGTTAGAAAGCTGGGGCCTAAAAGAAAAAACTTTGCCGGAACGCTCGTTCGGCTAGAACCAGATGTCGCTGAGCTTTTTCAAAGTGCCGACGCGGTTAACGAAGCTTTGAGATTTCTGGCCAAAATGACGCGAGAAAATCCGTTCTCTACCTCTAAGTAGCGATGCTACGTGGAGACTCCTTTGTTAACGCGTTTAAAGAATGAGCACTCATTACCCTAGTTTTTGCAGGTGTAGTTTTTGGTGTGGCTGTATGAGCATTAAGCATAAGTGACAGGGATGAAACAGCTAGGAAAATCAGGAATTTTTCAGGGCGTAAGCGTTCACTCAACCACTCAATGAGCATACTGAACGCCTCTCATATAACGCCTGATAAAGCGACTTATAACAACAATCTTAAGGCTCAATCCCTTTGGTGATCGATGATCCCCGATTGTGTCGGATAGTAAATTTTTTAATTAAATATGTTTGATGTTTTTATTTTCTGGGGCAATATGTTTATCAAGACAACTTATCAAGAAAACTCACTGCGAAGACCATTTTTATTCTTCAGCTCAGGGTTGCTGCTGAGGTCGCTATAAGCTTTTTGCTCCAAGTCTTATGTCATAGGAATTGCCCCTTCCTAGAACCGTTCGGCCCCTACCAAATAGATTAAGACCGCCTGGTCAACGCAATGACGCTCTCAGCTCTAGAAAAAAGGAATTTTCCAGAGCGTGCTTCTGAAAATAAGTCATTGAATTATTAATATGCCTATTACTACTGATATTGCTGATAAAACAAAATTTTGGGTGCTTTGCTGCGACGAGTCTGAGGCTGCTCAAACGCTTTTTCAATCCATCTCAGACTGGCAGCTGCCCGATGTTCGCTGCCATTTGGGCTATCAGCTGCCGGTTGGTATATCGGCGATGGTTGCTCAGTCTGACTATGTACTGCTGGTCACAGCACCTGCCTCTGAGCAAGTCAGCCAGCCTATAAGGATGAGTGCGCCTCAGCCAGTTGCCGTTGGCGCTGTTGCCACAAGGCCCAATACTAAGCTGTCCTCCCTGCAAACGTCTCTCTTACACTCTGTTAAATCAGGGGCTAAACCGGGGGCTGCTGCTATGGCCGTCTCTGCGCAAGACGGCATCACTATTCATTCACTGAGTGCTGCGCTTAGCATCAATGTGTCACCGGATAGCCCCGCCGCGCTACTAGCAGCCCTGCACAATCGTTACGGCAGGACGCCCCAAGCTTGGTTGGCTCAGGTTTCTGCGGCATCTTTGGCAACGCCGAGAGATACCGAACAAACACTCAAAGCACTCAAGGATTTTGTCCGTTCTTATGTTTCTGAGCCTGCCATGAGCGCGATGGGTGCAAGCCGACAGAAAACCCGCCGTTCTCAGCCTGCGACGCCCCAGTGGATTAACTGCCGCAGGCCTCATCGGATTTAGACCTGATTTTTTCCAATCTAGAGCACGCCTTTAGAGCTAGGAATAGTGCCCGCTCTGCGTGGATCGCTCTCTGTGGCCATTCGCATAGCGCGGGCAAACGCCTTAAAGGTGGCTTCGATAATATGGTGAGAGTTGATGCCGTCTAGCTGCCGCACATGCAATGTCATTTGCGCATGGTTCACAATGGCTACGAAGAACTCGCGGACGAGCTGAGTATCGTATGTGCCGACGCGCTGGGTGGGAATCTCTAGGCCATAGCTGAGGTGGGGGCGACCCGAAAAGTCGAGGGAAATCTGTACCAGCGCTTCGTCTAGGGGGGCGACGAAATGGCCAAATCGGGTGATGCCTTTGCGATCGCCCAGTGCTTCTTTAAGTGCCATGCCCAAGGTAATGCCCACATCTTCATTGGTGTGATGGTCGTCAATTTCAATATCTCCAGTGGCCCGCACTTCTAGGTCAAATAGGCCATGGGACGAAATTTGATGCAGCATGTGGTCGAGAAATGGAATGCCCGTATCGGCGGTGCATTTACCACTGCCGTCTATGTTCAAGGAAACCTGGACATCTGTTTCTTTGGTTGTACGGCTAACCGTGGCCGTTCGACTCGACGATGCCGTGTGCGATGTCGTCGTGTGACCGTTTGTTTGCACCGTGGATGAAACAGTAGAACTCGCAGACGTTGAATGAGTACTAGAAACCATAGCTAATGCAGAGATTGGCCCACCGCTTGAGGCTAAGCCTAATAAGGATAACCTTTCAATTCTACGCGCTTCGTTTCATTCCATACAGGCCTTCACCAAGGGGTAACGATACAACTATTCTCAATGACTGATTGAATCTCAGCCGCAGAACACGCATAATGAGCCCATAAAAGCATCTGTAAAACATCTGTTTAGCGAGGCGTATTTCTATGTCTATTAGCGAACTAAACCACTTTATGACCTATGTGCTCGATGGGTGGCTGCTGTTTAGTGCAGGCTTTGTCGGTATTGGGTTTATTTCATTTGCGTCACGGCGAATTCAGGAAGATATTGAGGCTGAGGCGCTGGCGCTGGCGCAGTCTATAGAGCAGTCTGTCGAAGCGGCTGAAGCGGTGAGTCTCTCGGCGGTTGTGGCTGAAGAAGTTGTGGCTGGAGAGGTTGTGGATGAAGATGTTGCCGTTGAGACAGCCGTAGCTGAAGAGGTTGTAGATGAAGAAACGCTGGATGCTGCGCGGCTAGAAGAGGTGGCTGTCGTCTCTGAGCAGCTGGCAAAAAATAGAGGAAAGCAGTCGGATACTTCCTCGGTGCCTGTGTCTACATAAGGCCTTTCTCTATTTTCTAGTAACTGTCTTCTAGTAGCTGTTTTACTCTAATGACTGTTTTATCTAGAGGGCTTAGAGATCTTTTTCCCAGGCTGGATGCTTAAACCACTCCTGAAGAAAGCTGGTTAGCAGCTGAATTTTGGTGGAAAGATGACGGTTGGTGGCGTAGCAAAGTCTTGCGGATAGCGGCGCTAGGCAGTAGTTGTCTAAGATTTGTACGAGCTGACCGCGCTTGAGAGCGTCGCCTGCAATAAAAGTGGGTAGAAGGGCAATGCCAACGCCTGCGATCGCACTTTCTCTGAGCACTTCTCCATTATTGGAATAGCACCGGCATTTAATCGGCACGGTGTACTTACGCTCTGGCCCGATGAGCTGCCATTTGCTATCGGTGGCTAAGTGGCCATATTTTAGGCAGCTATGGTTGATCAACTCGTCTGGATGGGTGGGTGTGCCGTACTTTTGAAGGTAGCTGGGGGCGGCGCAGATGACGAGGTTGGCCTGGGCGATCGCATGTTCGATTAGCGACTCTTCTGCCACTGGCTCAGAAATGCGAAAAGTGACATCAAAGCCTTCTTCGATCAGGTCTATAAAGCGATCGCTCAGCGTCATTTGTACCTGAATATCTGGGTAGCGCTGCATAAAAGCCGCGATGGCCTCTGCCAAATGCAAGGTGCCAAACGACATCGGTGCATTGATTCGCAGTGACCCCTTGGGCTCTGCCTGCATTTGTGTAATCGATAGCTCGGCGGCTCGTACCTCTGCCAAAATTTCAACGCACCGTTCGTAGTAGGCGCGGCCCATATCAGTGGGGCTCACTCGCCGTGTGGTTCGCTGTAGCAGCTGCACGCCCAAATCTTTTTCTAACTGTGCTACTAGCTTATTAATCACCGAACGCGACTGGCCCAGATGTCTGCCTGCTGCCGCAAATCCGCTGTGGTTGACAACCTCTGTAAACGCCCGCATTCCTTCTAACTTATCCATGAACCTGAGAGTCT
>JBCBKQ010000154.1:0-13642 GCA_038521595.1 Cyanobacteria bacterium J06627_28 | reverse complement strand
CTTCAATATTCCTGACATTAACCAAAACATTGCGATCACTCACATGCCAGATACCTTTTTGTTTGATCGTGCTGCTCGCGGTGATTATTCAGAAATGATTGAACAGATACAGAAAACAAGCCAGCGACCGTGATGGTTCTTAACCCGATCTCAGTTTGGGCACTGCCAGTTTGCTGTATCTGTTCAATCATTTCTGAATAATCACCGCGAGCAGCACGATCAAACAAAAAGGTATCTGGCATGTGAGTGATCGCAATGTTTTGGTTAATGTCAGGAATATTGAAGGCGGGCTGATCGGGGTTCTGCCCTACCAGCAGCATGGAAGTTTTCTCGCGGGTTTGTGGGTTGCGCCAGTTAACGGATGATATAAACATTTCGTCAGCAGAGGCGACACCGGGTACATCTTGGGCTTGGTATAGCCGTCGGCTAGGAAATGTGCGTAGTCTAGAAAAGTTTTTGGCCTGCTGACTAATAATGACTAAGTCACTCTGGATTGCCCTGGGATACTGTGTATTGCTTTTGTACAGCGCATCTGCAAATCCGAGCTGCAAAAAAATGAGAATGTCGGCAAAGGCAATGCCTGCGATCGCAGTGAGCAACCGTGCTGGATCGTGCTTGAGCTGTAGCAAGCCCAGAGGCGTACGATCTTTCAACAGCTTGATGAGCTTATCGGGTCTAAGAAAGCCAGACATAAAACAATTTCCCAGGGTTGAACCGATCAAACAATGTGATCTGAATGGTGTTTGGAATAGAACGTACTCAGTGAGATCTATTTGAATTCAATAGTTGCCGTGACCTGTAGGTTGGTTAGGCTAGCGGTTCGAGCGCTGGCATCCGCATCTAATTCGACATAGACATCCACCACTTTTGCGTCGATGTTGGCCGTTGGGTCTTCATTGACAACTTGCTGCTGGCCGATTTGCAGTCCAATGCGCTGTACGGTGCCTTCTAGGGTGTCGGGTATAGCCGTTGAAGTTAAGCTAACAGGCTGTCCAGGTTTGATTTTGTCGATGTCGTCTTGGTAAACCTCTACGACAGCCATCATTGCTTGGGTTTGACCAATAGATGCAATGCCTTCACTCGCTAAGGTTTCACCCGCATGGGTATGGATTTCTATGATTTGCCCTGCCTGGGGCGATCGCACATAGGCCTGATCCAAGGTGACTTGAGCCTCAGCAACTGCCGCCTGGGCAGAGGCCACTTCCGCCCGAGCGATATTGATATCGACAGGGCGTACGTCTTCGATGCGATCCAAGGTAGAGCGAGCCTGAGAAATCTGCTGAGCACCTGTTGTTTGAATTCGGCTCAGCGTCGCGTTTGCTTCAGCCAATCGCTGTTCTGCTGTGGTTAGCGTCAGCCGTCTAGAATCACGCTCAGAGGCAGAAATCGCCCCTCGCTGATATAGCGACGCGTAGCGCTGAAAGTCGTCACGGGCATTGTTGACTTCGGCCTCTACGCGAGCAATGGTGGCGCTTTGCGTCTCTAGATTGCCGAGTTGCTCAGCTTCTAACCGAGAGATTTCAGCCTGCTGTGCTGCGATTTCGCCCGACTTAGCACCGGCCTCTACCTGTGCCAGCAGTGCTCTCGCCCCAACGACCTGCTGTTCAGCTTTTTGTAAAGCGGCCTGCAGGCGATCGCGATTGTCTAAAACAGCAATGATTTGCCCTGCCTGAACGCGATCGCCCACCGCCACGCGCAGCTCTCCAATGCGGCTTTCTTGCGCGGAGGTAGGCGCTGTAACGTTGATGAGTTCTCCAGCTGGTTCTATCCGCCCGAGCGCGGTGACCGTCGTAATCTCGGGCATCACCATTTCTGTGTCGGCAGTGTCGAGCCGTGTCGCATTTATCTGCCATAGCCGCCAGCCCACGATGCTCATCATCCCAAGTAGAGCCAGGGCCAAAATCCATCGCCACCGAACGGATGAGCCCGCCTTCGTGGACGTTAGCTTTAAGACACTCAAGTTCATCGCTGCACCTCTTTACAGGTTGATCTAAAAATTGATTGACAGGTTGATTGATAGGCTGAGTCGTTTTGCCAAATGGGTTGAGGAACCTGTGCGGCACATCTTTATATTACTAAACCGTTTAGTAAAGTCAATAGGTGAAAATCTGTAATCGCGGACAATTTTGAAAAGTCGCGCAGTCATATGGGTCGGAAGTTCGCCCTGTCGTTAGCGTGGGCGGACGCTATAAGATATTGCTAGAACCCCTGTGGAGTCACCTGCGTGAGCCATTTTGAGCCCCCCATGCCTGAGAAGCTGCTATCGGCTGCTGAAAAGAAGTCTGAAAAAGCGGCTGCGATTTTAGCAGGTGCGCTTGAGGTGTTTTCGGCGCAGGGCTATGCGGCGGCTAGCATGGAGCGCATTGCTAAGACCGCTGGCGTTTCTAAGCCGACGCTGTACAAGTATTTTGAAGATAAAGAAGGGTTATTTCTGGCGCTGGTGCATCAGCTAACCGCGTTAAACCGAAAAAGGATGCCCGCCCTGTTGGTGCAGTCAGCTAGTCAGATGCCGCCTCAACAAGTGCTGAAGAAAATTGCAACATTTGTGATTGAAGACTTCCCCCGTGATGAAGCTATTATTCGGCTCATGCGCCTAATTATTGGTGAGTCTGAGCGCTTTCCTCACCTGGCGCAAACTTTTGTGCGTGAAATCGAGAAGCCCATGATAGAAACCTTTGCTGCCTACTTTGCTAAGCAGACTCAGCTAAATTTAGACGACCCAATGGTTGCGGCGCGGGTGTTTGTGGGCTCCGTTGTGCACTACCTGATTATTCAGCAGGTGCTGCATGGCAGCGAGATTTTGCCTCTGGAGCGCGATCGCATGGTAGATGGACTGATTGCTGTTCTGACTGCAAAGGCAGACTCCGAGGATTGCTAGATAAGCCGACTTACCCGTGATGAATTAGGACAGTAAAAATGCAGTGTAAAGAGGTCTTTTTAAGCCACGACAAAAAGAGCGGCAAAGAAAATACTTTGCCGCTCTTTCTTTAGGTTTAGATATCGTCTTTCAGCTTCGTCTTTCAGCTAGCCGATGCATATTCTCTTAGTCCGCTGCCCTGCTTTCGTAGCAATCTGAGAGCAGTTCTCTCTATCTGGCGAACCCGCTCTCGGCTGATATCTAGGCTGCTACCGATTTGCGCAAGGGTCATTTTCTTGCCAGTATCCAAGCCATAGCGCATACGAATGACGTCTCTTTGCCTAGCCGTCAGGCGCTGCAAGAGCTGTCGGATGTCTTGCTTGAGCAGGCTCTGGGTGACGTACTCTTCTGGCTGCATGTTGTCTGCTTCTAAAAGGGCACCGAGTTCGGTGTCTTGCTCGCTGCCGATGCGCATGTCTAGAGAAAGTGGCAGTCTGCTCTGGGTTTGCAGTTCTCTAACCTTTTCGACAGAGAGAGAGAGTTCTTCCGCAACCTCTGAGAGCCTTGCAGGGCGGCCTAAGGTCTGGGTAATTTTGCGCTGAATTTTGCGCATTTTTGCCAGCTTTTCGTTGATGTGGATGGGAAGGCGAATGGTGCGACTAGTATCTGCGATCGCCCGCGTGATGCCCTGTCGAATCCACCAGTAGGCATAGGTACTAAACCGATAGCCCTTTAGCGGATCAAACTTTTCTACGCCACGGTTGAGCCCAAGATTACCCTCTTGGATAAGATCCATCATCTCTAGCTTGCTACCGCTATACTTTTTAGCAATGGAGACGACCAAGCGTAGATTCGCTTTGACCATTTTGCTCTTTGCACGCTTCCCAGCTTTCATCGCCTTCTTCAGTTCCTTGGAAGACATTTCTGCTGCCTGAGCCCACTGTTCTGTCGAGGGCTCTTGGCCGAGTGACTCAGTCAGCTCCTCCTTTAGGGTTTTAAGGGCCATAAACTGCTGTACAGTTTTGCCTAACTGAATCTCTTCTTCGTGGGTGAGCAAGGGGACGCGACCAATCGCCTTCAAATAACTGCTGACTAGATTGGCGGAACGAGCTGAGGCTGGCATAAAATATATTGATGTATTTGCTTAATTCAATACTGCCTTTTTGTCAACGCTAAGTCATCTACCGAAAGCAATATCTTTGGATAAATAAAAAATAAGTTGTTAGTCATTTAAGGAACGGGCCTTTTTAGACCTGTAGTTGCCATAGATAAAACATCTGATTGGGTCAGCTGATGATGTGCCTGCAAGCGTCTTTATATCAATTGAAAAAGGCTCAGTTTTTACTCGAAAAAAGCCTGAAGCTGAGTGAATTAAACGATTGGGCGGGTGCTCTAGACTGCTGTGAGAAGGCGCTGGAGGTAAATGAACAACACTTTTTGGGCTGGCATCGTAAGGGCAATATTTTAGAAGCGATGGGCCGGTATGTAGATGCGATCGCAGCTTACAACAAAGCCCTTACGCTTGAGCCTGGCAACTCGGACGTCCTGTTTGATAAGGGTGGCGTGCTCTGTAAGCTGGGGCGCTATGTAGAGGCGATCGCAACCTACGAAAAAGTTTCTCCGAATTCACCTAATCGATGTGCGGTACTGCTACAAAAGAGTAAAACCCTAGGATTTATCAAACGCTACCCAGAAGCGCTGAGCGCCTGTGAGCAGGCCATTGCTGCAGATGCCGATAATGTAGATGCACTGGCGTATAAGGGCTTTTTGCTGGCTGAGATGGGCCAGTTGAAAGCTGCGATCGCAACCTATGACAAAGTGTTGTCCCAGCGCTCAGACCATTTTCAAGCAGTGCTAATGCTAAAGTCTATGGCACTCGAAGATTTGGGTCGCCATGAAGAAGCTGAGCAGGTGAGAGAGATTGCTCACGAGGCTATGGAAAATGAGATTATAGAGAATACTGTGTAAGCCGCTGTGCAACCGCAACGCAAAAAAGCTCTCTATGCAAAAATACTCCATGCAAAAGCCCTCCATACTTTCAGTACGGAGGGCTTTTGCGGTGGTATGGCAAAGTAAGCTGTCGTTTATCGAAATGATTTGTGATTAGCCCTCGGTGGCGACCGTAAAGAAAGTTCTCGTGACAATGGCACAAACAACAGCGTTTGTCATGAGGTATAGCTGAGCCCAAAGCCCTCGCCCAAACCAAACTACAGAAGGTGAAGAGAATGTCGCAACCATCAAGAAAGCTGTCGTACCCACTGCCACGCCGAGAGCGTACCACTTGAGCTTGGGATGGCTGATGAAAAGAGACATCAGGCCAATGGGAATTAGGCAGCTGGCAAAGAGAGGATTTAACCGAGAGGTGTGCCAAAAGGCAGTGCCGATTTCAGGAATCGCGAGGCTCAGCACCTCAAACGGCCAGCGGTACATCCCCTGAATATAAATGGCCTTGATAAAGAACAGGCCCACGCTGCCCATCACAATGCCGATAAGAAAGCTGAGGCTGACATAGCTCACGCGATCGCGATTTTTGGGCAAAAAGCAGGCCAGTGCACCCGCTAACAAAAGCTTGATTAAGATGCCCTGGGTGGAAACACGGCTCCAGTCCCACACAATGCCCCGAGCCGGTGAGAGGCTGACCAACAGCGCCAAAAACAGGCCTACACTAAACAGAAATATCAGAAACCGCTTCATAGGAAATAGAGAAGATAAAGAGAAGGAGATACCGCCTGATCTACTCTATTCATTGTTTTTGGTGAGTCACCTCCGTAAAGCTCGCCAACCTGTCTTTTTAGAAGAGGCTGGCTGAAACGATCTATAGCCAGTTACCTAGCAGCACATACGGTGCCCAGTAGCGCGGATGCTGATAGATGGCATTGGGCGCATTCGCTGAGCCCAAGAGCTTTTGCTGGGCATCTCTGAGGGCTTGGGCTTTTGAGAGGGTCTCATCTTGCAGGGCCTGGTAAAAGTAGGTGGAAAAGAGAGCGCTGCTTTCGTCATCTAGATTCCAGAGGGAGGCGAGGGTGCTGCGGGCACCTGCCTGCACGGCGACGCCTGCCAAGCCTAGGGCGGCGCGTTTATCTCCGGCGGCGGTTTCGCAGGCGCTGAGAATGAGGAGTTCTATGGCACCCTGGCGATTTTGTTCGCTTTGGCGCAGTAGGCGATTGAGTTCGTTGACCTGGATGGGTTTATCCCAGGCGAGGACAAAGGTGTCGGTTGGGTCAGAGCTAAACTGGCCGTGGGTGGCGAGGTGCACCAGTGGGTAGGCCGTGTTGTTGATGGCGGTGGTGAGGTTATCTGCGGTGAAGGTTTCGTTGAGCAGTAGCTCGGTGCCAGTGGTGGTCTGTAGGGTTTGCTGCAGCTGGGTGACTTCGCTCTGTACAAAGGGCAAGTCAGAAAAGCCGTGGCGCGATTCGCTCAGGCCCGCAATCAGGGCGCTGAGATTTTTGCGCTGGAGGGGCTGTGGATCTACCAGCTGCAATCCGGGGGCTAGGGCGATGCTGTAGTTTTCGATGAGGTATTGCTGGCCGTCATAGAGGGTGGCCATGGGGATGCTACGCAGGAAGCCGTCTAATACAAAGACGAGGGTGTCTATGTCGTTGCGTTCGAGGGCGGGGGCGAGGGGCCGCATGAGCCAGTCGTACAGCTGGCCAGATTCGGCGCGCACTTCGTTGAGGGTGAAGGGGAGGCGCAGGTCTCGCTGGAGCTGGCCGAGCAGCGTTTCTAGGTCGGCTTGGGAAATGGCGGTGGTGTACTGCTGGAGGGGTTGATTTGGCAGCTTGAGGATAATTTCTAGGCGGTTGGCCAGGATGATGGGGTAGAGGACGGCAGTGGGTGAGGCGGCGTTTTCAATCACCTGGTCAATTTGCTGGCTAACCGGGACGCAGGGCTCTTGGAAGTAGTTTTCTAGCTCAGCGAGCTGCAGCGATTCGATGGCCGCTCTAGCTTTGGTGAGGTTTTGAGCGGTGGTGGATTTGGTCTGGGCGGGGGTGGGTTCACTCAGGAGTAAATCGACCCATTCGCGGTAGACGGGTTCTACTTTTTCGCGGAAGTCAAAGCGCAGGTCTGGCGCGATCGCAATCAAGTTTCCCCGGAGGCTATCGAGGCTTTTGGTCGCGCTTTCGTACTGTGCGATCGCCTGTGAAATGTCTCCTTGCTGGCGGTAAAGCCTACCTAGCTGCCACTGCCACTGATAGGCGAGGTCTGGCGCCTGCAAGTCATTGGCGATGGCAAGCGCTTGCTGCAGGGCACTTTCGGCATCGGTAAGCTGCTGCTGGCTGAGGTAGAGTTCGCCGAGGTATCCGAGAGCGTAGGCGGTGGCTCTGGAGTCGTTTAGGGTTTGGGCTTGGCGGTGTGCGATCGCTAAATTATCAGCAATGGCAGTGGCTAGCTGGCCATGGTCAAGCTGCTGCCGGGCAAAGTCTAGGCGAGCATTGAGCGTGGTGCGAGTGAGGGGAGCGGTGGTGAGGGTAGATTCGATGGCCCTGTAGAGCGCGTCAGCGGTTGCAGTTGAATCTGCTGCAGTGCTGTTTACTACAGTGTTATTTAGCAGGGCCAGCTGGCTGAGCTGGGCCCGCAGGCGGAGGCTAGGGTCTGTGCTGGTGGTGGCCTGTTGGTAGCTGCGCAGAGCGCTGTCTGGATCGCGGTTGGCTTCGGCGGTGTGGCCTAGGCTGAGCTGTAGACTTGCGATTGCATCGGGATGGTTGATGGCTTGTGCGGCTGTCAGTCCGTCAGTCAGTGCCGTTTGAGAGGCGGCTAAGTCACCGATGCTGCGGTGGAGATTGCCCAGTAGCTGAAGGCCGGTAACTTTGGTGAGGGAGTCGGCTTGCTCGGTGAGGGGAACGGGCAAATCTGTGAGGATAAACAGGGCGCGGCGGTAAAAGCCGAGAGCTTGGAGGGCTTGGGCCTGGTGAATTTGGCTTTGGAGAATGCCGGGGAGATCGTTGGCGGTGATGTAGTGCTCGGTGGCGGCGGTGAAGGCTTCTAGGGCGTCTGCCGGACGAGACTGGAGGAGAAGCTGGGTGCCCCGCTGGGTGTAGGCTTGGCCCTGTTGGTGAGGGGTTGGCCCATTGGCCATTGCCGCTGAAAAAGTACCCTGGCTGAGGGTGAGCAACAGGGCTAAACAAAAGCAGCAGAGGCGGGTAAACCAACGGGAGAACAGCCGATAGGCATCTTTCATAAAAATCAGCGCCTCTCTTGGTGTGTGCAGGATGTGTATTGTTCTGCGTTGGACGCTGCCAGGTTGTTGGCCGCTGCTGCGGGAGCTTGCGCGGTAAGGGTGACGGTGCCGTCGGCATCTTGTTGCCAGCCTGCGGCTTCTACGAGGGGGGCGGTGGTGATGGGGGCGGTGGTATTGTCTACTGGAGTACTGTTGGGGATTGGTTGGGTGGTGGGTGCGATCGCGCTAGCAATCCCTATGGTTTCATTGCGGACGATATCTCTGGGGCTAGGCGGTGCGCCGCCTTGGCCGGTTACGACAAAGGCGCTGCGATTTTCGCTGTCGGCGAGGCAGCGCTGGGCGACCTGGAAGGGGGAGGCCGGTTCTGCCGGTAGCTCTACGAGACCTTGGTCAATTTCGGTTTCTAGGTTGTTTAGGGTAACGCTGCCGCTGTTGCCAAACTGAGAGCTGGCGTCAATATCGTTGGTGGGGTTGCCGGGAAGGGCTCGGCGCTCTGCTATGCCGAGGACGCTTTGCGCGGTGATGTTGATATTGCCGCCGGTACCGGAGAAGGCATTGGCAACGATGTCGCTGTTGCTATTGGGCGTGGCGACGATAAAGCCATCGGGCAGGTTTAGGGTAATGTTGCCACCGTCACCTGCGTTGGCTGCTGCGCCTGCTTCGGCGGTGAGGCGTCCGCCTGCGCTAAGTAATAGAACGTCGGGATTGTTGATCACAATGTTGCCGCCTGTGCTGCTCACGGTGCTGGCGCTAATTTCGCCGCGATCTCGCACAACAATGTTGAGATTACCGTTAGGTGTTTCGTTGATCACAACGTTGCCCGCTGGGCCAGCGCCTTCTGCGCGGCTGAAGAGTTCGCTGTTGATGAGGTTTTGGGTGCGATCGCTCGCAATCTCTGGTGTGTCACTACTAACAATTCGCGACCCTGAAACTTCCAGCGTATTACCTATATTTAGCGTTAAAGATCCGCCAGAACCCAGGTTCGTCGCTTCCACCTCTGGGCCGAGTAGCGACCCTGCGCCGACTCTACCACCACTGCGAACAAAGAGCTGTTGAGCATTAATTGTTGTATTGTTGCCGCTGCCAGAACCGCGATTGTCCGCAGAAATTTTAGCGCCGTTTTCTACTGTCAATGTATCGGTATTGATAGTGAGTGTGCCTACATCGTTGACCGCACCAGGTTCTGCTGATACAAATACGCCACTTGAATTATCTTCAAAAACACCCTCTGAGAAAATACCGCTCAGCAAAATATTCTCGCTAGCGTTGATACTCAAGTTCCCACCTATTCCATTACCACGTGCAGCTGTTGAGATTTGCGCACCGTTCAAGGCGATTAACTGCTGTGTGCTAATCGCAACGGTGCCACCGTTCCCAGTTGCAATGTCTTCTGCAACTTCAGCTGCAATTTCACTGGGAAACAGTCCGTCAGTAGTTCGTCCTATCAGTTCAATTATGCTAGCTGTGATAAAAACGCTTCCGGCATCTCCATCTGTAAATGTGTTGCTTTCTATTTTTCCTCCATCTCGAATAATTAGCCGATCTGTTGAAACATAAATGTTGCCAGCATTACCTGTAGAAGAGATGTCATTTCCATTCTCGTCAAATCCTGTTCTTACCTGATTAAATAAGCCAGTTCTTCCGCTGTCATCGACAGGGTCTTCAATGAGAAGAGTATTCGCTGCTCGAACCGTCAAATCGCCTGAATCAGCGGTTCCAAAGGTCGCAACTGAAACTTGCGCACCGTCTCGAATGACTAAATCTTGTGTTTCTATGGTGACATCGCCACCAGGTCGTGACGCATCATAACTTTCATAGGCTTCTGCAAATAACCCGCCTTGAAAATTATTAGAATCAACACCAGCTAATTCAACTTGGCCAGTTGCTCTTAGAGTGATGTCACCAGCTTCACCAATGAGCCCTTGCGAATCTATGTATGCACCTTCTAAAAGGGCAATGTTTGCTGCCTCCGCAACAATATTGCTGGCGGATCCGCTACCTTCACTCCATACTTCAATTGCACTGCCGTCTCCTGATACCGTTATCGTCTCTGACGCTGTGATGCTTACATCCTCTCCATTGACGTCATCAAAGGTTAGCGCTCGGATAAGGCTACCTTCAATCAAGGCAATATTACGCCCGTTTAATTGAATGCTGCCAGCACCATCTCCGCTGCTATCGAGGTAGCTAAAGGCAGATAGCGTAATGTCTTCAAATGATTCTGCATCTCCGTATGAAAGTCTCCATTGACGCCTGTCAGATGGGGCTGTTTGCACAGTACTTAGGCCGACCGTGCTATTGCTGCCAACACTGCCAATACCTATACTTCCACTAGGGGCGAACATGATGCCCCCTGAAATATCGACTGCGCCACCGACTAAGGCCAGTGTGCGATTAGGCTCCACCGAAAGACCCCCAGCGACTGGAATGCTGTTGTCATCTAATATGAGATTAGCAATTGAAGCATTGGTAATATCTGTTGGCTCCTGGCCAAACTGTAAGCCTATGGGCGTGCTGACGCTTAGCAGTGGATTAGATTGAGGCGTTACTGCACTAAAGCTAAGACCACCTTCAAAAAGAACTTGGTTTGCGGTAGTTGCAATAAAAGAACCCCCAATATCTAGTGATGCATTTTCTCCAAAAACAATCCCATTGGGATTCAATAAAAATACGCTAGCACTTCCGTTTGCACGAAGAACGCCATCGATAGTGGACGGGCTCTGTCCGGTGACACGGCTAAAGATATTTTCGATGAGCAATGGGTTATTGAAATACGCTTCTGTCTCTACCGAAAAGCTTTCAAAGCTGTGGAATAAATTATTTCCTTGAACGGTGCCTCCTGTGATTTCACATACTGAGCAGCCAGGTGAGACTACTACACTGTTATTGGGCAGAGTCGTATCTGGACTGATTTGTGCGTTAGCTATTGCAGGCATGATCATGCCTGCAATAGTGCTGATATAAAGGACTCTAATCAGTCGATGATTCATCAAATAATTCGTTTTCTATAGGTCCTTCACTATCGCTAGTGTTTGCTACAGAAAGCTAACACTAGCGATGCTCTACGCTTACTTTTTTGATATGTTTTTGGCGAGGGTTGCACCAAAAGCAGAGAAGGCAAGCAGCCCAAATGCTGAGGCAGGCTCTGGAACTTCTTTAGATGGCGTTGTATCGATGGCAGTAAACGGTGTGTCTGTGGAAAGCGTGAAGCCTGATGCCAATGTTTCTTCACCTCTTAAAATATCGACGATGTAGCTGATAGAGGTGACTAATCGTTCATCGGGGGCGTCTGTGGATGAAGTGTCAACGGGACTCACAGAAAAGGCTCTTAGGGGAGATGTCAATGAGGGGTCGGTAGCACCACTGGAGAATGCCCCTTCAACCTGAATAGGTGCGCCTAAATTATCTGAGATTGTATAGGTAATCCTGTTGCCTTGTCTTTCTGCGAACAGTCCGAGAGATTCAGATGGGAAAGAGAGATCCTGAACAATGCTTGTAGCGGAGGGAATCCCAGGGTTATAAGCCTGATTAAAGAGCGTTTTAGCGGAGCTGCCAATGGTTAGTTGATTGAGACTGCCACCATTTTGATAAGTCAAATCTTCAATCGTAAGATCGGCGACTGCATCTTGAAATAGGCAAGACATTGAACCAGTGGTGCAGTCGGCGATAGGAGATTCCGTTGGCGTGGTATCAAATATGGAAAATGTGTATTTTAAATCGACCTGTGCGCTCTGCCCTCGACTGCCTCGGCTGCCTCTTCTTGCTTCAGCGGGTGCGGAGAATGTAGTAACTGCTAAGCCAGCTGAGAGGAGAGCAATGGGAATAAATTTAGAAGGTGTCATATTTAGTGCGTGCTGGTGTGGTGTTACAGGTGAAAGGAAAAGGCTCAACGGTCTGGTAGCAAGCGGCTGACAGCAACACTTTTGTGACAATCCACTACACCCCTGATATTAAAAACTTGATGTCAAAATTATGGTGGATACCTATGGAATGATCAAGTGATTCTACGCAAGGTTCATGAAGTATTCAAACAGCAGAAAGAGGTTACGTTTCGTGTCTTTTTTGCTGGCGCTTTTGTACAGAAAGCTGAGGTCTCGTTGGGTTTTTATTGGGGGTTTCTCTTTGTAATCCGTCAGGGACTCTGTTGGTTTTTCTGCGATCGCTCAACTTTTCTTTACAGCCTTAGCTGTTGATTGTCCCCGACTTAAAAGCAAGAAAAAGGTTCCTGCCTCGTACAATTCGTAACGCTATTAGTAGAGACCTGCTGTCAACACGGCTGTTTGACGTGATCAGCCAAAGCCGCCTTTCCTCTCTCAGGCGATCGCTTTGTTGCTGTCGCTTCGCTTCATATCCCAAAATCAACAGGCGCTTGCATTGGCAGGTCAATATCGTCGCCCACGCCGCCAAAGGCTAAAGGCGTTCTGGTCAAACAAAATGGTTTCTCCGTCTCTGTGTTCCACAGTGAGGCTACCAATACGAGGTGCCAAGCCAAGAATGACAGCTAGTAATTCGGTTCCTTCATAGATAGCGGTGCGTCGGATGTAATGATTTCAAAAAAGTCACTCATTATTTTAGTCCTTACAGAACAGGCTTCTAATGAGTTATCGGTAGGCAGTCTATGTTTTCTGCGATATTTTTTTAAAGATGTCTAATGTTTATGCTTTTGATCTTGCTCTGAACCCAAAGAAAAGTTCCTGTCTATAGCAAAATAGTTGCTATAGGTAGGAACCGTCATACAGGAGTGCTTTATGGTCTTGGCTTTTTACATGCTGATGTGTTGAAGGTTAAAGTCGTTGAAGTTTGTTTGCACTGACTGAAAAATGCCAGGGTTATAGGTAAGGAGCGATTTAACTTTAGCCGTCGTGGTAAAGCCTGTGCTTTCAAAGCTTAAAGTTTGGTACTGCCCAATGCCTTGCACAACGGCAAGCAGCTCTGAGCCTTCGTAAATGGCGACGCCACTGATGCCTGAAATCGGGGAACTGCCTGTGGTGTAGCTGCCATCGTCGAGGATGATTTGATCCAGGTAGCTCATGTCTGTGATGAGTGTATAGTCACTGTTGCCACCGTTGTTGTAATAGTTGCCGTGGTAGTCACCAATTTGAAAGGTGTCTTTGCCACCGCCGCCTGTGAGTTCGTCTATTTCGATGGCATTGCGACTCTTTACACCCAGCAGTCGGTCATCGCCCAGGCCGCCATGTAGATGGTCGTTACCATTGCCGCCTACGACTTTGTCATCGCCAGCACCACCAAATACATAGTCATCACCATCGTCGCCATAGAGCGTGTCGTTGCCTGCTTCACCCCAGATAGCATCGTTATCATTATTGCCATAGATAGTGTCATTGCCGCTACGACCCAAAATAGTGTCGTTGCCGTTGCCACCATAGACGGTGTCGTTGCCAGCGCCAGCGTCAATAATGTCGTTGCCGTTAAGTCCATAGATGCGGTCATTGCCACCTAGGCCAAAGATGGAAATATCATCTCCTAAAGTGCCGTAGATAGTATCTGCACCGGAGGTTCCATAAATAGTCATTGTGTGTTCTCCTTCCTGATTTCCTTCAGTAATAAAAGTGTTGTCGAGCGATTTGTTTCAATGCACACTCAAT
>JBCBKQ010000153.1:0-13707 GCA_038521595.1 Cyanobacteria bacterium J06627_28 | reverse complement strand
GGTTAAGAGTGATCTATTGTAGCCAAGCAATGCCACACAGCCGGGATAAATCCCCTCTGGAGGGGTGGCACGCAGTGACGGGGTGGGTCGGCACCCTATGCAACACAACGATCTTAGAGTTCTCAGATTTGTGTGTACACAGGATCCTAAATAGGCTGAGAAACAAGTTTGCCAATTCTCTCCCAGTTAAGCTGCCCAGAGCGAATCTTAGCTTCTACATGTGGCTGATCGCGCAGTAACGATCGCGCATCAAGAGAATAAAAACAAGCCAGCGCAGCAGCCTCTCTCTGAATAGGATCTGGGTCGCCTAGCGCTCGCTCCAGTGCATTTAGCGCCGGTCCCTTGGCAAAAGGCCCCACCGCTCGCCAGAGTTCGGGGCTGACCGAGCGTCCCGCAGACCAGCGTTCGTGAGCATAGTCCACTAGCATATTGGCGAGCGTACGATTGGCCCGACGACTAACCCCTTGAATCAGGTGTAAAGGACTATCTTCAAACAAGGCTTTGAGCACCATTTGATTCCAGGCGGCTTCACTAAAGTGATCTTCGGGGTAGGGATTGTTTAGCGCGATCGCATTGAACACCGCCGTCATTGAGCTACGAACACCTTCTACTGCCTGAGCGCCGAAAGACTCTGCATAGGGCAATATTGCCAGGCTCTGATACAGCGCCACCAGTTCACTCACCGTCGCACTCTCAAACAGCTGCATGACCGCCTGATGATACATGCCTGCATTCTGCGTAGGGATAGCGAGCAACAATAAAACTCTTGTTGTCTGATCCACTCGCCAGTGCGCGATTGACCACCCAGTATAAATCGAATTCGCCCGTTTAATATCTAAGGGGGAAGACTGCAAACTCTCTTTGCCAACCGTCCTAGCAGCAAGACTAAACGCAATAAAAAGCTGCCGCCGATTGCCAGCAGATATTTCTATCAAGTTGTTTTGTAGCCAAGCCGCCGCCTCGGCATTAAGGCGCGCGTTCAGCATGTTGTGTAAAAGCAAAAACGCAGGCGTTACAAAAAGCTGGTCGAACGAGGCCGTAGAAGAATCCATTGAAGAATCCATCAGAAAAAGTCTCCTTAGCTGTAGGCAAATTCGGGCTGACGTTTCAGTCCACTAAGCTGTGAAATAACAGTTAGCTCTTTCATCAAGCGGTCAAATTGATCGGGCGTCAGCGATTGCGGTCCATCCGACAGGGCCTGAGCAGGATTACTGTGAACCTCAATCATGAGTGAGTCAGCGTCGGCGCACAGGGCAGCTTTGGCCATCGGCGGAACAAATTTGGCATCGCCTGTGCCGTGGCTAGGGTCGATCATGGTGGGTAGGTGAGTGAGCGATCGCAGCACCGGAATCGCCGATATGTCCAACGTATTACGCGTGTACTTACGATCAAATGTACGAATTCCCCGCTCACACAAAATGACGTTGGCATTGCCTGCCGCCATAATGTATTCAGCGGCCATCAGCCAGTCGTCAATGGTCGCCGCATAGCCTCGCTTTAGCAGGACCGGCTTGGGCTGAGCGCCTACCTTTTTTAGCAGCGCAAAGTTCTGCATATTACGCGCACCCACCTGCACAATGTCTGCCACCTCGCCAACAGCTGCCAAATCAGCCGTGTCCATTACTTCGGTAACAATGCCAAGCCCAGTCGCCTCACGAGCCGCTACCAGCATATCTAGCGCACTCTCACCATGCCCCTGAAAAGAGTACGGTGACGTCCTTGGCTTGTAAGCGCCCCCGCGCAAAAACTGAGCACCGGCGGCTTTCACCCGCTGGGCAATTTCTACCACCATCGACTCACTTTCTACCGAACAGGGACCAGCCACCACGACCACTGGATGCTGCTCGCCAAAGTTCACTGTCCCTGCTGGCGTAGGCACAGAAACCGTGCTGGATTCACCATTGCGATACTCGCGACTCACCCGTTTAAAGGGCTTGCTTACACGCAACACATTCTCAATGTAATCACTCACATTTTGAATCCGGCGCGGGTCAAGCGTCGCTGTGTCTCCCACCATGCCTAGTACGGTGTTTTCTTGGCCGACCATTTTCTCAACTTCAACATTCCAGGTATTGCTCATTTCGAGGCTAATGCGGGTCGTTTCGATATCGGGCGTATTGGATTTTAGGATAATGATCATGGGATAGGAGATAGGGAATAGGGTAATCGGAAAATGTTTTAAGGTGTGTTGGCAGTCAGCACTCAACCTGCTAAAAACTGCGAGAGCTGTTCTAGTTTTGTCCAGGCCGCGCCGCTTTTAATCACCTCTGTAGCTAGGCGAGTACCTTGTTTTAGTGACTCTGTCCCAGCAGTAGAGGTTGTATCAGAAGCTTCTGTCACTTCTCCTACATACAGAGCGAGGGCGGCGTTTAGGGCAACTACTTGCTGCTGAGCGGGTGTGCCCTTGCCTTGTAAAACAGCTTTGAGAATTTCAGCGTTTTCATTCACATTGCCGCCCCTCAGCGACTGCGTCGTCGCACCGTCAAGACCTAGCATCTGTGGGCTAATAGCTTCTAGCCGTATTTTGTTATCTTCAACAATTGCCAGCTCACTGAAGTCGGCCAGTCCAACTTCGTCTAGGTTCTCTCGACCGTGAACAACAACAGCGCGCTTCAGCCCCAGCTTACACAGAGCGATCGCAATTGTCTCTACCAAATCTGGATGATAAACGCCCACCACCTGACCCGTTGGCTGTAGTGGATTGAGCAGCGGCCCCAACAAATTGAAGATAGTTCTTACCTTAAGTGTTTTGCGCAGGCCAGAAACTGTTTTGAAAGCGGGGTGCCAACCAGGGGCATACAAGAATGTAATGCCAACTGCGTCTAGCGCTTCAGAGACTTTTTCAGGCGAGGCATTTAGGTTTATGCCGACCGCTTCTAGCACATCTGCCGAGCCCGCTTTGCTCGAAGCAGAACGGTTGCCATGCTTAGCCACTTTTACGCCCGCCGCTGCCGTCACAAAAGCAACAGCGGTAGAGATATTGAACGTAGAAGCGCCGTCGCCGCCCGTACCGCAAGTATCAACAACAGGTTGATCGACGGATCGAGAACTGCCAAATTCACTATTCACAATATGCGGCTGTAGCGCTTGCACCATGCCCACTAGCTCGTCGGCTGAGACGCCTTTTGCCTGTAGTGCAGCCAAGATAGCGCCAGACATAGCAGGTGCGATCGCTTCGTTTATCCAGGCTTGCATAAGCTCAGTCGCCTGCTGCGTAGATAGAGAGCGCCGGTCTAGAAGCTGTTTTAGTAGTATAGAACCTTCAAATGATGAAGGCGATGCTATTGAAGGCGGGGAGATGAGTGACGTTGTTGTGGTCATAGCTGTTGTGGGAGAGGAGCTTTAGGTAAGACAGAGGTGAAACGAACAAGAACAGTTCACTTAGGTGTGTGAGTTGAGAAATCTGGCCATTAGCCTGCTTTTTGTCGCCCTCACCCTAGCCCTCTCCCGAGGGGAGAGGGAATCAGATCTAGCTCCCTTCTCCCCTCGGGAGAAGGGTTGGGGATGAGGGCCACGGTAACTGCGAAATTGGTCGACTGAGTTGTTAAGCTCTTAGCCTTTACTCTCCGTGCCCTCCAAATTCAGCAGCTTAGCGGCAGTCTGCACATCCTTATCACCACGCCCAGAGCAGTTGATGACAATGCGTGGATTACCAGAAAGCTGAGGACAGAGCGTTTCTAAATAAGCGATCGCATGAGCCGTCTCTAGCGCTGGAATAATCCCTTCTAGCTGCGAAAGCTGACAAAACGCATCTAACGCCTGCTGGTCACTTACGCTGTAGTACTCTGCTCTACCCGTATCCATTAGGTAGCTGTGCTCGGGGCCTACACCGGGATAGTCTAGCCCTGCGCTCACAGAATGGGCCTCAATAATTTGCCCTTCTGAGTCTTGCAGTAGGTAGCTCATCGCACCGTGCAGTACGCCTACCCTACCGTGAGTCAGCGTCGCAGCATGGCGGTCTGTCTCAACGCCTTCGCCTGCTGCTTCAACCCCAATTAGCCGAATAGACGTTTCTTTAACAAAGTCATGAAACAGGCCCATCGCGTTTGATCCACCGCCCACGCAGGCCAACAAAATATCGGGCAATCCGCCCCATCGCTGCTGACACTGAGTACGTGTCTCTTTACCAATCACCGCATGAAAGTCTCTTACCATCATGGGGTATGGATGCGGACCCGCTACCGAACCGAGAATGTAATGGGTCGTTTCTACGTTGGTCACCCAATCACGAATTGCCTCAGACGTCGCATCTTTTAGCGTACCACTGCCTGCTGTTACAGGGCGCACCTCAGCACCCAACAGCCGCATCCGAAACACATTCAGCGACTGACGCGACATGTCTTCGACGCCCATATATACAATGCACTCTAGCCCAAAGCGCGCGCAGGCCGTAGCCGTAGCCACCCCATGTTGACCGGCCCCCGTCTCTGCGATAATGCGCTGCTTACCCATCCGCTTAGCCAGCAGTGCCTGACCCAGCGCATTGTTGATTTTGTGCGCACCTGTATGGTTCAAATCTTCTCTTTTTAGATAAATTTGAGGACCTGTGCCATCGGGCTTAGCATGGTGTGCGGTCAATCTCTCTGCAAAGTACAAAGGATTCGCACGGCCTACGTAGTGAGTGAGTAGGTCGTTCAGCTCCTGATTGAATGACAAGTCGTAGTGGTATCGCTCGTAAGCCTCTTCTAATTCTGCGAGCGCAGGCATCAGCGTTTCGGGAACGTATTTGCCGCCAAACTGGCCAAATCGGCCTTGCTTATCGGGCTGTGCAGCAGGTGATTGTTGTTTTGTGGGGTTAGAGGTGCTGACCATAGGAAAATTCTCTTTATTGTTGTAATTTTGGTTTAAGTAGCTGCCATTGCTGCTGGTGCTTCAGATATGGCATCTTTTAGCCCGATACAAAAGGCTTCTACAGACTGAAGCGGTTGCTCTGGCTCACAGAGTCTTTTGACAAAAGCGCTGCCCACAATCACCGCATCTGCGCCACTAGCTTTCATCTGCTGAGCCTGCTTATAGCCAGAAATGCCAAAGCCAACGCCAATCGGTTTGGTAGTATGCGATCGCACTGCTGATAACAGCGGCTCAATCCGGCTGCTGACCTGCGATCGCATACCCGTTACCCCCGTCACACTTACCAAGTACACAAACCCTTGCGATGCCTGTGCAATCGTCTCCATCCGCTCTGGCGAACTGGTCGGAGCGACTAGCATTATCACCTCAATTCCCTGCGCTTTCGCGGTTTCTAATAAAGGCTTAGATTCTTCTAAAGGCAAATCAGGAATCACTAAACCACGTACTCCTGCGCCGTAGATTCTCTCTAAAAACAACTCAATTCCTTGGTTCAAGATTGGGTTGTAGTACGTAAAGAGAATGAGCGGCGCATTAATATCAGGCGTAACCGTACTCACCATTTCAATCACTTGGTCAAGCCGAACACAGTTGTTCAGAGCCCTGGTCGCAGCGGCCTGAATCACTGGGCCATCGGCTAATGGGTCAGAGTAAGGCACCCCTAGCTCAATAAAATCTGCACCGCTACGATCAAGCAATTTCAGCGCCGCCGCTGTGGTTGCCAGGTCAGGGTCACCCGCCATAATAAAAGGAATAAGCGCACACTTTTGCTGTTGCTTTAACTCACAAAAACGATCTGAAACTGTGGTCATTGTTTTCCCTCTTTACGTTCTAGCAACCGCTGAGTCGCACCAGCAATATCAACCTGCCTCACTAGCGACTCTCCTACCAATACCGCCCCCACGCCCAAGCTTCCAACAAACTCAAGATCTTCAGTCGAGTAAATGCCAGACTCACTCACTACCGTTATCCCCTTTTGCGCTATCTGTTCATACTTGGCTTCTATTAACGTCTGAGTATTTTTCACGCTCACACTAAAGTCTTCTAAATTACGATTGTTGATTCCTAGTAGCGCTATACCAGGAAGCGCTAGCGCTCGGTCAAGCTCCTCTAAAGTGTGAACCTCAACCAAAACTCGCATCCCTAGCTGCGCTGCTAGAGAATGCAAGTCTTGCAAATCCTGATCGCACAGCACCGCTACAATTAGCAGCACCGCATCTGCACCTGCGGCCCTTGCCTGCCAAAGCTGATAGGGCGAGATGATAAACTCCTTGCACATTACTGGCAGGCCCACCTGCCTGCTTACCTCGGTAAGATACTCGAAGCTACCCTGAAAGAAAGCGCGATCACATAGAACAGATAAGCAGCTAGCGCCGCCTTGTTCGTAGGACTGTGCGATCGATACTGGGTCAAAATCCGCTCGAATAACACCCTTACTCGGCGAAGCTTTCTTGACCTCAGCAATTAGCTTGACTGATTGCCGTTGCCCTACCGCCGCTGGGATAGCATCAACAGTTGCAGACGCCATAGGCAAACGAATAGCCGATAAAAAATCCTTCGGAGGAGGCATGGTCGTCACCTTTCGAGAAAGAACAGCGTAAGGGAGCTTCAGCATTTGTGCGCTGACCTCTTTCTCCTTATGCCAAATAATCTCTTCGAGAATATTTTGTGGACGAGCGCCTGCCTCAGCGAGTACATATCCTGAAACCTGCGGCCAATCGCTTGGCATAGAAAAGTTTTGACGACGAATCTTTACGGAAGTCATCTTTATTGTGATAGAGGGCGTGCCAAAGATGAGGTTAGAGACTGTGTCATAGATTGCGCTGCGGGCATTTTCTTATGTACGACAGCACAGGCATCTACAACGTTTTGAACAATGGTGATGCCAGTATCATTGGCCAGTGTCATAATCGACTCTGGATGAAACTGCACTGCCCAAATAGGCAGCGACTTATGCTCTACCGCCATAACCACGTTATCAGCTGACATCGCCGTTACCTTCAGCGCCGTGGGCAGCTGGCGCGACAGCGCATGTAGCGAATGATATCGACCCGCTTCAAAATGTCGAGGCAAGTTCTTGAATAGCACGCTCTTCCCTTTCTTGACAGAAATTAAGGACGACTTGCCATGGCGGGGTGTACTCAACACACCCAGTTCGCCATCAAAAGATTCAACGATTCCCTGAAGTCCTAAACAAACTCCAAAAATAGGGATAGAGCGGAGAACGCAGGCCATGATGGTTTCTCTCATCTTGAATTCTTTCGGGCTTCCAGGCCCTGGTGAGAGCACCACCAAATCTGGCTTTAGCTGGTCTAGCATAGTCATCGGAAACCCGTGCCGCAAGGTAGTGACCTTAGCGCCCGTCTGGCGAATATAGTTAGCCAGCGTATGAACAAAAGAGTCTTCATGATCTATTAACAGCACGTTTGGCGGCGGACTTATAGATGTTGTTTTACACACAATTCTCTTCGGCAGCCTAGTTTCTAATTTCACCGCATTAAGTGCTTGCCTCATGGCGGCAGCCTTTACCAAAGTCTCCTCAGCTTCAGCTTGGGGGTCAGAATCATAGAGTATAGTTGCTCCCACCCTAATTTCTGCTACAGAATCTTTCAACCGAATCGCCCGCAGTGTTAGCCCTGTGTTGACGTTGCCATTGAACAAAAAGCTGCCGACTGCGCCACCATACCATCGGCGATTGCTGCATTCGTTTTTCTCTAAAAATGCGAGTGCAGCGGGCTTGGGCGCGCCCGTCACCGTAACCGCCCACGTGTGGGTTAAAAATGCATCCAGCCCATCAAACGCTGGACACAAAATGCCTTCTACATGATCTACAGTGTGAATGAGGTGACTGTACATTTCTACCTGCCGACGACCAATCACCTTCACCGACCCTGGCTCACAAATGCGAGACTTATCGTTACGATCAACGTCTGTACACATGGTTAGCTCTGACTCGTCTTTCACTGAGTTCAGCAGCAGCCGAATTTGAAGCGAGTCTTCAATCGCGTTTTTCCCACGTGAGATAGTGCCACTGATCGGACAGGTTTCTACTCGCCTACCATCTACCCGCACAAACATTTCAGGGGAAGCCCCAATCAGGTACTCACCGCCTAAGTTGAAAATAAAGCAATAGGGACTAGGGTTTATTTTTCTGAGCTGACGGAAGATATCAGCAGGCGTTGCCTTGCAGCTTTCAAAAAAGCACTGACTTAAAACAACTTCGAAGAAATCACCGCGCTCGAAGTACTCTAGAGCTTTGCCGACGAGCTTGGCATAGCCATCAGGCGGGTAGTCGGAGGTGCGCTCAGGCTGCTTGCGATCACCTTTGTAGTCCACCGTTTTCCCATCACGCGGCAGACCAGCAGTAGCACCCCCTTGGGTCTCAAAGTCATAGTCTATTTGGAAAGCCTTTTGTTGATAGTAATCAACAACAACCAGACGATCAGGTAAATAAAGTGCCAAATCTCTCTGGTCTTCATCGCGATCGCGTTGCTGCTCAATTGGCTCAAACTGAAACACCAAGTCATAGCCCATCGCACCATAGAGGCCCAAATACTCATCCTCAGAGCTGTGAAAGACCTTCATAATTGCTCGCACAATCGTAAAAGCAGACGGCTGCTTACTGCGCTCTTCTTCAGTAAAAAGCCGGTCAGAAGGCGGAACACGCCCAGATAGCTGAGTGCTACTACGAATAACATCCTTCAGCTCAAACCGTTTGCATAAGTGTTCAGCCAGATAGTGAATCAGAACTTCTCCTCTGGCATTGAGCGCCTTGAGCGCAAAGCTAGCGCCCTTGGTTTCTAATGACAGTGGAGGATTCACATAGCCTTTTGTCCACCGCTTGTAGCGACCGGGATATTCGTAACTGCTAGAAAGTAGGCCACCGACCTGCCCGTTCAGCTGCTGCAGCATAGTCTCCAGGGTGCTTTCTAGTGGTACCTCAGTCATACTTCGCGATACTCTAATTTGGCCCTGAGTCTGGTACCGATAAGCCGTAGCAACGCCTAGCATAGTGTTCATTAGTATAGTGAAACATTTGGTCAGTCAGAGACTTCGTTCTAAGCACAACAATCCAGGTGCAACAATTCAGGCGCAATAATCTAAGCGCAACAATCTCTGTGTATCTACTGACTTATAACTGCTCACAGCCTAAGAAACGTACATTAGAATTTCAATGACGTTTATTTGGAAAGACAAAGGGCCGGCTTTGACCAATCTGACTCAAAACGCATTAGAGAAAAGAGCTGCGTACATTAAATACAACGAAAAACAGGAAGAAACGGCATTACACCAAAAGAAATGCCTTCTTACCTAAATAAATTTCATTGAATTTTTGGGCTGCGATATCTAGTCTTTGGTAAGCGACCACTCACAGGCCATACATGATTGAAGATTCTGCCCAGGCAATGCTACAAGCAGACAGAATGCCTACCCAGCAAAAGACCAGAATCGAGACTTCGCCATCACCCCTACTAGACGACGATAGCAACGGATTTCAGAACGCGAATAACCTTGTTACTCATAATCTAGAAACGCATGATTCAACAAACTCTTCTACTCACCCGCAGAGCCACCCGCAGGTAACACTTGCAAAAACAGACGCCCCAACTTCTCTCGCACAATCTCTTGTCAGGCTGCTCGAAGCGATGGGCGTGGTTCATGCCTTTGGTGTTTCGGGTGGTGCGATGGCGACCATGTGGGCGGCACTTTCGGACAGCGATCGCATCCAAGTCATCCACTGTCGGCACGAGTCAGGCGCAGCTTTCGCAGCCGCCGAAGCTGCCCTTGTAAGCGACACGCCCGTTGTTGCATTCTGCACAGCAGGCCCCGGATTAACCAATGCGCTCACTGGCATGTTTGCGGCCAGGGGCGAAGGGGCGAAGGTCGTTTTACTGTCAGCCTGCACTTCCGCACCGCAGCGAGGTCGCTGGGCAATTCAAGAAACCAGCAGTCACTCTTTACCCCTTAGCGGCATCTTCACCAGTGGTGAATTGTTCAACTATGCCACTATTGTTGAATCTCCTGAACAACTACCTCAAATTGTTAGGAGAATTGCACTCGGCTGTAGTCGGCCAGAAGGTTTTACCGCTCACCTCAGCATCCCTACTGCAGTACAATCACTGCCGGTAGAAGCACCGCTAGCTGATATTGAGGTAATTGAAACGATCACTCGGCCAGGCGATTCAATTTTGGAACAATGCGATCGCCTACTGTCTGGCGCACCCTTTGCTATCTGGCTGGGCTACGGTGCTCGCCACGCTGCCGCTGAGATTAAAACACTCGCCGAAAAAACTGGTGCTGCCGTCATGTGCTCTCCTCGGGGCAAAGGTATTTTTCCGGAAAACCACCCGCAGTTTGTCGGCGTTACTGGATTAGGGGGTCACGCTTCTGTGTTCTCCTATCTCGAAAATAGACCAGAATGGACACTCGTTCTCGGCACTCGGCTGGGTGAACCGACCTCTTTTTGGAGCGACGCCATGCTGCCCAGCAAAGGCTTCATTCATGTCGATATAGACGACCAGGTGCCCGGCGTCGCCTATCAAAACGTCAATACCGTCGCTGTTCACGCAGAGATTAAGACGTTTGTGAAGGCCTTAATCCCTCGATTGAAGAGCAACTCGCAGACAGTAGAGCTTCCCAACCCAGAAGAAGACAACATTTCACCAAGTAGCTCACAAAGCGTACGACCTGAAGTATTAATGCAAACGATCCAAAAAGTGATTGTTGAGGGCAGTGACGCAGTTGTCCTGGCTGAATCAGGCAATTCGTTTACCTGGGCTACTCACTGGCTATGGTTTGCCCAGCCCAACCGCTACCGAGTGAGTACAGGCGTAGGCTCTATGGGCCATGCTGTTACTGGCGTGATCGGTGTTGCGCAAACACGGCGCAAGGCTGTCGCGATTACCGGCGATGGCTCTATGCTGATGAACAACGAAATCAGCACCGCTGTAAAATACAATCTTCCCTGCGTTTGGATTGTATTAAACGATGCTCGCTACAACATGTGCTATCAAGGAATGAAGCTGCTAGGGCTCAATGCAGATGCACTCATGCCCACAACAGATTTTGTTATGGTTGCCAGAGGTATGAGCGCAGATGGGATTAGCGTAGAGACCGAAGACGAGCTACAAGCGGCGCTAGAGAAAGCGATGAGTGCCAACAAACCGTTTGTTGTAGATGTGCGAATTGACCCCAGCCGACAGGCACCTTCAAAGGGAAGAAATCAAAGCCTAATTAATCAAGGGACTAAGACGAAAGCGACAGAGACAGAGCAGGTTTCCTTTCCTTTGGTGTAAGCGATTGAACCCTCCGTATCCGAATGTAACCTATCTACAAAGCAACCTATCTACAAAGTAAAAGAGAGAATCGTGCAACTATTTGACATGACCGAAAATAAGGGTCACGAACAGATCCTGTTTTGCCAGGACGAGGCGTCTGGCCTGAAATCTATTATTGCTATCCACGACACTAGTCCTGGGCTGGCAATGGGTGCCACTCGCCTGTGGCCCTACGCATCTGAAGCTGCCGCGATTAAAGACGCTCTGCGACTCAGTCGCGGTATGACCTACAAAGCTGCCTGCGCCAACATTCCAGTGGGCGGTGGCAAGGCTGTGATCATTGCAGAGCCGAATCGTAAAACGCCTGAGCTGCTTCGCGCCTACGGACGGTTTATCAATCGACTTAATGGACGCTTTGTGACTGGGCAAGACGTCAACTTGACGGCTCAAGATGTCCGAGAGATTAGCAAAGAAACAAAACATGTTGTCGGGACTCAAGAGCTTAGCGGCGGACCCGTGGCAGCCACAGCGCTTGGTGTGTTGCGCGGCATAGAAGCGGCACTGCAAGCTCAACGAAATAGCACTGACTTACTAGGGCTAAAAGTAGCCGTGCAAGGCTTAGGAAACGTAGGCGGTGCACTCTGCCAACACCTACATGAGCGGGGCGCTAGTCTTATTGTTAGCGACATTGACACGCAGCGAGTACGAGACGCGGTGAAGAGATACGGTGCGATCGCGCTCAGCCCTGACGATATCTACTGCGCCGATGCCGACATTTTCTCACCCTGCGCGATGGGTGCAATCCTCAACGAAAGCACTATACCCAAACTGAGAGCTTCTATCGTGGCGGGTAGTGCCAACAACCAGCTCGCCGAAGAGCAAAGCGATGCTGACCTGCTCAGCCAAAGAGATATCTTGTACTGCCCTGACTATGTCATCAACAGTGGTGGACTCATCAATGTCTATCACGAAATGATCGGCTATCAGGAGACCGTTGCGATGAAACATGTTGAGAGCATCTTCGAGACACTTGGCGAGATTTTTGAACAGTCAAACCGGCTGAATATTTCGTCTCAACTATCGGCTCATCGCTTGGGCGATCGCAGAATTTCAGAAAACCAAAAAGTAGCCGTACTCCAGAGCGCCTAGCCTTAGAGACTGAACAGCCTCAGAGATTGAACAGCCTTAGAGATTGAACAGACTGAGTTACCCCAGAACAACACACCGCCTCCTATGGAAGACAATACCTTCGCAACGTCGGTCTTTATTCAAACCGATACCGAAACAGCCTTCAACTATCTCTGCGAGCTCAAAAACCTAGACGACTGGACATTGTTCAGCCGGATGATCAAACAGGTAGACCCAGATACTTGGATTGGCACCGCCTCTGGCTACCAGCACGACCTTTACTACCATGTAAAAAAGTTCAACAATGATCAGTTTCGCGGCATTGAATGGCACTGCGGCCGCGAGTATCAGCAGTACTTTCAGGTTTACCCTGTATTTCTGTTTCCTTCAAGCTATGTAGAGCCCGGCAGCGATGAACAAGGCGTTTACTTTCACTGGCTAAGCTTTGTTGACCCAAAGCGACGCACACCCATGATTATGCAGGGCATTGAGACCGTGCATACCTCCGAGTGTCGTTCGCTCAAGGGCATCATGGAGCGCAATAATGGACTTAGCGAAGCCGCCGTTGGCCGCTACAAAATTGACACTTACAGCATTTTTGTCGATGCCCCGTTGGAAATAGGCGAGCGATATATTACCGATCTATCAAACCTAGATGACTGGGCGCATTTACTCAGGCAGCAGGGTGAGCTTACCCAGGATGAAAATGGTGGTAAAGGTGAGTTTTTAGATGAGTACAATCAGCGAGTGAGTGTGAAGGTGCGATCGCACAAACTCAACCAGTTCTATCTTATAGAACAAGACTTTCTCTATCCAGACCACAACTTCATTCAGCGCAGCCCAATGGTGATTATCCCGTGCTCAGTCGCCTTCGGTGACGACAAAGCACGCGGCTTCATTTTGCACCGCATTACCTTTTGGCCACAAGACAAACCGCTGCGTCATGGCAAACTCCAAATTCAAGACTTTGGTGCAGAAAGTATGAACATCAAACGTCTGCTAGAAGCCGAAGCAGGTAACCTAGAAACGTTTTCAAAAGGAATGAGCTACCGCCAGGAGTATACTACTGCAAACTCTATTGAAGGGGCTGAGCCTAAGCCGATAGCAGTCAGCGTATAGCGAATCAGTTTCTCGAAACGTATTGAACAACCTACTGTAGCTAACGCCCCTTCGCCTGGAGGGGCGTTTTTCTCTTGGGCCGAAAACTCGATAAGGATTAAATAACTTGTCCATTGGCCTACTTCTCGCAGCCCTCTCCCCAACCCTCTCCTTCGGAATGAGGGCTCAAGAATTGCGCATATTGCCAAACCTCTAATCCTAAAAAATAATTCCCGGCATCTCATGTCTTAAATAAATAATGACTATATTTTGGGAAGTCTCTTCTAAACTGATATTTCTAACGGAACTCTCTTAATCCATTTCTCTGTGCGGAAAAATGATGTTTAAAGATTGC
>JBCBKQ010000152.1:0-13734 GCA_038521595.1 Cyanobacteria bacterium J06627_28 | reverse complement strand
AAGTGCGAACGGCTATAGGTTACCGTGATGCTCCGAGCGCTATAAAATTATTGATGGAGAGCTGTTCTGTCGCCTGTTCACCTCATACTTGCCAATAGCTATGCCTCTGATCAAATGGCCCTACTACATTGTTAGTCTGTCTCTGTGCAGCTCACTTTCTATCTCTATCGCTACACAGACCCAAGCTCAGGCTCAAACACAAACAACAACATACAACAACAACAGGATCACGCCAGAAGCCGTCGTGGCTTATCTCGAAGGCGTCATGACGACAAATGATCAAGCCAACAACAATCCAGACTTCGTCAGCGTACAAATGACCACTTGCCGCATCGCCATCCCCGATGCCATGGTGCAGACGCCACCTGATGCTATTTACCTATACCAAGAGCAAGCGCTGAGCACTGATCTTTCTGAGCCTTATCGGCAGCGATTTTTGCAGATCGTACCCGGTGATAACAACCGCGTTGACGCCCACTCTTATAAGCTCGAAGCGCCTGAGCAATGGACAGGACTTTGTGAGCAATCGGAAGAGGACGCGCTCCCTTTGGTGGGTGCGATCGCACTGGATACACCTGTCTGCACGGTCTCTCTGCGCCCTGCAGCTATTGGTGGATTTGTTGGCAGTACGCCTGCTGGTGGCTGTCCTGCAAATGTTCGAGGTGCGCTGAGCATTACCAATATTGTTGTTCTTCATGCAGATGGCATGGACACTTGGGATCGTGGTTTTGATGCCGATGGCAATCAAGTTTGGGGCGCTGAAGCCATTCCGTACCGCTACAGGCACCGCTAATGTCGTCAATAAGCTTTATAGAACGAGGGTTGTGGCCTTTTGTAGTGGCGTAAGCTAAGTGCTCCTATAGCTTGAAGCACTTAGCTTAGTGCAGATTGCTATAAGTGCAAATTTCCTACCGCATCCCGTTTTGCGCGAGCTTAGAAAATTTAAGCCCTTCGTAGTCTGATGTGAGACTACGAAGGGCTCTCTACCAGCCTCTACCAACCTTTGTCAGCCTGGTCTTGAACGTAGGCGGCAACATTCACAATCTCATCTTCAGAGAGGCGAGTGCCAAAAGCGGCCATTGCATTTTTACCGTAGGTAACCTGCTTGATGATGGCGTTAATGTCGTGCTCTGTGCCGTAGCCATCCAAATACTGTTCTAGGGCATCTACTTTGAGTGTCTTTTGCGCCATGACAGCGTTGTTGCCACCGATGTGGCAAGCGGCGCAGTTGCCCGAAAATATCTGGGCGCCAGCAGCCAGGTCACCGGCGATCGCCGGTGAAGCAACAGGCGACATCAAACTCACGAAAACAGCAAAAACAGCAGCGATTAAAAATCTCATAGATAAAAAAGTTATGTTTTGTTTGAGGTAAACGCCTTCTACCCTAAAGTTCTCATTTCGCCAGGTCAAAAGACATGACGTCAGATGTTAAAAAATATTAAGCAAAAAATATTAAGCACAAAACATTAATCACAAAACATTAATCACAAAACATTAATCACAAAATACTAGGCCTTTTCCCCTGTTTGTACCTTCCACAGTCCTGCATAGAGGCCATTTCTTGCGAGGAGCTGTTCATGGCTGCCACTTTCGACCAGTTCACCTTGGTCCATGACGTAAATGCAGTGGGCATTGCGTACGGTGGAGAGTCGGTGCGCGATCGCAATCACCGTTCTCTCTTTTGTAATCTTCTCCAAAGACTTCTGAATCGCCGCTTCTGTCTCATTGTCTACTGCCGAAGTCGCCTCATCCAAAATCAGAATTGGCGGATTTTTCAAGAGTGCCCGAGCAATCGCCAGTCGCTGTCGCTGACCGCCAGAGAGCTTTTGCCCTCGCTCTCCAACAATGGTGTTGTATCCGTCTGGCAAACCCATAATAAAGTCATGGGCCTCTGCCACTCGCGCAGCTTTGGTAATTTCATCTAAAGTCGCGTTAAAGCTGCCGTAGGCAATGTTTTCAGCGACGCTCCCATGAAATAAAAACACATCTTGGCTAACCAATCCAATCGCCTTTCGCAAATCTTTTAACGTTAGTGACTGCAAGTCCAAACCGTCTAACGTGATCTGTCCGCCATTGACTTCATAAAAGCGCAGCAACAGTTTTACGAGCGTGCTTTTTCCAGAGCCGGTAGCGCCAACAATTGCCGTTGTTTTTCCAGCAGGAATTTTAAGCGAGAGCGCTTTTAGCAGCGGCTGGCGCTCGTGATAGCCAAAAGAAACCTGATCAAAAACAACTTCCCCACTCACCTGCACCGTCGGTAGCGCCGTTTTACCAGGGCGAATCGCAATCGGCGTATCCAACAGATTCATTACCCGCTGCGTCGAGGCCATGGCCCGCTGATACTGATCGAGCGTTTCTCCTAAACGTGTCAGCGGCCAGAGCAGCCTCTGAGTGAGAAATACCAGTACGGTGTAGGTACCCGCTTCAATACTGCCGGCAGCGGTTGCCAGGCCACCGTAAAACAAAATGCCGGTAAACCCAATCAAAATGATGATGCGAATCAGTGGAATAAACGCCGCACTCAAGCGAATGGCACTGCGGTTACTCAGTCGGTATGCCTGGCTTTCTCGGCTGAGCTGCGCTAGTTCGTAGCGCTCAGCGGTGAAGCTTTTGATAGTGGCAATGCCGGTGAGATTGTTGATTAACCTGGCATTAATGAGGCCTGCTTTGTCGCGCACATTGGCATAGCGAGGGGCGAGGAATTTTTGAAATGCGATCGCACCCCCAATAATAAACGGCATCGGCACCACTGCCATCCAGGCCAAACTGGGTGCCAGCACAAAAAATACCGTGCCGATAATGAGCACCGTAGAACTCATCTGCAAAATGCGATTGGCCCCAACGTCTAAAAAGCGCTCTAGCTGGTTGATGTCGTCATTGAGCATGGCCATCAGCTGCCCGGTGCTGCGTTCTTCAAAGTAGGCCAGCTCTAGCCCTTGAACGTGGCCATAGGCATCGATTCGCAGGTCATGCTCAATGGACTGGGCCAAATTTCGCCAGAGCAGCTCGTAGGCATACTGAAAAGCCGATTCTAAAACCCAGACGAGAAACGTCAGAACAGAAAGGACAATAAACTGCGATCGCAGTTCAACAATTCCCCACCGCGCCAAGATAGAATCCTGCTGATCCACCACAATGTCGATGGCTACCCCAATTAGCGCAGGTGGTGCCAAATCAAACACATTATTTAGTAGCGAGCACAAGCTAGCGAGCCACGCCCGCCCCCGGTAGTGCCGACCATATGAAAGCAATCGCTGAAAAGGATGAGCCGCCGCAGAAACCATAGCCACGCTGTGAGGTGTCTGTTTATGCTAGCGGAACGTCAGCACTGTTGTTTTCAAGGTCGCTATGCGGACTTTAACTCAGCCGGTATTCGCTCTACCCGTTGGGTGTCTGCTCGTTTGGCACTGGCAAATCGTGGGCCTGCCATGTCTGCCTGCGTCAGCTGCAAGCTAGGCAAGCCTGACATCGCAAACTCCCTTCTGATGTCGTATAGCTCTTCCGTTAGGCGATCAACTTCACTCACCTCACTGACCTCTGCTTCTAGCGTCAGGCCGCCAGTGAGGTCTTGCAAAACCCAATGAATTGCTTTCTCTGCAAAAGTATCGATTTCTTTGAGGGACAGACGGACAGGCTCGATATCGCGAAAGTTAATCTCATTGGCAAACTGACTTTCTGTTGAGGGCTTGCCCAGATAGTCGTCGAGTTCACGGGCCAAGATTTCGATGGAGAATGCCAAATCGTCATCTGAGGGGATTTCCGTGGGACTCTCTGGCAGGGCTTTCTCAGAGAGCGCTTTTTCAGAGAGCGCTTTTTCAGAAAGGTCCTCGCCGTTCTTCTGATGGACAGCATTTTCCTGCTCTGCAACTGTCACAAGCTCTTTGAATAGCTCTTGAGAGAGTCCACCTCGATCAGCGCTTTGCTTAGTGCTTTGCTTAGTGCTCTGTTTAGCGTTCTGCGATGTTGCGACCAGTAATTCAGCCGGAATTGAAGGCCTTATAGTCGCAGCTAGAGACCCAGCCTGAGCTGCAACCGGAGAAACCGCTGGCAGTGCCAAAGCATTCGAGACAGGTTTGCGAGAACTACTGGGCAGCAGCCCCGCAGGATAGTTCGCTTGGGGTAGTGCGTTAAAAGCAGGCAGCACAGGGATGGCAGCTTTTTTGCGCTGGTTTCGCTTGTAGGCAATCGCGGCAATGCCCCCGGCGGCCACTACGATGCCCAGCAGCGTTTTAGCCAGGGTTCCTTCGGGAAGCTTGGCCTCTAAGGTTTGTGCCGTTGCGATCGCACCAGAAGGCTGCTGCCCAGACTCTGGCGCAGCAAAGTTTGTCAGGCGCTCACTGGCGACATTACGGCCTGTGCTACCACTTTCACCACCGCCCTGCGTAATCTGCGATCGCTCAGACTGTAGCTGCGCGACAACGGCCTGCGCTGCCGCTAACTCCTGTTGAATCTGCTCATAGGCCGTAATGTTCTGCGCTAGCAGCGTCTGACGAGTCTGCAGGCGCTCTTCTATTTTGACGATGGTGCCCTGACGCAGCAGCTGCACCTTCTCTTGATGGGTTGCTACGACTAAGGCCTGCATCACATCCAGCGCAGCGGGCGCTTGGGATAGCAGGGAGGGCCCTTCAGCCGCTATCAGATAGTTACTTAGCGACGCATGGGCAGACCTTTGCAGCACCTGCTGCTGCTGACGATAAACCGCATAGATCTGGTTCAGTACGGTTGCATCAATATCGGCCCTACTAAATTCTTCTAGCAGTCGCTGCTCTGACTGCTGTAGCTGTGCCCAAGTAGACTGGTAGCCAGCGTCTTGAGAAAGCAGCCTTTCGGGCAGGCTGACATCTACTTGTACCGCGCTCAAACGCACGCGCAGCTGCCCTATGGCGCTTTGCGTCTCGGCAATATCAGAGGCCAAACGCACCTTTTGCTGGCCAATCTCAGTGATGCGATCGCTCAATACCTGTTTGTAAGCATTCACATCACCCTGTCCATGCTTGGCTGCAAACGCATCGAGCCGCTGCTGAATAGCTAAAACGGTCTGCTGCGCCTCAGGCAGCTGACGGTCAATATAGGCCAGCTGCCGCGAATCGGTACTGCTGAGGGGCACCTGCGCCGTCTGCTGGGCAATCTGGCTAACAACGGCCTGAGTTGCATAGGCGTTTGCGCCCTGGTGCGCCAGCGTCCAATGGCCATCCGAGCCCCGAGCCAGTAGCGGAGCCGCTGCATGGGTGGTTACCCCTTTACTAAAGGCCACCTGGTCAGCCGCCGCAATTTGAGGACTGATGCCTTCACCTTGGCTTAGGGCCACAGCTGTAGAGACACTTGCAGAGCTCCTATCGGCGGCTAATTGTGCTGTAGAGATATGCGCATCATTGGTTTCAGGGGCTGCAACAGCAGCCTCCCCTATCAGCGGCAAAACTATTCCGGCTGAGGCAGCGGCCGCAGCGCTGGTGATAGCCGTGTAGCGCTCAAAAGATTGACCCGATACTTGGTCAGAGATTTGGCTGAGCGCCCGAATCAGTGAGGGCTCAGACGCGTTTCTAGACGGGGCAGGAAAATCGGGTGCTGCGTTGCCTACCAGATAAGAAGCGTCTTTAGGAGATTGCATAGGGGCCTGTCCAGAGGGAAGAACAAGCAACGTTGTTAGATATAAGAACACGTTGGCTAAGCATTTCTACATAAATTTGTAGCGGCGTCCGGGAATATACCGTACGTACTCTAGAATGCCATTCATGAAAAGCGCTCTTTGCCGATCGTAGCCCTGATATCGTCAGTGTCCTGATGCGTGAGGACACTGGCTCAGAAGCTAGGACACTGGCTCAGAAGTGTTTTTTGGGGAAGCGTTTTTTGGAAGCGTTGCATGTTTGATATGAGGAGATAGCTTTTAGTAGTGTCTTAAGCAACGCTTTGAAAGCTATCTGTCACTATCTCTGGCACAGGCCTAACGCTGCCGATATACCGTAACGAATATTTATCCGACTGTTAACTCATGCCCCTTCCTGATCGTTTTACCGCATCCCGCTATGCCGCCCAGTATCAATCCGCCCTATTTGAAAAAGTGCTGCCCTTTTGGCAGCAGCATTCAATTGATAGCGCTCACGGTGGCTATTTCACCTGCCTAAATCAACAGGGAAAAGTCTACGACACAGACAAATTTATCTGGCTGCAAAATCGCCAGGTCTGGACATTTTCAATGCTCTGTAACCAAGTTAAGCGGTGGCCAGCGCAGAAAAAAAACTGGTTGGCGATGGCAAAAGGGGGCGCAGACTTTTTGGCCCAGCATGGACGAGATGCCGACGGCAACTGGTACTTTTCACTCACTCAGGACGGCAGGCCACTGACCCAGCCCTACAACATTTTTTCAGACTGCTTTGCGGCCATGGCCTTTAGCCAATATTCACTGGCCTGCCAGGACCCTAAAGAAAGCCATCAAGCCAAAGAAATCGCCCTACAGGCCTATGGTAACGTACTGCGCAGACAAGAAAATCCCAAGGGCAAGTACAGCAAGGCGTATCCGGGTACCCGGCCGATGAAATCCCTAGCTGTGCCGATGATTTTGGCCAATTTGTCATTGGAAATGGCACCGCTACTAGAGGAGAGCGCCACTGGGCAGCTAGATCAGGTCTTGGCACAGACACAGCAGGAAGTGATGGGCCAATTTTTAGATCCTGACAGTGGCCTGATGTACGAGCATGTCACACCCAATGGTGAACTAATTGATTGCTACGAAGGGCGACTGATTAATCCGGGCCATGGCATTGAGGCGATGTGGTTCATGATGGCGATCGCACAGCATCAGAAAAATGCAGGTCAAAACAATGCAGGTCAAAACAATGCAGGTCAAAGCAATGCAGGTCAAAAAAATACAGGTCAAAACAATGCAGCCCTGATCGAACAGGCCACGGACACGGTACTGAGAATCCTAGACTTTGCCTGGGATAAAGAACACGGCGGCCTCTTTTACTTTATGGATGCTAAGGGGCATCCACCCCAGCAGCTGGAATGGGATCAAAAGCTTTGGTGGGTCCATCTAGAGACGCTGGTCGCCTTGGCGATGGCCTATCGACTGACCAAAAGAGAGGCGTGCTGGCAGTGGTATGAGCGGCTGCATGACTATACCTGGAGCCATTTTGCCGACGAAGAGCATGGAGAGTGGTTTGGCTATTTGAATCGTCGAGGCGAGGTCTTGTTGCCGCTCAAGGGGGGAAAGTGGAAAGGGTGCTTTCATGTGCCGAGGGCGCTCTATCTATGCTGGCGAGAGTTTGAGGCGATGAAAGCGGATTAAGCTTGGCGGAGTCAAAACGCTACAGCTGAAAATCCTTGGGATTGAGGATAGTGAGCCTGGGCTCAGCTGATATGGCGGGCTGTTGCTGTTGGGCGGCGCGGCGGTTTGCGTAGCGATCGCGCCAAATCCTTTCCTTATTAATTGGATCATGGGCCTGATCGGCTTGCACATTGCCATAGATGCCACAGGCATTCAACGTGCCAAACATCTCAATTAGCTGACAAATGTCCTTGTCCTTTTGGGTCGTAGCGAGGGTTGGATTTTTGCGTAGCTCGACCATACGGCGTAAATCTAAGCTTTCTAGCGGCAGATCAACCTGCTCAAGCGTTTGCTCAAAGCGTTGAACAATCTTTGCCTCGGGCAGCTCATGCAGCGCCCAAATATTGGCCTCACTCAGCGGAAATAACGCTTCTCTTATTTTCAAATAGTGCAGCTGAAAGGCATAGGCATGACCATGGGTGCAATACGCACAGCCGTTTAGGGTCGAAATTTCTGTCGCTAACAAATGTGTGCGAATCGGCCCCCAGCTTTCTAAAATACGCTCATATTTCGGCATATTTTTTAGAAACCAAAAGACCGCCGGGAACGCGCCTTTTTGTACTACAAAGGGCGCCATCAAATTTGGTCGAAATCCCCACAGCTGATCGCCCAGTGTTTCTAGCAAAAAAATGGCTACTTTCTGCAAAATATTGTGCCTTGCCATGGTGAAAGCTCATCCTCAGATTGTAGGCAGCAGAGATTGTAGGCAGTCGAGATCGTAGGCAATAGAGATAAGGCAGTCGCTGTGAAATGGAGCCCGAGTTAGCTTAAGAGTTAGCTTAAGTATAGGGAGGCTGCTCAATTTTGAATCAACGATGGCCTTGGCTGAGAAGATATCTTGGTAGATGTGAGCAGCCATGGCGAATACCCACAAATCTTATGCTGAGAATTTCAAATGCCGTCTCTATTCCAGATAGCGAAATAGACATGAGCGCCATTCGCTCCCAGGGTGCCGGTGGGCAAAACGTCAACAAAGTCGCCACCGCCGTCCACCTGCGCTTCGACATCAATGCCTCTTCGCTACCTAGCTTTTACAAGCGTCGTCTGCTCGCCCTGCGCGACAAACGCCTTACCAAAGACGGCATCATTGTGCTCAAGTCACAGCAGCATCGCAGCCAAGAGCGCAACCGCGAAGAAGCCCTCAGCCGCCTGAAGGAAATGATCAAAGCTGCTGGCGTGCTACCGAAAAAGCGCAGACCTACGAAGCCGACAAAAGGCGCTAAACGAAGACGGCTGGAGAGCAAAGCGAAGCGATCGCACATCAAGTCCCTCCGTAAAAAAGTCGATTTGGATTAGGGGCGTCAGGTATAACAAAGTAAGGATGCATTCTTACTTTGTTAGTCGAGCTAGCTGTTGGTACTAAACGCTTTCAGCGATCACTCATGTCCTAACTAATTCGACAGAAGCTATGTAGAAAGCTTCACACACTTAGCCCAACGTGGGAAACTATAGGTTGGAGTTTGTTCCGATCAGCGGTGAATTCCTCAGTTGAATGGCCATAGGACTTTTCTATATGACCGGCGTGTTACCCAGTCTTAAAAATAAAGGCACTGCAGCAAACTCTTCTACCCCTCACCCAACAAAGCCCTCACTTGCCCCAGAAGCTCAGCCAGAAGCTCAGCCAGAAACCCAGCCAGAAGCCCAGCTAGATCTCGAAGCGCTCAACCAGCGATTTGATCAGGCCGAGGCCGAAGAACTCATTGAGTGGGGCGCTCAAACTTTTGGCGATGGGTTAGTCATGAGCACGAGCTTTGGCATTCAGTCTGCGGTAATGCTGGGACTGGTCACAAGCATCATTCCTGATGTGCCCGTTATCTGGATCGACACTGGCTATCTACCTGCCGAGACCTATCGCTTCGCTGACAAGCTCACAAAGCGACTTAACCTAAATCTAAAGGTATATCAGTCGCCGATGACGCCTGCGCGCATGGAAGCCCTTCACGGCAAGCTCTGGGACGAGGGCACGGTAGAGGCCTTTAACCGCTACGACCAGATTCGCAAAGTAGAGCCCATGCAGCGGGCGCTCAAAGAATTGGGCACGACGGCTTGGCTGACGGGATTGCGATCGCAGCAAACCGACCACCGCAAAACCCTCAACCGCATAGACATGCAGGCCAACCTCTACAAGCTCATGCCCATCCTGCACTGGGGCTCAAGGGACATCTACACCTACTTAAAAAAGCACGATCTGCCCTACCACCCCTTCTTTAGAGAAGGCTACGTTAGCGTAGGCGACTGGCATTCCAGCAGACCGCTCGTGTCAGAAGACAGCGATGGCCGTGCCACCCGGTTTAATGGTTTGAAACAGGAATGTGGTATTCATATTCCTCAGACGCCTGAAGAAGCAGAAAGTTTGAACTCTAGTTCGCTGTAGCTTTTGTCCTTAAGCCTTTGTCCCGGAGCCGCTGCGTGGAGCAAACAAAACAAAGCACAAGCCTCAAAAAAATCGCCTCGCAGTTTGCAAACGGCTCAAAAGTCGTCGCTGTCGACCCCCTGGGCAACGGCAACATCAACAGCACCTATTTAGTCACACTGTCGCCCACCACCAGTCCAGGGCGGTTTGTCTTGCAGCGAATCAATCAGCAGGTCTTTCGAAGACCAGAGCTGGTCATTCAAAATATGTCAGTCCTATGCGAGCACCTCAAGGCGAGTGGTCATACCTTAGAGCGCCAATGGGAAACAGAGCGCCAATGGGAAACAGAGCGCCAATGGGAAACAGAGCGCCGATGGGAAACAGAGCGCCGATGGGAAACGCCCCGCATCCTACCAACAGCTCAAGGGCAAAACTTTTGGCGCGATGAAACCGGCGAATACTGGCGAGCCATTAGCTTTATCGAGAACTCCCAAGTATTTGAAACCATCGAAAGCCTAGAGCACGCCCGCGAAGTTGGCACTGGGCTTGCCATGTTTCATCGACTCATCAGCACGCTACCGACCGAAAAGCTCGCTGATACCCTAGAAGGCTTTCACATTACGCCTACGTACCTAGCTAGGTATGCCCAGGTATTAGCAGAGCGGGAAGGCCAAGGAATTTCGCTGACGGCTAACTTGACCGCCGAGCAAACAGCGCAAGTGAATTACTGCTTAGCCTTCGTTGCGCAGAGAAGAGAGTGGGCACATGTTCTGGAGGTGGCAAAGGAAGCGGGTCACTTGCCACTGCGGCCAATCCACGGTGACCCCAAAGTCAACAACATCATGTTGGGGACAGATGGCAAAGCGGTTAGCCTGATTGATCTCGATACGCTAAAGCCGGGACTGGTGCACTACGATATTGGCGATTGTCTGCGCTCTGGCTGCAATCCCCTTGGAGAAGAAACCCACGACTGGCAGGCCGTCACCTTCGACACCGAGAGAGCAAAAGCCATGTTAGAAGGGTATCTGTCTCTGGCCAAAGACTTTTTGACTGAGCAGGATTATCGCTATTTGTACGACGCGATTCGTCTGATTGCCTTTGAGCTGGGTTTGCGATTTTTTACTGACTATTTGGCAGGCAATGTGTACTTCAAGGTCAACGATCCAGACCACAATCTGAGGCGATCGCTCGTACAGTTCAAGCTGACAGAAAGCATAGAAGCACAGGCTGATGCATTAAAAGCCATCATCGAAGCATTGAAGATAGCGGAGGAGCCAACATAATGGCCGCGACCGAATTTGAGCTTGTCCCGTTTGACGCAACCCCTCAAACGGCTGAGCTATCTGTAAAGGGCCGCATTTCTCGCAAAAAAAACGTCCTGTCGATTCAATATCGTTTAGCGGGCGCACTGCCTCAGGTGGCCATTCCTCCCATCGGCAAAGGCGGTAGCCGACAAGACAAGCTATGGGAAAAGACCTGCTTTGAGTTTTTCCTCTCGGCAGAAGAGGCACCCGAACAAGCACCCTACTGGGAATTTAATTTGTCTCCTAGCGGTGACTGGAATGTGTTTTCGCTGACAGGCTACCGGCAAGGCCTCAAGGAAGAAGCGACGTATAAGACTATGCCGCTCGAGGTATGGCAAGGATTTCAAGGTTTGCAGCTAGAAGTCAGTGTGCCACTGGAAAACATCGTGAGAGCTAAGCAGCCTATCTATTTGGGGGTGAGTGCCGTGGTGGTACTAAAGTCAGGGATGGAAACGTTTTGGGCGATCGCACATCCTGCCCCAGCGCCCGACTTTCACAGTCCAGGGAGCTTTACACTACAGCTATAGCCCCATTCTTTCTCCTCGCTTAGGCCGATGAAATCCCTCACGTCCCAGTGGTTTTTACTCCTACTTGCCATTGCCCTCATAGGCTGCACAGCCCAAAAAACAGCACAAACAGAGCAAACATCAACAGACCCTGTAGATGCCGTGCCCACGCCTTTAGACAGTTCGACAGCGCCCGCGACAACTGCCTCAGCGATTCCTCCAGGCAAATACTGCTATGCCAAGGTAGACGATCAATCGGGTTCGACGGGCGATCAGTTTGCGCGGCTGACCATTGCTGATGACAGCACCATCACGGGCGAACTGCAGGGAGGCGCTGAGGGGGCACTTTTCAATCAGGCCTTTGAAGGTGCTAGTGACGGTGCCAGTGGAGGTGCCAGTGACGGCAATAGCCTCAGCCTTACCGTTCTAACTATCCAACCGGGCAAAGCCAACGAAACCACAAACAAAACTTGGCAGCTCACAAGCGAATCGCTCACTACTGACCTTGCCATACTCTCAGTCGTCGACTGTGATAGCGGCGTCGATCTGCTCTTAGACGCTAGCGGCATCTCCACGCTGGGATTGTGAGACGGCATAATCTCACAGCAAAAGGCAAAACGGACTGATTTTTTCCTTCCAATCAGGGCCAAAGGAAGACTATGGTATGTCTAGGACCCTCTTCTGTTTCCCCCTAAAATCAATCAATGCCTGCCCCCAATCAAGGTCAATCCACCGCCAAAACCGTCTTTTTACTCGCATCGGCCGCCTGCTGGCTGATTGTTGGCGCATCTTTGATCTACCTCATTCCCATTGCCATGGATACCTTTCGGCCATCGCCTACCACAGGGGTCTGGATGGAGACTCTCGGCAGAGGCGGCTACAATCCGCAGCTCGGCATCATTGGTGGCGGCGTTGCCTTCGTGCTTGCGGTCGTCGGCAATGTGATTTGGTATCAGACCTCCGGGGATGAACTCACTAGGAAGCGCGAATGAAAACGATTGGCCTGCTAGGCGGCATGAGCTGGGAGTCGACCATTGAGTACTACCGGCTACTCAATCAGATGGTGCGAGCCGAACTCGGCGGACTCCACTCTGCCAAGATTTTGATGTATTCCGTTGATTTCGAAGAGCTAGTGGCGCTCAAACACAGAGGCGACTGGACTCAAATTGGCAAAATACTGGCCACTGCCGCTGCTGACTTGCAGGGGGCCGGAGCAGACGGTGTGCTGCTAGCGACCAATACCATGCATAAGGTGGCCGATGCGATCGCACTCTCTACTACCATCCCCCTCATCCACATCGCCGATGCCACTGCTGACACTATCAAGCAAGCAGGCGTAAGGCGCGTAGGCCTACTCGGCACCCGGTTTACCATGGAAGAGTCTTTTTACAAAGATCGCCTTATCTATCAGCATGGTCTCGCCGTACAGGTGCCCAATGATGAAGACCGCAGCCTGATCCACGATGTGATTTATGACGAACTGTGCCAGGGAGAGATCCGTCAGGCGTCGTGCGATCGCTTCCGACACATCATTGCCAGCCTCATAGACGCAGGCGCAGAAGCCGTCATTCTAGGCTGCACAGAAATCAGCCTCCTCGTAAAGCCAGAAGACAGCGCGGTTCCTCTATTTGACACCACCAAAATCCACGCCCAGACGGCGGTGAAATGGGCAATAGCGCCATAGCCATACAAGGCCAGCAATAACGGTAGAAATTATAAAAAGCGCTTGATGCTTCCATATATTCTCGGTGAGCTGTGCTAGACTATGGCATCTTCAAAGCACCCTCCTTTGAAAGAGTCCGCTCCAGACTGTCCCTTTATTGTGTCAGCTATTGTATTAGCCCTTTTATCGGCTCCTCTTTGTCAGCGAATGCCTTGGCAATAAACTGACGCTTGCTATCTGGCTTTTTTTACCTGTTTCTTGGCCATCGAGCACCTGTCATTTTTGCGTTTAGGCAAAGCTCACCTCATCAAAGCATTCTCACATGAATAATCAAGTGTGCCTGTTTGAATAGTTACCCACCGAGACTGTTGTTCATTTTTGACTGAATTAATGTAGACAAAGGTGCCCCTAATGGCTGTTCGTGAGCTAAATAATCTTTTTGTTAGTGGCTCGCAGCCCTGTATTTTAGTTAGTCAAATGCCCTTCTAGACTTGCTTTTAACATTGGCTTTTACAACTAGCCTTTAGAACTGGCTTTTAAGAACTGGCTTTTAGCGAATTTAAGACCTGCCAAGCAAGCGTTTT
>JBCBKQ010000151.1:0-13743 GCA_038521595.1 Cyanobacteria bacterium J06627_28 | reverse complement strand
CTTAGGGGCGCCTTCCGTACTTACACGAAAAATCACATCCAATACCGCTGTAAATACGATGATAATTATCCGAGAAAACACTCCTCTTGTCAGAGAGTCCCGGACAGAGGTAATTCCACTGGAAGCGTTGAACATAACAGTAACAGGTCAAATGTAACTTATTGTTCACAGCTTCCAGTGGAATTACCTCTGTCCGGGACTCTCTGACAAGAGGAGTGTTTTCTCGGATAATTATCATCGTATTTACAGCGGTATTGGATGTGATTTTTCGTGTAAGTACGGAAGGCGCCCCTAAGGACAGTGAACTAGCAGATAGCTTTTCTCAGCAGCGTTTGCGAGCAACTTTGATTGTGACGGGTTGTTTTGGGCTTTGTCTGTTTCCTCTTGGATAAGGCGTGTTTCTTTCTGAGCGGAGAGCACCTCAGGACTTTTCTAACGCCGTTTTTGGGAATACTCAACATATTCAGCGCGTGTGTAGCACTAGCTGAAATGGTCGCTACCCTAATAAACTGTGGTTCTTTCTTTTACTAACACGGAAGGCTTTGCCTCCGAGTCTGCTTTGCTAGATACCGCTCAAGATACAAAGGTGCTGACGAAACAGGGGTTTGCGCTGCTGAGCCGAGGAAATTATTCAGGTGCGCTCAATAAGTTTGACCGGGCGATTGAGCAAGACGCTGACAATGTAAAAGCCTGGCTGTATCGCGCCCAAGCCTATATTCAAATGCGTGAGTACGAGCTGGCGCTGCAAAACTTTCGCGAGGTACTACGGCTAGAGCCGACGGAGGCTAGAGCATGGCATGGACAGGGTGTCGCCAAGGCTGAGCTACGGTTGTATCCCTCTGCAGTAGATAGCTTTGATCGGGCAATTGCCTGTGCCCCAGACAATGACAAAATTTGGTACAACCGTGGCCGGGCTTTGCTAAAGCTAGAGCAGTACAGGAAGGCTCTGGAAAGCTTTGATCGAGCGGTGGCTATTACAGATGATAAGTATCACGCTTGGTACAATCGTTCGCTGGCGCAGGCAGCCCTAGAGCAGATTCAGCCTGCGATTGAAAGCCTAGAGCGTGTAACTGAGCTAAAGCCTAGCTGCCACTATGCTTGGAACTATAGGGGAACGCTGCTAAACCGATTGTTCAAGCATGACGACGCTTTGGAGAGCTTTTGGGCCTCGCTGAAGCATCGGGTACCCAATCCAAACGCATGGTATGGCATAGCGTCTAGCTACGCACTGTTGAATAACCCTGAGGCGGCGGCTATCCATTTGCGTCAGGCTATTCAGCTCAATCCCAGTATTTATAGCCTGATGGCACGTAATGATTTGAACTTTGACGGGGTGAGAAATCATCCTAAAATTGCCAACATCCTGAAAGCGTAAAATGCAGGGCCGAGATGTCCTTTCGGCGGGCCTGTTTTCTCTGTAAGCTTGGGCGCTATGCTAGATGTGTTGCGGTTTTTACCGCTACATTTGTGAGTGCTATGCACTTAGCGCTTATAGAATCAACGGTTCAGCTGATCGGAGTGTCTAAAGCTAAGTTCGGAAGGCTACAAGTGATCTCATGGCGAGAGTGCCGACGCTAAAGTTTGATCGAGGCACGCTAGTATTGCATCCGCCGCCACGGGGCAAGGCTTGGATTGATTATGCAGTGTGGGACGACCGGATTGAGCGGTTTCGGGTGCCTGCGGATCGGTATCGGGCGCTGGTGGAAGCGCTGCGGGCGGAAGGTGTGCGTTTTGAAGATAAAGTGCAGGCGTTTGAGCCGTTGGACTTTCGGGCAAATTTGACGCGATCGCCCTACCCCCATCAGCAAGAAGCTTTGGACGCTTGGAAGGCGCAGGATCGGCGCGGGGTGGTTGTCTTGCCGACAGCGGCGGGAAAAACGTATTTGGCTCAAATGGTGATGGCCGCGACGCCTCGGCGGACGCTGATCACGGTGCCGACGCTGGATCTGATGCATCAGTGGTATGCGGATTTGGAGGTGGCGTTTCCGGGGGTAGAGGTGGGTTTGCTAGGGGGCGGGTCGCGCGATCGCACCCCTATCCTTGTCGCTACCTACGACAGCGCCTCTATCTATGCAGAAGACCTCGGCCATCAATACGCCCTGCTCATTTGCGATGAATGCCATCACCTGCCAAGTGATTTTCACCGCACAATCGCCGAGTATTCTATTTCGCCCTATCGGTTGGGCCTGACGGCGACGCCGGATCGCTCTGACGGGCGGCATGAGGATCTGGCTGAGCTGTTGGGGCCAGTTGTTTACAGGAGAACGGCAGAAGAGCTGTCGGGGAAGGCGTTGGCACCGTACCAGGTGGTGCAGCTGAAGGTGCAGCTGAGTGCAGCGGAGCGCGATCGCTACAGTGAGCTGCAAGCACAGCGAAATGCGTTTTTGAAAGCGTCGAATATTTGGCTGAGCAGCGCGGAAGGTTGGCAGCGGTTTGTGCAGGCCAGTGCCAAATCTTCGGCGGGCCGGAGGGCGATGCTGGCCCACCGCGAGGCGAAGAATATTGCTTTGGGGACGGCTGGTAAGCTGACATTGTTAGAGAAAATCTTGTCGCAGCATTACCCTGAGCGCACCATCATTTTTACCAATGACAATGCAACAGTTTACAAGATCTCTCAAGACTTTTTGATTCCAGCCATTACCCACCAAACGCCTGTAAAAGAGCGCCACGCCATTTTGCAAAAGTTTCGCGGCGGTGACTACAGCGTTATTGTTGTTTCCCACGTGCTGAACGAAGGAGTAGATGTGCCGGATGCGCGAGTTGCCGTATTGCTATCCGGCAGTGGCTCTACGAGGGAGTACATTCAGCGGTTAGGCCGGGTGCTGCGTAAGGGCAGTGATGGCAAGGTTGCTCTGCTTTATGAAGTGATTGCGGAGCAAACCAGTGAGGAAGGCGTATCGCGGCGCAGGCACGAGCAGCCAAAGACAGCAGTAGCGCCTGTGAGGCAGCTGTCTTTAGTGCCGGAGGCTGCGGGTACTCGAAAGAAGAAGAAACTAAAAAAATACAGCAGACAACAAGAATCGCTTCCACTGGCCGCTGAGTCTACAACCCCCTGGAAAGATGATTCTGAAAGTGATTAGAGACAGGAACACCGCAGGTTGGTTTTGTAGAGAGTGTTGTATACCTTCAATGGTTGAAGACAATGACTGAAGATACACATCCCTATCTGTGGGCAGTCATCGGGCCCCCTATTGGTCATTGGAAAACCACTAGCGGAACGTTTGAAAACGTGATGCAGTCGCACTTTACTTTTAACCAGGATGGAACGGGTGAACTATGTAAGGGAAACGCATTTGGCTTAGATGTGCCATTGCCATTCAGATGGCGCCATGTCTCCCCTGGAGAACTAAGGGTTTTTGTGCTTTACCCTGATATTTCCGAGACTGAACATGCCATGGAGATAGAAGATGAGACAAACTGGGACTCAATTAGCTACATGGCAGACGTCATCCATAATGATTTGGGCTCGACCCCTGTGCTTCGTGACATAAAATCCACTTTTCCAGATACTTTCCCCATCAGCTTTTGGGATACACACTTTGCGATCACGCTCAAGTCTGACAAGGTGTCACGATGACGCGGGCTTTCATCGCTAGCGCCGTACGACGACGCGAGAGAATCTGTAGGTTAGGTGGCAAACGCTATGGCGAGGGCTTTTTAAGAGAAGAGATCAATTGACTCTTACCAAGCGAATTTCTGTTCTTTGATTTTTGACGTCTGTTGGATTTATGTTTGCCAGTGGTTCGCTAAAGCCTTTGCCTTCGGGCAGAATGTTGTGTGCAACGCCGAGTCCTTTTAGCGTACTGACAACGACGTCAGCGCGCTGCTGGCTGAGGGTTTGATTAATGCTAGCGCTGCCCGTACGAGAGGTGTGACCAATCACTCGCACGGCGACGGTTTGTTCGCTGAATTCGTTGATTTCCTGGGCGAGTTGGCTAAGCGTTTCTCTCCCTTCTGCAGTGAGTTCAGCCGAACCAGTACCAAAGCTAACTTGACCACGTACCTGTAAGTTGCCGATATCTGGAGCCTGCTGGATGGTTTCAGCAGAAAGCACTTGCGTCGTGCTGACGGCGTTGTTTTTGCCTTCTAGTTTTTCAGCGAGTTCAGGATTGTCGGCACGGACGAGCTCGATAAGCGCCTGTGTGTTTTCGGCGGCGGTGTTGACAAATTGATTGGTGTATAAGTTGCTTTCGTCAGACGGTACAGCGCTTAAACGGTTGGAAAGGGTGAGTACGGCGGCAGTCGCTTTGATACGGCGATCAAGGGTGCCGTCTTGGAACCAGCTTTTGGTTTCGGTGGCAGTAAAGAAATCGATACCGTTGATAATTGCGGCGGCATCACCAACGGATAGATTGCCGTCTTCGGCGACTTGTGTTTGCAGTTGGGTGGCGTCGCGGGCGTTGGCGTCGATGCGGCGGTAGTAGCTTTCGAGCAGCTGGGTGATGATATCTGGGTTGGCGTCTATGAGTCGATCAGAGGCAACGATGACATCGACGATGGCGTTAGGGGCGTCTTCGCTGGAGAGAACGACGGTGTAGCCCTGCTGGCGGGCTTGGGCGACGTAGGGTTCCCAGAGGACTGCGATCGCAATATTCTCATTGGGATCTTGCATCAGCGCCCATGCCTCAGAAGCCTCCGCGACGGGCTTCAGCTCAAAATCGGATAGGTTAAAGGTGTCAAATTTCGTATCCAGCACAAGCGCCAAATATTCGCTAGGCGTGTCAGCGGCATAGGTAATGCTGAGCTGTTCGCCTGCGTGCGCTCTCACCTTGTCTAAATCTAAAAGGGAGTTTAGCTCTGGGTATTGCTTGCTATTGAGCACCACAGCGTCTGCACCTACTGTGCGGTCAAGTAGGCCCACAATTTTGCCGTGGGGCTGTTGCTGCAAGTACTGATCGAGGGTGGTCAAAATCAGGTCGGCGTTGCCTTTGCCGAGCTGCTCTGCTCTAAGGGCCTGATCAAATTCGTCGGCATAGTCAATTTCAATGCCGGCTTCTTTTAGCGTGGCGTTGAAGTCTTCGTTGCGAAAGGTGCTGTAGCCGCTGAAGGTATCGCCCAGCAGGGTTAGTTTGGTAATGCCATCGGCTGTGATGTTACGGGTGATGGCCGTAGGATTTCCTGAGAATTTATTTCCTATCCACCAAGCGCCGGTACCCATAAATGCGCCCGTTAAGACGAGGCTGGTTAAGAGTACAGGAAGTTCGTTCCGCTTGCTCATTGATTGCTAGCCAAAAGCGTATGTACACACAGATACAAACTCAACGTACCCAATTTTCTTATTGAGATTAGGGCTATTGCTCTAGTCGCTTTATGTAAGGTCAGGACGTGCCTGCTGGTATAGCTAGCGGTTAGGGGCGTATTTATTTTGTATGGTTTGAGGAGCGATTTCTTGGTGCCTGTTTGAATTTTAGAAGACAGGAAAAAGCTTCTTATTGCCCGACGAGTTCTTTGAACCAGTCGTCGCTCCAGATGTCTTCGAAGATTTCGTCGGCGAGGGCATCTTGCTTATAGCTGGGCTCTAGGCGGACGGCCTGCTGTAGGTTTTCGAGGGCGCGGTCGTTTTCGCGCTGGAGGGCGTAGCAGAGGGCACGGTTGTAGTAGGACTTGGCATAGTTGGCGTTGGCGGCGATGGCTTTGTCAAAGCTTTTGAGGGCATCGCGATCGCGTCCCAACTGCATCAACACATATCCCCGGTTATCCCAAGCCTTTGCCAATCCTGGTTTGAATCGGGTCGCTTTTTCAAAGGATTCCACAGCTTCTTCGTAGCGCTCTAGCTCTGTAAGCGCTAGGCCACGATTCATCCAAGCGACGGCGTCGTTGGCTTGAATAATAACGGCCTGATCAAAGGATTCAAAGGCTTTGTCGTGGGCCTGCAAAATGCCGAAGGCGACGCCGCGATTGACCCAGGCTTCGTGGTACTTGGGGTTGATGTCGAGGGCGCGATCAAAGGCGGCGATCGCATCTTCTCTCTGACGTAATCGGCTCAGCACCATACCCCGATTTAGCCATGCTTTGGCGTCGGTAGGCGCTTGCTCAATGACTTTATCAAAAGCGGTCAGTGCTTCCTGATACTGACGCTGTTCTCTAAGCAAAAGGCCCGCTTCGTACCACGCTTCTGTATTGTCAGGCGATAGGCTGAGGACTTTGTTGAGAGAGGTCAGCGCCTCGGCTTTTTTGCCTAGCTCAGTCAGGGCTTTGCTCCGGCTAAACCACAGCTCAGCATTTGAAGGCTGTACTTCTAAGGCCTGGTCGTAGGCTTTGAGCGCTGCGTCGTACTGTTTATTTTCTAGCTGCTGGTTGCCTTCAGTGATGAATTCATCTGCGGTGAGAAACAGTTCGGGGCGGTTGTCTTTGAGACGGGCGACTTGTTCGGTGAGTTCGTCTAGCTGGGTTTGGGCGGTGTTTACAAAGGAGCTGGCGACGTACTCTGGGGTGACGCGGCCCAGCTCTTTCATGATCTGTTGCTTTTCGCTGTTGGCTTCTTCGGTGAGGGCGTTGAGCTTGGTTTCTACGGTTTCTTTGGTTTGGATGACGTCTGCGATCGCACTTTCCCGCTTTCGATTCAAATCACTCTGCAAAGCATCCAATGTCTTTGCAAACTTTTCTTCTATTTGGCCGAGGCGTTCCTGCGCAGACTGCTGACGTTCAGAGGCGGCTTGGGCAAGCTCTCCAATTTGTTCGCCTAGGCGAGCGTCAAAGCTGTTGAGCTTTTCGATGATGACGTCACGGCGACCCATGACGGTGTTGCGCACGCCGGAGAGTTCGCCGGTAAAGTTCTTTTCTATTTCGGTGAGCGATCGCATCAGCTGCTCTCTTTCGCCACCGATACCAGCCTGCAGTGCGCCGATCTCGCGGCTAAATTCTCCCTGCAGTTCTTCGACGATGGTCAGGGTTTGCTGGCGCTGTTCGTTGAGGTCAGTTTGCAGATTTGCCAGCTGTGCGGAAAAGTCTCGGGCGCTTTCGTCGAGGTCGGTATATAGCTGTGTTTTTCGGGTGCCAAGGTCGCTGCCTAGATTGGCTAGCTGTGTGCGAAAGCCTTCGGCGGTGGCCTGCAGCTGCATGATGGTGTGGCTGCGCTCGTCGGTGACGCCTGCTTGCAGGTCAGAAATTTGCGCTTTGAAGTCGTTTGCGACCCGGTCCATATCGCCGAGGATGGTGCCTTTGCGGCCTTCTACGTCTGCTTTTAGGGTGGCAAACTGGGTGAGGAAGCCGTCGGCAGACTGGCGGAAGCTCTGCATCATGTCGGCTTTGCGAGCTTCTACTTCGTTGCGAATGTTGTTGAACTGCTGCTGGAGGTCTTCGGTAGAGCGCTGAATATTTTGCAGGGCCAAGTCTTTGTGACCGAGAGCGCTGGCTTGAATTTCTTCGAGGTTTTGGGCGGCGGCGTCTTCTGAACTCTTCAGATTTTCAATGGCCAAGTCTCGCTGCTGTTCGATTTTTGCTTTAGCAGCTTCTTCGACTTCGGAGAGCTTGGGGCCAAAGTCGTTGCTGGCTTTGCTCAGGCTGGCAAGGACGCGGTCTTGTTCGGCGACGGCTTGGGCTTGCAGGCTGCCCATCTGGTCGGAGAGGACGGATTCTTTGCGGTCTAGTTCGTCAAAGAAGGCGGTTTTGCGGCGCTGGGTTTCTTCTTTGATGACGCCGACATGGCGGGAGAATTCGGATTCTGAGGTGGTGAAGCGCTGGAGAATGCGTTGGCCTTCGACTTCGGTGTCGGCTTGTAATCCTTCTAGGCGGGCTTTGGCCTGGTTACGTAGTGAGATGGCAACTTCTGTAAAGTCTGTAGCGGTGGCTTCGAGTTTGCCGTTAATGTCTTCGAGCTGTTTTTCCCAGTTTTTGGCGGTTTGGATTTTGAATTCGCTGAGATCTTCGATGAGGGTGTGGAGGACTTGGCGCTGTTCGGCGATTTCTCTTTGGAAGTTGCTGGAGCGGCCTTGGAGTTCGCCGGAGAGATCGTCGGCGTCGGCGAGGACGCGGTTGAGGTTGCGGGTGGCGTTGTGGACTTTGTTTTCTAGCTCGGTCATTTCGTTGAGCTGGGTGCGCACGGCGGTAGCGACCTGGCTGACGACGGAGCGACGCAGAAACCACAGCATGACGATGCCGCCGCCCAAGATGAGGACGATGAGGCCGAGCATCAGGGTAATGAGGTTGTTGGCCTGATCGAGGGCTCTTTCAACGTCTTGGGGTTGGGCGGGGATGGGGGCTTCGGTGGGCTGATCGATTGTTTCTGGCGATGTTTGTGGAGTCGCCTGGGTAATGATGATTTGAGGGGTTGGCTGCAACTGGCCTGGGGTCTCAGTGAAGCGTCCGACTTGAGAGCTGGCGGGGGTGCTGGCAAGGAGGGCAAGGGTTAGCCAGCTGGTGAGGATGCCGCTGGTGGTGGCTAGCTGCTTGAGGATTGCCAATCGCCAATTTTTTTGATTCTCCTGCATGGGCGACCCCTTACTCTGGCTGGACTCTAGCTGACGTTCGCAGTTTGCAATTCATTCTACCTGAAGGGACAGGTTAGCAGATTCTTTGTCTGGTTTATCGGTACGGTTGATGGGCGGTTGCCGTTATGATTAGGGCGTGTAAGTTTGTTTTTTGGAGACTGTGGTGTGGCAGACGTTGCTGACTCACCCCGTCGCTACGCGCCACCCCTCCAGAGGGGATTTACTTCAGGCGACGATTCTGTCAGGGATTTAGCTCCTCGCTCATACGGATACACATTGCTTTTGGTTGCCTATGGCAGATATTTCGATTGCGCAGCATTATCATCAGCGGACGAAGTATGACCCGGAGACTTTGGCGAGTAAGCGTCGGGGGCCTGGTGGTGGGTTGGATTGGTCTTTGCAGCCGTTGCCGTATAAGGATTACAAGCTGGGGCAGACGGTTGATCTAAAGCCGTATTTGGAGAAAGCGTCGGCGCGGATAGATGATGAGTGGCGCTGGTGGCAGCGGCTCTCTCGCTTATTGATAGATAGCTATGGGCTGACGGCGAAGGTGATGACGTTTTCGGGGACGCCGATGTATTTGCGCTCTGCGCCGTCGGCGGGGGGGCTATATCCGGCGGAGATTTATTTGGTCTCCAGAGGGACGTCGCTGTTGCCGGCGGGGCTTTATAACTATCAGGTGCGGACGCATTCGCTGTTGCGCTATTGGGATGATCATCCTTGGCAGGGGCTGCAGGCGGCGTGTTTTTGGCATCCGGCCCTAGAGACGACGCAGCTGGCGCTGGTGGTAAGTGCGGTGTTTCAGCGGTCGGCTTGGCGCTATCAAGACCGGGCCTATCGCCGGGTGTTTTTGGATTCTGGGCATCTGCTAGGAAATTTGGAGGTGGCGGGGACGCTGTGTGACTATCGGCCTCATTTGATTGGAGGGTTTGCCGATGATCTGGTCAATCAGCTTTTGTATTTGGATGGGGAGGAGGAGAGTGCGATCGCACTACTTGCCCTAGCCGATCTTTTCCAGGTAGACCAAAATTTACCCGCTGCTCGCTGCGCTTTGCCGAGTCCAATTCATACAGATATTGCCCCTATTCCCGATGGTGAGCTGCTGCATTACCTGCATGAAAATACGATGATTACTGAGGCGTCGGGCTTTAGTCGCCAGCAGCAAAAGAATGTAGATGAGCCAGTACTGCCGGTGGGGCCTGCCTCGGCGGCGTCGGCGCTGGATTCGGCGCTGGTGGAAATGGGTGAGGATGGGGTGAGTGATGCGAGCGCACCCGAAAAGACCCTCGCCGACAAATACAACTTTCCTTTCGGCATTACCCTCTCTACCAAAACAATTCCCATTCCTTGGGGCGATGGTCTAGCAGACTTAGAAAATACGCTCCTTACCCGGCGCTCTACCCGGCGCTATGCCAAAACGCCATTGACCCGAGCTGATTTGTTCGCTTTGCTCGACTTTACCTATCACCCAGAACACTACCTACTACAAGGCTTTGACCAAAAGCCGGACTACTTTGATCTGAGTTTAATTGAGACGTTTGTGGCGATTTCTCACGTGGAGTCTTTAGAGTCTGGCTGCTACTACTATGCGCCGCAGGCAGAGGAACTGCGGCAGATTCGCTTTAATCAGTTTCATAAGGACTTGCACTTCCTTTGCTTGGGCCAGGATTTGGGCCGGGATGCAGGCGCAGTGATTTTCCATACGGCAAATTTGGAAGCGGCTGTGGCTCGATACGGCGATCGCGCCTATCGCTACTTACACATGGATGCAGGCCATTTGGGCCAACGGCTAAACCTTGCCGCTACCCGCCGCCAGCTCGGCGTTAGCGGCATCGCTGGCTTCTTTGATGACCAGGTCAATGAACTGCTGAGCATTCCTGCTGAGGAAGCCGTTTTATACATTACGACCCTTGGACAAAAGCCAACGCGATAGCACTCAAGGGCATTCCCTGTTCGACAACAGACAGTGCAAAATAAACCAGTGCAAAATAAACCAGTGCAAAATAAACAGAGTTGCCCTTATCATGGCCGTTCCTAAACCGCTGATGCCGCTGATGCCACCGATGCCACTGATACCGCTGATGCCACCGATAGAAAGTCTCAAAGCAGTTCCAGAGTTTGCGATGAAAAAGCTCAGGCTATTGTGTTTTGCGTTGCTCTTGACGCTACTGACAACAAGCTGTGGGCTAATAGCCCAGACACCACCCAATAGCGCTGTGCTGCACGCAATTGTTCAACAGCAAGTTGATATGCAAACTGCTGTGGCAGAAGGACTGCAGATGTCTACACAAACAAACGGTATTCCTGACTTTCAGGTCGGCAAAGTCTACATTGAAAACAGAGAAAAGCTGTCAGATCCAGATCTCAAGAAGCAAGCCGCTGCTCACGGTGCATACGTCACAGATTTGTTTAAAGTGACGGGTACCTACGATGCGACCCTAACTAAAGGGGGACAAACCATTGAGCAAAACAGTCCCTTTGAAGTCTATATGGGAAACCGACCCAAAAGTATGCGCAGTACTGTTTCTGCGGCTGAGGCTGTCGAGATCTGGTATCTGTTAGCTCCCGACTCTGCAAAGGCGCTATAGAGAAGGCATTACAGAGCCTTATCGGAACAGCCTTAACGGAACAGCAGTACCGCAATCTTGCTGTTCCTCAGTAGCTGAAGCGTAGTACTGCCAATCACCAAATGCCGAATCCGGCGATGCCCATAGGCCCCCATCATCAACAGGTTGATCTGGTTTTCTTCTGTGTACTGCGCAATGACTTTCTCCGGCTCGCCCGTACGGATACTTGTGGTTGTCTTAAACCCAGCCTGCTGTAGCGTTTCTTCTGCCTTAGCCAGCGTTTGAGTGCGTTCACTATCCGTCTCGGACTTTGCCACCGTCAGCAGATGAACCTCAATGCCCTCAAAGCCCTGCCCATTTGCGACCAAAAAGTCTAAGATTCGTTTGCCTGTCGGGCTGCCGTCATAGGCCAGTAAAATGCGCTCAATCGGCGTAAAGGTCTGCGGCGTCACCAAGCAAGGCTTACTGCTGCTACGCACAATCCGGTCAATATTCGCCCCGAGGTGATCCGACGCAAATGCCGCTGCCTCCCCCCGCCTGCCCAGCACTACCATGTCGGCTTCCGCCTCAAAGTCATGAAAGCAATCCACCAAAAAGCCTGTCGGATTACTCAGCTCAATTTCACTGATGCCTTCCGCCTTCAACACTGCTTCCGCGTTGTTTAAAATTAGCCTTGCCCGCTTATTATTCAGCTTGGCCTTTTCATGCTCCAGGTTTACCAGCTCATTCATCAGCTGCTCAGAGGCGCCTAGACCAATGCTGCCGCTGAGGTTGCCAGTTGAGACTACCTTTTGGCGAATATCTGTGACAAATAGCACCCTAGCCTGCGCCTGAAACCGGCTAGCAAACCAAGCACCATAGCGATAAATGCTCTCTGCAAAAGCAGATCCGTCAGAACACAGAAGAATGTTTTTCATAATATGGTTTCTGTTATATGGTTTCTGTTGTTTCCTATCGTTTAGGTGGAGCCGCTAATTGCTACGCCTCAAGCAGCTCTTCGTCTGTGGCCAGGCGATTTAGCAAAGTGCTGCTGGCCTCGTTCAGGCCAATGACCGTTACTTCGATGCCTTTGCGGCGGAACTTTTGAACAGTTTTATCGAGTACTTCCACGGCGCCTTGGTCCCAAATGTGCGCATTGTTCAGGTCAATGGTCACCTGCTCTACCGGCTCAGAAAAGTCAAAAGAATTGGCAAACTCATCGCGCGAGACAAAGAAAATTTGTCCAGCAACTTTGTAAATGCGGTGGGCCCTGTCTTCACTGAGCACTTTATCGACAAAGACCAGCCGGGCCACCTTACGTGAGAAGAACACTGTACTCATCACAATGCCAATGCCCACGCCTAGGGCAAAGTTACGAGAGAAGATAATCACAAACATCGTCGTGAGCATCACGACCACTTCGCTGCGAGGCACATTGCGCATATTGGTGAACGATGACCAGCGAAATGTCCCGATAGACACCATAATCATCACGGCTACTAGCGCTGCCATGGGCATTTGTCCTACCCAGTCTTGCAAACCCAAAATAGACACCAGTAAGAAAATGCCCGCCGCCAGGGTAGACAGACGACCGCGACCGCCAGACTGTACGTTGATAACCGATTGGCCAATCATGCCGCAGCCTGCCATGCCACCAAAAAAGGCCGTGACTATATTGGCAATGCCCTGCCCTTTCGCCTCACGGTTTTTATCGCTGGGCGTATCGGTGAGGTCATCGACGAGGGCAGCCGTCAAAAAGGATGCGAGCAGACCAACAATGGCCAGCGTGAAAGAGTATGGCAGAATAATTTGCAGCGTTTCGAGGGTAAAGGGCACCTGAGGCAGTGCAAACGTAGGTGCTGCGGTGGGCAGATCTCCCATGTCACTGACGGTGGGCACCTCTAGGCCCAGGTTAATGGCGGCGACTGTCATCACGATGAGTGCCACAAGCGGTGAGGGAAAGGCCTTGGTAAAGCGCGGCAAAATATAAATGATGCCTAGGGACAGCGCCGTGAGGATGTACACCGTATAGGGCACATCTGTGAGCTGCGGTAGCTGGGCTAAAAAGATCAGCACGGCCAGGGCATTGATGTAGCCAATCATCACGGCCCTCGGTACAAATTTCATTTGCCGGCCTAGCTTGAGCAGCCCAAAGATGACTTGAATGATGCCCGTCAAAAACGTCGCCGCTAGCAGATACTCCAGTCCATGCTCCTTTACTAAGTCCACCATGAGCAGGGCCATGGCGCCGGTAGCGGCTGAAATGGAGCCGGGGCGGCCGCCGAGAAAGGCGGTAATGACGGCGATGATAAAGGAGGCATAGAGGCCAACTTTGGGGTCTACGCCTGCGATGATGGAGAAGGCGATCGCTTCTGGAATGAGCGCGAGCCCAACCACCGCGCCTGACAAAATATCAGCCTTGGGATTGACCAGCCATTCCCGCTTTAGGGACCGTAGATTTAGCCCACGGGCTTTGAGTTTGCGAATATTCAAGGGGGCTCCTTACGCCTGACAAGGTAACCAGTCTACCGCTGTGGCGGGCAACGGCTCAATGGATATTGGTTTAAGCTGTCTATTCCTCCAGGGTCTACTAATCCAAGGCCTACTAATCAAAGGTCTACTAATCAAAGGTCTGTAGAGCTGTCTGCAATGGCACCCATGGTTCGGATAGAGCGTGCGATCGCAGACACATCCTCATCCCCATACCCCTGGGCAATCAAACCATTCTCAATCTGTTCTACATAGGCCGCGACCGGCAGCGGTAAATT
>JBCBKQ010000150.1:0-13791 GCA_038521595.1 Cyanobacteria bacterium J06627_28 | reverse complement strand
CTGATGAAAGTTGCCTCTATCAACATTGCGCCCTACTACCTAGTGATGAGCTATGACGACGGCTCCGGCTGGGTAAGTAAGCTGCCGCTCATTGGCAATGCCATCAGAGCCTGGGAAGGCGCGGTCAATTCCATCGGCGCGATTCTCATTTGGGCGCTGATTCAATCACTGCAAATCCTCTGGATCTTAATTGGACTGGATCGTAAGGCCCACACTAACGCGCTCAAGGAATCAACCCAGTTTGAATTTGGTTCCTTCTCCAGTACGGCCAGCGCCGAATGGGACTCAGATCGCTACACCCGCCGGATGGCTCGCAAGTCTCGCCGCATTCCCTTCTTCTTTGTCCGCTGGTCGCTGCTGCTGGGCCTGATTGCCTACATCGCGGATCTGGTAATTGGATTGCGGATCTATCCCCCTGCCGATTCGCTGCGAGCGGTGGGCCGAGCGCTAAGCATTGGCACCACCAACGGCATCAATGGAGACAACTTAATTCAGCTGGCCATTATGCTTTTTTCCTTTGAAGCGATCGCACTGCCTGCCATTGTTGTTGGCCAGTGGGTGTGGACGCGCAACCGTGAGTAATTGCCATGCAGACCTCTAGAAAAAGAGACAATATTGTGACGATGATTTCTGTACGCAGCGGGCGAGAGCTGAGAATTCGTGAGGTTGACTTCCCTCGTATCTGCGCCATCAAAGAGCGGGCTGAAAAAGACCTCGGCAGCGGCTCAACCTGGAAACTATTTGCCGGTGCCGCATCTTTTCTGCTGTTGATTGAACCTGTCGGTGCGCTGGTGGCTGGCACCATTGGTGGCCTGTTTGTGCTATCGCTAATCAAAGATTCTGTAACCAAAGGCGCTGAATCTGAGTACATCCAGCGCACCAACAACTTTGCCCATCGCCTGGGCGAGTCTGAGCTAATTCGCTTGATCAAGATGGTGGGTGTAGAAGGCGTGATTGATAGCTGCCTAGAAGCGCGAGACGACGACCAACGGCTCAGCGCCGCCGCTAAAAAGCTGTTGCTTTCCGCTGATGAAAAAGAGCAGCAGCATTCGCTAGACGATCTGCTCGCAGCAGGACTATTAGAAGATGCTAAGGCCGCCGAAGCGTCTCTCACTGGCCCGCTCACTCGTTTGGGTGACAACGCTGTTGAAGTAGACGCGGTGCCCGTGCCCAACCCGGTGCTATTAGGCCCATTGTCGGAATACTTGGGCGATCGCTTCCCGTCCGGCCATCCGCAGAGCAGCCGTACTCAGGGCGGCGAACAACAGAATAACGAGCAGGTCATCCTGCGTCACATGGCTCAACCTAAGTCCTCTGTCATTATCGCGGTAGGTGGTGGCGGCAAAGGAATGTACCTAGCAAATCAAACCAGAGAAAGAGCCGCTGCCGACCCTCGCTACATTGCCTTCTGGATTGATCCAAAAGGCGTTGAAGACGAAGCTGGATATTTTGCCCATCCTCAGATTGCCGCCTACCGCTTCTGCGCGGCAGAGTGCTCACCCGCAGAAATCAGCACCCATCTTAAAAATGCCATGCAGCACTACCGGGCGCTGTGTGATTCTCTACCACCTAAAACCCCTGTACAGCTGATCGTAGACGAGTGGTACTACATCCAGGCGCAGCTAACAGATGGTGACGAAGAAGCGAAGACGGCCTTGCAAGATATTCTGACGAGCCTGCGAGCAATGGTCTCTCTTTTAGATGGCGAGCATAAGCACATCACTCTCATTAGCCAGTCGCCTAAAGTAAACGACATTTTGCGAGGTGGGGGCGGTATCCTGACCAATTTAGAAAAGGTTGTATTGCTCAGCAATGATGGCCGAGGCATTGATGTTCTCAACAAATGCGCTCAGTGCGGTGTCATTCCGCGCTCGCTAAATAACCCCGAAGCACTGCGAGCGATCGCTGAGCAGTCGCCAGTTAACCGAGCGATTTACCTCTCCGGGCAGCTGCGGCCCATGCCAGTGCTGAAAAACTACAGCGCCTACGACCGAGATCATCAGCAGGTCTTGGTAACAGATGATATCCGTGTGATTAATTTAGCAGATGTCTCTCTACCGGATGGCACTGAACCCACTACCAACTCTGTGGATGAACCTGCTGCTCAGGTCGAACCAACGACTGCGGCTTCATCGGTTGCGACTGCCGAAGCGGATGAGGAAACGATTGCCGGTAAGCCGTTAACCGCTCTGGTGATGCGAGTATTGAGGGCCTTAGACAGCAGCGACGATTTTCAAAAGCGCTTATCTGGCCTGAGATCTAAATATGCGGTTGTTCTACTCAGACCTTTTAACAAAGACGAGCGCGATACTCTTCGACCGCACTGCTATCGATTGGCTAAGGCGGTGGCAGAAGCTTCTGAAGGTCGAATTACGCTAACAACTGTTGATGGAGAACCTAAAGAAAACGGTGGCAACGTACTGGTTCTCTATCGTCCCAACGGATTTGATTGACACTGTTCGACTTTTTAGGGGAGAAAGATTTGGGGAAGCTGGGGAACGGCCTCAGAGAGGTAGGTTCCCCTGGGGAAATGCCGGGGGAAATCTGGGGAAGCCCTTTCCCCTCGTTGTTTGAGTTCTTTATTCCCCAAATCTCTTCTTAAGCTTTTCACAAAGAAGAAAACGTCACAGGTACGTCATCTGACGTCAACAGTCTTTTATTTTGTTCAACACTTTTAACTATTTTGGAGATCTAAAACGATGGCGCTTGTAGAAGTTAATCTAGGTTTTGATCCGGGCAACGGTGACACCAAAGTGCAGTCGGGGTCAGGGCGATACTCAGCCCCTAGCGTGGTGTCGGTAGCTGGAATGGGCAGCAATACTATTAGCCTTACCTCAGAAGGGGAAACAGAAACCTTTAGCTGTGGCTATGTCTCTAGAGAGAGCAGCACTCAGACGGTTGTGAGCCGCCGGGGGAAAGCTGAGCAAATTCAGAAGCTGTATGCGATCGCGCTTTCGCTGCTGCCAGAGATATCAGTCGGAGACTACGCGGTTAATTTGGTGTGCAGCTCTCCTTACCATGGCACTGCTGACCAGACGCTATTCAGGCAAGAGCTGGGCAAAGACCTAACATTGCAAACCCCTACGAAGAAGGCCAGGGTAAAAACTAACGTAATAGCTGTTGAGCAGGAGGGATGGGGCATTGTCAGAGCCAAATCTTTTAAGACGATATCAGGCTCCGTTATCAAGAATATGAATAGAGGGGGGGTAAAGGTGATTGAACTGGGATGCGGCACAGTCAACACTTCCTTTTACGTCGATGGGTCGCTGATCGATTTCAAGACAGATCATCATGGCGTTTGGTCTCTTGCTGAGATTGTTGCAAAGCTAGCTGCCGCTGAGTATCGTACGGCGTTTGAAACGTACGAAATACTTCAGGCGATTCGATCTCCCAAGGCGATGAAAAACTGCGATGGCTACGACCTCACCTCAAGCTATAAGCAGGCTGTGGGCATGTGGCGCGATCATGGTCTGGCAAATGTTCTGTCAGATGCGTTGCAATCAGCAGAAGGCTGCCCTGTGATTTGGGCCGGTGGAGGAATGCTGCTACCTGGGCTGGGTAAGGGGCTCCTCAAAAAACATAAAAACTTCTACTGCCCAGAGAGATCCTCAGATCCAGAATTTGCAAAATATGCTCATGTTGAGGGTCTTCACAACGCCGCTATTAGAAGCATAGACAAAGAGATTGATCCTGCTCATACGAGGGTGGCCTGATGGCTGCTGACGGAAGGGTAAGAATGACGCTGCCCGCTCGCTACCGTGATATTTTGCAGCGTCACAGAGGCTCTATGTCTGATTCTTCTTTTATTGCGTGGTTACTAGACAGCATTGATCGGGGTGTTCTAGCTATTGGCGTCGAACCAGCATTGACGGTATTACCACCAACTATTTCCGATTCACCACCGCCGGTAGCCGTATCTGTTGTGAGCACTTCTGACGAAGAGGATGAGTTTGAAGATGTTATTTAATCGTGCTTGTTTTAATTTTCTTGTTGTTTGAAGGTTCCCCTAATGACCGTTGTTGTAATTGACGATCTCCCAGACGGACTTTCCGCCCATTTACAGTCCTTTCTGGCGCAGCGCCCTGGCTGGACGCAGGAGCGTGTTATGCAGAACGCGCTTTCGCTATTTCTGTTACAGAACGGAGTGAATGACCGGGCAGTTTTGCGGCTCTACTTGCAGTCGATGTTTGCAGACCATCAGCTTGAGAAAAGGAGGACTCAATGAGCATTCGTCAGATACTGCAAGTCTGGGAGCATGAATTCTCCCACCCGCATCAAGCCGTCATGCTAGCCCTTGCTGACCATGCTCATGAGGATGGCACAGCTATCAAACCTTCGATCATTCGTATTGCCTGGAAGACTGGCTACTCTGAGCGGTCAGTGCAGAACATTATGTCTCAGCTTCGGCAGCTAGGGATATTGGTGGTTACCGTGCCTGCAACGCACAACACCCCGAATGAGTACAAATTTGATTGGTCGGCAGCGACTCAGAAACCCTGCTTCGATGACTTTATAGCTCAAAAGAAAGGACGAAAAGGTAGGGGTGCAGAATTTGCACCCCTGTCACGGGAGACAAATAGGGCGGACAAAAGGGGTGCAGTTGCCATGCAGCAGGGGTGCAATAGCGATGAATTAGGGGCGCAGTTGCCATGCAGCAGGGATGCAGTAGCCGTGATTGAGGGGTGCAGCAGTGATGAAACAGGGGTGCAGTTGCCGTGCAATAGGGGTGCAGTAGCCGTGCAGGAGGGGTGCAACGGGCTGCACCCGATCCGTAAAGAACCTTCTAGAGAACCGTCAATAGAAACAAAAGAACCAGAAACGAAAGCAAACCCAGAAGATGAGAATTTGAGATTTGGTATGGTGACCTATCAGCGGCCACCGGATGAGATTGATTTCGCTGAGCTATGGGCGACCAATCCGGGGATGGCGAAAATGGAGTTGAGGGCGATCGCACTTGGACACAAGCGCCTGGAAATGGTCGCTCATGGGTTTGGCCGATGGTGGGTCGGCCCTGGCCTGAATGACTTTGATGAGTTTTTGATTAAAGCTTGCCAGAAGCGAAAGCGGAAGTTTCAGCAGCCAGATAGTGTTGGCGACGCAAAGACGTTTATCAATAACATGCTAAAGAGCGGCGACTGGGGAAATTTTTCGCTGCGCTGCGATGAGGCAAAAGATTTTCAAAGTCGGACTTTCAGTCTAGACCAGCAGGTAACAAGGCATCTATCAGCTCATCCGCTTACTGAGCATCTACAAAACTCCCAAACAGATAGACTAAACTCGTTCATCGGGTTAGCCAAGTTCAAAGTTTCTCAAGGCGACTACGCGAGAGCTAAAGAGATTGCTGATTTGTTTGGATTCCCATATGAGACCATCGGATTGCGAAAAGATGGAAAGTGCCCAATGATTAGCGCAACAGCGTAGGAATCTTTCTGCCCATAATTACGGATAGACGGATTTCCACACCACCACAAATCTCTTCTTTTTAACTTTTGTTTTCTATATAGAAAACAAGAAACCTTGATAAGTAATCCTTCACAGTCGGAACTTTCTTATGTATCTTGCGGCTTCACTCTCAAAATACGGCCTGCGTTGAGGATGGCCAGCAGTGCGACACCCACATCGGCGAACACAGCCTCCCAAAGTGTGGCTAGGCCAATAGCACCCAGCGCAATGAATAGGGCCTTTACGGCCATTGCCAGAATGATGTTTTGCCAAACGATGCGGAGAGTGCGACGAGCGATCGCGATCGCCTCAGCTACCTTAGAAGGTGCATCCGTCATAATCACGACATCTGCCGTCTCAATCGCCGCGTCAGACCCTAGCCCACCCATTGCCATGCCCACATCGGCTCTAGCGATAACCGGAGAATCGTTGATACCATCACCCACAAAGACAACTTTTCTCTTCTCTTTAACCGCCTGACTCAGGAACTCCTCCAGCGCGGTCACTTTATCTTCTGGCAAAAGTTCGGCTCGGTACTGATCGAGCCCTAACTTCTTAGCAACGCTACCGGCAACAGATTGGCTGTCGCCCGTAAGCATAGCCGTTGTGATGTTTTGATTCTGCAAACTTGAAATAGCCAGGGCCGCATCCTCCTTTATCTCATCAGCAATGATAATTCGGCCAGAATACTGGCCATCGACGGCAATATGAGCGACCGTTCCATCTACCGTGCAGACATCATGAGGAATGTTCTCTCGGTGCAACAATCTGTCATTTCCAGCAAGCACCACTCGGTCATCTAAGCGGACGCGAATTCCGTGTCCCGCTATTTCCTCATAGTCGCTGATTGCAGACCCATTAACCGATTGACCGTAGGCTTGCACGATAGATTGAGCCACCGGATGATTGGACTGCGATTCTACTTTGGCCGCTAATGCTAGCAGTTTGTGTTCATCTAGCCCATTTTTAGGCACTACCTGCGTAACGCGAAAATTGCCTTTAGTGAGCGTCCCTGTTTTGTCGAAGACAACGGTATTAACCTGCGTAAGAGCATCTAGAAAAGTAGAACCTTTGACTAAGATGCCGCGTTTGGCTGCGCCGCCGATGCCGCCGAAGTAGCCTAGCGGGATACTAATGACTAGACCACAAGGACAGGAGATTACAAGCAGTACCAAAGCGCGATATACCCACTCTGAGCGGGTTGCACTCGGAACTAACAAAGGTGGCAAAATAGCAACAGCCAAAGAGAGAAACACCACTACTGGCGTGTAGTAGCGGGCAAAACGGGTAATAAACTTTTCGGTGTCGGCCTTCTTGCTACTGGCGTTTTCTACCAGCTCCAGAATTCTGGAGATAGAAGACTCGTTAAAAGGCTTCGTGACTCGAACCGTCAGAACGCCAGACTGATTGATCGTGCCTGAGAGTACCGTTTCGCCAACGGAAACACTGCGCGGTACGGACTCTCCAGTAAGTGCCGAAGTATCTATCTGAGCCTTACCTTCTAAAATCTCACCGTCTAGCGGAACTTTTTCGCCAGGGCGCACTAGAATGATGTCGTCTACGCTCACTGACTCGGGGGAGACTTCGCGAACGTCACCATCGACTTTCAGGTTTGCAGTATCAGGGCGCACTTCTAGCAGTGACTTAATAGATCGGCGCGATCGCCCCACTGCATAATCTTGAAACAGCTCGCCTACCTGAAAGAACAGCATCACGGCAACGGCTTCAGGTATTTCATGAATTGCGATCGCCCCCAAAGTCGCAATCGACATCAAAAAGTTCTCATCAAAAACGCGCCCCCGCAAAATGTTGCGCCCTGCCGTACTCAACACGCTCCAGCCGCTGATTAAATAGGCTGGCATGAGCACGGCGTATTCAGCTATGGAAAACGGCGTATTGTGCAGCGGCTCGTTGAAGATTAGGCCCACGAGAAAGAGAAGAGTCGCGATCACAATGGGTACTAACTCTGCTTTCAAATTGAATTCACTAGCCCCGTGGTGATGACCGTGACCTTGACTTTCAGTAGAGTTGCAGCCGCAATAATCTTTACGAGAAGAAACTTCTGTCATAGTAATTCCTTGCCAGAAAAGTAGGTTTGGGGAAAAGCCACTCATGAATATATGAAAGCTTGTTCATATATTACCTTAGAAAATAGTCTCCCCGGATTTTTCCGCTGCCTACCCATAAGCTGACTATTGATTGATTGATTTACGTTTCGCTTAAATGCTCGGCCACAGTTTGATAAACCGTCATGATGTGGTCATCCGCCATGCTGTAGTAAACGTTGCGCCCCTGACGGCGGTATTTAACCAAGCGCTGCGACCTGAGTACCCGCAGTTGATGAGAGACTGCCGACTCCCCCATTTTGACTGCCGCTGCTAAGTCACAAACGCATAGTTCCTGCTGTGCCAGCGCAGAGAGCAGCTTCAGCCGGTGAGGGTCAGAGAGCGCACTGAAAAACGCTGCCATATGCTGGGCTTGCTCAGTTTCTATAACCTCCGGTTTCACCTGCCGGACGTTATCGAGATTGACTAAAGAAGTTTCACAGCTAGGCGCACTAACCGAGGCTGCCTGCTTTTCCGATTTTTTCCTGGCTGGCTTCCTTGTGGTCTTTTTTGAGCCTGCGGCCTGCTTCTTTTTACTTTCAGGCTTGGAACTAGCCATCGTTAAATCGGTGCTAAATGACCCTTCTATGATACTGATAATCATTTCTATCTGAAAGTCTGTTCAGATGATTGACTGTTTTATCCAAGCTCAGAGGCTAGTGCAACTTACCTATGCCTGTCCCGATGTTCCAGTGCGAACATTTCGCGCTTAGGTCTACGCTTTTTCCTTTGATATGAAAAATGTCAAACTTCCTCTCTCATGTACGGCGGGGAGATGAACGCGCAGAAGCGAGCTTTGTATTACTTTGAGTCATCTGCTGAGCATTGTTGAAGACTTGAAGCAACGAGGCGCACATTTCGCCAGCATTCAAGATGGCTTTGACACGTCTACATCATCAGGGAAGATGGTGTTCTCTGTGATCGGTGCGATGGCAGAATATGAACGAAACCTCACTAGAGAGCGTACGATAGCGGGTTTGGCGGCGGCTCGTGCGCGTGGCCGGATAGGTAGTCGTCCGAGGGCGCTGGATGAGAGTCAAGTGAAGGTGGCGATACTCCGAAGGAGTGGCCTTGCCATCGCACTAGCAGAGGCAGGTGAGCTGACGATCAATTAAATCTGTGAACAGGTGGGATGTAGCCGTTCTACCTACTATCGACAAGCTGCACCAAGCTTAGGCACAAAATCTTGAAATGCCTAAAATGCGGGCATTATAAGGTTCCGTCACTCAAGGGGTGCTAACTGTATCAGGCCCTGTAAAGTAAGACTCAAAAGAGAATAATCCGCTAATTACCATAGTATGCTCCTTCCCAACTCTCTATCTATGCTATTCCTGGCTACAGCACCGGCGCTGGTGCTGATGGCTATTGGTCTCTTTTGGTTCTTCTGGTGGAAGCCCGTTAAGGAAATACCCATAACACTGTTTAGTATCGGCTTAACACTGTTTGCACTGGTACTTGTAGTCATCACGACGAACGCTCTGCGCTATGGGTACAGTGACTCTGTAGGATTAATCCTCGGATTTCCTCTTTTGATCTACGCCGCAACGCTCACTGGATTTGCGCGCTGTGCAAGACTCTCTCTGCCGAAAATGATTTTCTGTGGAGTTGTTGGATTAGTCCCGCTCTACTATCTCAGTGGGTTCACTCTGATATACTCTGCGTGTAGCTTCAATTCTGGTGGGTGTTGATGGAAACGGTTCCTATGTTGTTCCCTGTCAGCGGAAAAAGAGACGTTATCTAGATGTCCACAGAATGATAACCGGGGTAAGTCGGTACAGTTAATCACGTTGAAAAGTTTGCTTCAGCCTGCTGCTCTAGAGCGATTAGATCCGACGAGAAACTATCGCTTCTGTGAGACGCTAGAGTGTTCAGTAGTTTACTTCTCAACGCTGGGAGACACCTTTACTGTCCAAGATTTGAAAGTCCCTATCTTTCAGAAGGATAATAGCGCTGATGTCCCCGTCTGCTACTGCTTTGGGTGGAGTCGTCAGCGACTTCAAAATGAACTGGCATCAACAGGTGAAAGTACTGCGATTGAGAGCATTACAGCTCATATCCAAGCTAAGCGCTGTGGCTGCGAAGTCAATAATCCACAAGGATCCTGCTGTTTGGGTAATGGGCGTCGTGCGCTCCAAAAACGTTGCGACCCTAACAATGATTATCAGTACCGTATGAAAGTCTGTTCAGATGATTAAGGCGTTTTTGGTTGGCTTCTAGATGCTTCCCTTTTTTCGGCTAGGAGATTGGAACCACATAATTGAGCCTGTGATGATCAGAGTTAGAAGCCCCAGCGCATTAAGAATAGGGTAGAGAAACTCTAGATTGACTTGTCCAAACTTGCCCCTATGCAGCTCTAGCAACCAGAGAAAGTCGTTTGCGCGATCGATCGCTACTGCAAACTGAAAGAGCGTTCCTGTTGTTAGCGTTAGCAATAGCGGAAGCACCATAAAAGGAACAAGTGCCTTGTGTAGCTGTCGTAAACGAACCCGATTGATTGCCATAGTAAAAAGACTCTATTAGTTCTGTTTAAGCCACCGTTATGCCTGGGATCTCTTCCTCCAGGATCTCAGCACAAATGGCCCTATAACAATAAGCGCTAGCAATGTTTCGCCTAAGCCTATTGAGAAGCCGTTGAAGAGTCCAGACCTAGAAGCGTCCACGGGTTCTTGAGTTGCAGAAATAGCCTGACCAGCCGTCTCATCGTTCAACTGCTGGTCAGTAGGTGAAGCGTTAGTTTCTGAGCTGAGCGAGTCAGTCTTGGATGCAGGCGCTACTTCCTGAGCGGGCTTCTCTGAGCGAGTAGCTGGTTCGGCAGAAAGATTAGGTTGTTCGCTATCTGCTGGAGGAGCTGTCTTTTCTGTTTCCTCAGTTTTGTAGTGGTCTTCATGGGCGATCGCCTGACGAGCCGATAATAGCTGAGTGCCAAAAGCAAACGTCGTGCCCAAAAGGGCTGCGCGGTAGTGAGTGAAGGAGGGTGCCATGTGCTTGAGTTTTGTGAGAAGGCTCGCCAGCAGTATTACAGACAAATATGAAATAGGAATGAAAGATGCAAAACAGCAAGTGCTATGAGCCTTCTTTTGCCGTCAGCTTCCCATGGAACATATTCATGCCGCAGTGAAAGGTATAGCTGCCTGCTTCTGGTGGCACAACTTCGATGGCGGCTGTTTTGTTGAGCGGTAAGTCCACTGCTTTATTGAAGTCTGGCAAAATAATCTGCTCTAAGCAGCTACTCGGGTCTTTTCGTAGAAAATTTAGTCGGACGGGTTGACCTGCCTGCACCACAATCTGATCGGGTGAATAGCCGCCATCGACTGTAATATCTACAGTCTGAATGCCTTCAGAAACCTGGGCTGTTTGCGCTTTAGTTTTGCTCAAGAGAAACCACCATAGCTCAAGGCCAATAAGTCCTGCACCAGCCGCTACCACGCCCACCTTGAGTCCTAGCGGTTGCTCAATCTGGCGGAACTCACCGATATCAGGTTCAGCGATTTGGGCGCTAGCTACAGAGGCGGTGCCAAACAGTAGGGCCGCACTCAGCAAGCTGCCGAACAGCCACTTACCCTTGAGAAGTTGTCTCTGAAGTTGTAATTTCATAGGTATACCTGCGTTTTAGCGAATGCCTCTAGATCGAACAGCGGGTTGAAAGTTTCTTAAGCGCAGCGCGTTTGTAACCACCGAAACTGAGCTGAAAGCCATTGCCGCACCTGCAATAATGGGGTTCAATAGCCAGCCGAAGATGGGGTAGAGAATACCCGCAGCAATCGGGATGCCAGCGACGTTATAGATGAAGGCGAAGAACAGGTTTTGCCGGATGTTGGAGATGGTGGCTTTGCTGAGCTGAATGGCGGTGACAATGCCTTGAAGGTCGCCGGAAATGAGCGTGATATCGCTAGCTGCGATCGCTACATCCGTCCCTGTCCCAATCGAAATCCCCACATCTGCCTGAGCCAACGCAGGCGCATCGTTAATGCCGTCACCCACCATCGCCACCTGCTTACCTTCGGACTGTAGCTGCTTAATCTGCGCTGCTTTCTGGTCTGGGCGCACTTCAGCGAATACGCGACGAATGCCGACTTCCTGGGCGATCGCCTCAGCCGTCTGCTGATTATCGCCAGTGAGCATCACCACTTCCAATCCCATTCTTTGCAACGCACTGACCGCACCCGCAGAAGTCTTCTTCAGCGCGTCAGAAATGCCCATTAATCCCTCAGCTTTGCTATCGACCGTAATCCAGGCAGTCGTCTTCGCTGCCGATTCCCAAGCTTTACGCTGAGACTGAAGGGACGCAGTATCTACGCCCAAACTCCGCATCCAGCGCTCAGTGCCAATCTGCACCAGATGACCATCAACCCGGCCTTGTACGCCTTCTCCGGTTACTGCGTCAAAGTCTTGTACGCCCGTTAGCTTCTTTTTCTCGATGCCCTGAGAAACCGCATAGTTCACCACGGCCTCAGCCAAAGGATGCTCTGAATTTCGTTCCACCGCTGCGGCCATCTGCAATAGTCTAATTTCGTTACTGTGGGCGGTGCCGCGTACAGTTAGGTAATCGGTAACAGTCGGTTTGCCTTCGGTCAGGGTTCCGGTCTTATCGACCACGACGGCCTGTAGCTTATGGGCACGTTCCAGACTTTCCGCATCTTTGATTAGAATGCCGTTTTCAGCACCTTTACCTGTGCCGACCATAATTGAGGTAGGAGTTGCTAGTCCCAACGCGCAGGGACAGGCGATGATGAGAACGCCAACAGTGGTCAGTAGCGCGAGGGTGAGGTTGCCCATAATGGTGAACCAGAGGACGAAGGTTGTTATCGCGATCGCAATCACTACAGGCACAAACCATCCCGTTACCTGGTCGGCCAGCTTCTGAATAGGCGCTTTCGAGCCTTGAGCATCCTGTACGAGCTGCACAATCTGCGCCAGCGTCGTATCCTTGCCCACCCGAGATGCCTCAAACCTAAAGCTCCCCGTTTTATTAATCGTCGCGCCAATGACTTCTGCACCTTTTTCCTTTTTCACCGGGACGGGTTCCCCGGTCACCATTGATTCGTCCACCGTAGAAGTGCCTTCTGTGACTTCCCCATCTACCGGAATCTTCTCGCCAGGGCGCACGATAATTACGTCGCCAACAACAACATTTTCTATCGCTAGATCAACTTCTTCTCCATTTCTCACAACCCTTGCCGTATTCGCTTGCAGGCCCATGAGCTGACGAATCGCATCTGAAGTTTGTCCGCGTGCGCGATTTTCAAGGTAGCGACCCAACAGCAGCAGGGCAATAATCACCACAGCCGCTTCATAGTAAACATCTGCGGCTAGTCCCTGAGAGAGCAAGAAACCGGGAAACAGTGTGACAAAGAGAGAATAGAGATAAGCCGCCCCTGTTCCCAAGGCAATCAGGGTATTCATATTGGCTGCACGATGCGTAAACGCTTTCCATGCACCTACGAAGAAAGCCTGACCACACCAAAATAAGACAGGTGTTGCCAGGACAAGCTGAAGCCAAGCGTTGTGTAAGAACATTGGCCAACCTGGAATATCTACCCCGATCATCATGGGCAAAGTCCCAAGAATAAGCACAACGCCGATTACGCCACTAACAACGACTTTATACAGAAGCGATCGCTGTTGTGCTTTTCGCTCTTCTTGTTCTTTTGCATCCTCTTCACCAATGCTTAGGTCTTCTCTTACACTCGCCTCATACCCCGCATCTGCTACCGCCGCCTGAATTTTCTCCAGGTTCGTATTGCGTTCGTCGTACTCAACGCTGGCCTGCTCAGCGGCAAAGTTTACCTGAGCATTGCTGACCCCCGGCACCTGTTGAATAGCCGTTTCAATGCTGTTGGCACAGGAAGCACAGCTCATACCTTTGAGTTTCAGGGTAGTTGCAGTCATAGCAAGCCTCTAACGAATAACAGAATAAAGAAGAAGGTGTGACAGATTTAGTCTTAAGAAACGGCGTATCCAGCGCCTTTAATAGCTGCTTTGATGTCGTCTTCAGAAGATTCTGTTTCTACCTCGACCTTTTTAGTTTTAGGGTCGGCCTCAACCTTTGCATTTTGGTCAACTGCCTTAACCGCGCTGGTGATGCTTTTAGCGCAAGAGCCGCAGGCCATATTGGGAACTTCGAGCTGTAGTTTCATCGAAAATCTACTCCGTATAAATTTGCTTAAAAAGACAAGAACGTAGATGTCTTGTCCTATAGCTGTTGGTAGCATAAACCCTACAGTCTAGAAGAGAGTCAAGGGGG
>JBCBKQ010000149.1:0-13866 GCA_038521595.1 Cyanobacteria bacterium J06627_28 | reverse complement strand
CAGGAAAAGAACCCGCCTACTTCGGTGCTTAACTGAAAGGTTTATCTAAGGTTTATCTAAGGTTGGCATTTCCAGCTGCCGTCTTACATAAACGAAGAGATAACCTCACAAGGGCCATCCTCTGCATCGTACATTGCAGGTAAAGGGGTGGCCTTTTGGGTTGGCTCCCAAGTGTCAAAGTAAGCTTCTAACGCTTTTACCACAGCTGCCTCAGGTAACTCCAAATCGTTGTCGTTTTGATAGGCCTGTAATTTTATTCGCAGTGTTTGCGGCATGTTGACAGTCAGCGTTTGCATGTCTAAAGCTCATTTGTGATTACTTTGACTTTACTGGAATGCGATCGCGCTTCGCACGTCGTAACGCGAGCCATAGAAAACTACACTGACTAGAATAAAGCAGTCGCCGTCATTCACAGCGCTAGTATGATTCAGGTCTCAGCGATTTCAGAGAAAATCACAACATTTCGGCAGCTAGAGCAGAACTTAGGGCTCTTACTGAGTGAAGACCCTAATTTTTTTACAGAGTGGATGGCTACGCTGCCTAACTTAACCGATGCAGATCAAGTCAGACTGGATACCGTACGGCAAAATTACCTTTATCAAATCGCTGATGGTGCGCTTTTAGAAGAAACTATCAAGCTAGTGATTTTATCTCCGCTTCTAGAGCTGGCTGGATTTTACAGCACGCCTTATAAATTTCGAGCAGAGGTTCCAGTAGAGATAAAAGCACAGGGAGAGCGTGATGAAATTTTGCGTGGACGCATCGATGGTTTAGTACTGCTAGAAAGATTATGGGTTGTAGTACTAGAAGCCAAGAAAACCACATTTGATCTAGAAGTGGCACTCCCGCAAACGTTGGCCTATATGGCGGCCTCCCCAACTCCAGAATTGCCGCTGTATGGCTTAATTTCTAACGGTAGCAGCTACCTATTCGTCAAAACGTTAGGCAACCGTTACGACGTTTCAGACGTATTTGGTACACGCTCCCAATCAAGAAATAATCTCTACGAAGTCCTAAAAATACTCAAGCATCTAGGCCAGCTTATCCGAAGCTAATGCCAGCACTATTATCCATTACGCCTGAAGTAAATCTCCTCTGGAGCGGTGAGACCCCGCGTCGCTTTGCGGCGCTAGGGAATGCTCACCAAGACAGAAGTGGCCAGAGCATAGCGAAGGTCGAGGTGGGTTCATCCATCAAAACGGCAAATCTGCTCGCGGATTAAAGCGCTCAATCGCTCGGAGCTCTTGATAGAGCGCTTTCTCCTCATCATCGAGCACCGTGGGCATGACCACCTCAATTTCCACAATCTGGTCACCATACATGCCTTGACCAATCGGATAGCCCTTCCCCGTTAGCCGCAGTCGCTGACCAGACTGCACTCCCGGTGGAATCATCATATTCACCGCGCCACCCAAAGTCGGCATCGATAAGGTTCCACCCAATACCGCTTCACTCGGCGTCAAGGGCAGCTGGCAATACACATCACCTTCTTGCAACGTGAAATAGCTGTGGGGCTCTACCTCTATTCGCAAATATAGATTGCCACCATCAATCCCCTGGCCCGTCAGGCGAATACGCTGCCCAGTTACCATCCCCGGCGGCATACTCACCTCTAGAGAGCGGCCATCTTCCAATCGCACCCGCTCGCGGCCACCCGCATAGGCCTTCTCTAGCGGCACTGTCAAATCTGCCTCAGCATCTCGGCGAGACGGTGGCGCAGGCTGTCGCTTGTAGCTAGGGCGAGATCGTCGCTCTCGAACCGTCTGCTGTGCCGCGCTTTCTCCTCTAGATCCGACTGATTCACGCGGTGCCGACCGAGCAGCCGTTGCCTTTTCCCTACTAGGGGTCTCAGCGGCTGCCCGCCGAGAGGCCGACTTATCTGTTGCTTTGTGCTGTTTCAGCAACTGCTCGACAAAATTATCAAAATCCTCAAAGGCACTGTAGTCGGCATCCCTAGCAGACCCACCATTGCGCCCCCAGCCACCCCAGCTCTTCTTACCCTTCTGATTCCAATACTGGCTGTACTGCTCATACTGCTGCCGCTTGTCCACGTCGCCCAGCACGCCATAGGCCTCGCCCAATAACTTGAACTTCTCCTCAGCCGCCTTATCTCCAGGGTTCACATCAGGATGATACTGACGAGCCAAGCTTCGGTATGCCTTTTTGATGTCATCTTGTGTGGACGCCTTGGGCACGCCCAAAATTTCATAGTAATCCCGAAAATTTTGCATGAACGAAGGCGGCGTTTATCTGTGGCAAAAAGTGGTAGCTAGTGAGTAAAGAGTCAGGCGGTCAGGTCAGAAGGAAATAAGGCGGCGCGTTTAGAACCAGTCATCTTCGGTGCGCCGTTCTGGACGTCTTTCTGGGCGCCGTTCTGGGCGTTGGCGCGATCGCACCTCACCATACTCGTCTTGTCCATACTCATCCTGCATTCGATCATAAGGTTGCTGCGATCGCTGCCCTTCCTGATAATACGGATCTTGCTCAGACTGGTTTGGCCCAGACTGATTTGGCTCAGACTGATTTAGCCCATAGTTCTGCTGCGCATCCTGAGTAGGATAACCCGACTGAGCATAATTATTTTGACCGTAGTTATTCTGGCTATAGCCGTCCTGGCGATAGTCATCCTGACCATAACCACCTTGGCCATAATTATCCTGCTGATAATTATCCCGCTGATAATTTGCCTGTCCCTGCGCGCGACCTTGATCACGCTGCCAGTAGTCATCTTGAGCAGGATTCATCTGACCACGGTCAGACTGCGGCTCGTTCGGAGACTGACCCGCATTGCCACTATTCGCACCATAGCCCGCCGCATCGTAGCTGTTTTGGGCATAGCTGTCTTGGTTATAGCTATTTTGGTCATAGCGATTCGAGCTATACGCCCCCGAATCATAGCCATTCGGCTGAGCCTGCTCATTCGTATACCCAGCCCCATAGCCATCACCACGGCCCTGATCGCCATACCCATCTGAGCCATAGCCAGACTGCGAAGAGTTCTGAGCATAGCCACTCTGCGAATAGCCCTCTTGGGCTTTACCACCATTGCCCTGACCGTAGCTATCTCGACCATAGCTATCTTGACCATAGTTATCCCGAGCAGCGCTATCCCGGCCATATACATCCGAACCATAGCCCTGTCGTGGCGCTTGACCATAGCTGTCAGAAGGTCTACTCGGCGCATACCCACCCGAGCCAAACCGGCTCCCTCGCTCATATCCACCTGAATTATTCGCAGGCGGTGCTGGATAGTTCGACGGCGGCGGATTGTTTCCACGCTGCCCCGTCTCCCAATCATCATCCCAGTCATCCCAGCTGCTCTTACTCGCCGCCGACCCTTGATTCCAGCTGGGCGAATCCCACTGAGCCTGGCGATCCCAGCTATTGCTGTAGCTCGGACTCTGTGGATAGCTCGTGCCATAGCCACTGCCCGCTCCGTAGCTGTAGTCATCGCGATAATAATCGTCATCATCACCGGCAAAGGCCCGTTTCAGCGTCCCGCCAATCTGACCTAAAATGCCTTCTCCATCGCCATCCAGGTCATACAGATAGGCCTCACGGTTCAACTCGTACACTTCATTTTGCAAGTCAGCTTGGAATAAATCGATCCCCCGATCATCCGACTGCTCCAGCGCTGCCCGTAGCTCCTGCACTAGGTTCTCAATTCGGCGACGGCGATCGCGTCCAAACTGCATCCCAAAGTCAATCGCCACCTCGCGCAGCACTCGCTCTGCCTTAAACGTGAGCGCTTCTGCCCGGTTGCGTTTTTCAATGCGATCGCGCTGAAGCCGGTCCGTTGCCGCATTTTCTTCCGCAGCCCGAATCATGTCTTGAATCTCAGCCTCAGACAAATTCGACGCTTCTTGCACCGTAATGCTCTGCTGACGGCCCGTCGTTTTATCTAGCGCTGACACCTGCAAAATGCCATTTGCATCAATGTCAAACGACACCTGTACCTGTGGAATGCCCCGAGGTGCAGGCGGAATGCCCATCAGCTTAAAACGACCCAACGACTTGTTGTCATTGATCATTTCGCGCTCGCCCTGCAAAATATGCACCTCTACCACCGTCTGATTATTCTCAGAGGTCGAAAAGGTATCCGAGCGCCGCACCGGAATTGTTGTATTCCTCGGAATCAGCTTCTTCATGACGCCGCCCACGGTCTCTAGCCCGAGTGACAGTGGCGTCACATCCAGCAGCAAAATATCCTTCACTTCCTGGGTCAAGATGCCCGCCTGAATCGCAGCGCCCACGGCCACCACTTCATCCGGGTTCACATTGCGATTGGGCTCACGGTTCATCACCCCGCGTACCAAGTCCTGCACCATTGGCATTCGGCTGGCACCACCGACTAGCACGACTTCATCTACTTGGCTCGGCGTCACGTTCGCATCGGCCAGCGCCTGCTTCAGCGGCCCGCGCATTCGACTAATTAGGTCAGCGCATAAGGATTCAAAGTGCGATCGCTCCAACTTTTTCTCAATGTGCTTCGGCCCATCCTTCGTCGCCGTAATAAACGGCAAATTAATATCCGCCACCGGCACACCCGACAGCTCAATCTTCGCCTTTTCTGCCGCTTCACTCAGCCGCTGTAGAGACTGGCGATCGCGCCGCAAATCAACCCCTTCTTTTTCTAAAAATGCCTCCGCTAGCCAATCGACAATCACCTTGTCAAAATTCAGCCCGCCCAGCTGCGTATCGCCACTCGTCGAGCGCACCTCAAATACACCATCGCCCACATCCAGCACAGACACATCAAACGTGCCCCCACCTAGATCAAATACCAAAATTGTCTGGTTGTACTGCTGGTCTAACCCATAGGCCAAAGAAGCCGCCGTCGGCTCATTAATAATTCGCTTCACTTCCAGGCCAGCTACTCGCCCTGCATCTCGCGTCGCCTGCCGCTGCGCATCGTTAAAATAGGCAGGTACCGTAATCACCGCCCCCGTCACCGGCTGACCCAAATACTGCGAAGCCTCTTCCGCTAGCTTTCGCAAAATCATCGCCGAAATTTCTTCAGGTGCAAAGTCCTTATCTAGCCGAGGACTGCGCAGCTTTACATTGCCCGACTCACTGCGCCTTACTGTATAGGGCACCCGCTTAGAATCTGCCGACAGCTCCTCATACCTACGGCCCACAAATCGCTTCACCGCATAAAACGTATTCTGAGGATTCAGCACCGCCTGCCGCCGAGCCATCTGCCCGACCAGCTTTTCGCCTTCTTTACTAAAGGCCACCACCGATGGCGTCGTCCGCATGCCTTCTGCATTGGCAATTACGACGGGTTTACCGCCTTCCATCACAGCAACGACCGAATTAGTCGTCCCTAGGTCAATGCCAACTACTTTACCCATCCGAAGCGTTACTCCTCACCTGACACCTATCTACAGCCGATGCCTATACCTAAAAAATGTAGAAACCTTACTCGTACAGCAATGCCCAATCAAAGGCCAACTATATCAAGCAACTGATACACCTACACCCAAATGCATAACCCATAGCCTAGTCATCGACCAAAGCGTTTGCGTTTTAGCGCACCTGTATTGATAGCTCTTTCATCATAAGCGCTCCTTGGCGATATCGTCTGACCAGCCATTTTAGCCAGTCAAGCACAACATCAAAAAACGAACTGTTCAAAAGACTATCTCTGTATCGCGTTTCTTGCTAATATTGTGACTCACCATGCGGATGTGGCGGAATTGGTAGACGCGTTAGATTTAGGTTCTAGTGTCCTCGTGACGTGAAGGTTCAAGTCCTTTCATCCGCATGTTAAATAGATAGGCGCCCAGTTTACCAATGGGGCGCTGAGCCTAATCGCGTTGCAGCTAGTAGCTTCAACGCGATTATTTTTTTGACTGCGCTTTTTTTGATGCGTTTTTTTGATGCGCATAGCTAAATTGCCGACCTATTCACTCTGCGTTCTGGGAACAAACGTCTCCAAAATACTGACCACCGAGGGACAGCTTCTATCTTTAGGCTGCCTTATGAGAATTCATCCGCCATCTATACTTACCTAGTGAGCCTATGCAAAACTCACACGCAGGCGATTCCATTCCCCTTTGCTTAACCGCAAAAACGTCGTTTTCCATACAGTTTTAAATTACCCCTATATATAAGGAGAGGATTTTTCCCAAAAGGGATAAAACGAGGGTTCAAAAAGCTACCTCCCAACGCCGCTTCTCCATACAAAATTCAAACGACGCTCACAAACACACGCTCACCACAATCAAAGGACACCTCTGTGCTGCTATCCAAAGGTTTTGAAGTTGAAATGTACACCGGCACGCCAGCAGGCGAAGTCGTCGGCTTTTCAGACAAAATCGTAGCCACCCTCGAAGGCTTTGTCCGCGAGCCCGACAAGCGTAACGTCGAATACACCACTGCTCCCTTTTGCCGCTACGAGCATCTGCTATGCGAACTACTCCAACCTCGCGTTCGCCTACGCAGCTATTTAAAGAGCCTCGGCAACTACACCATCATTCCCGGTAGCACCCTTCCCCTCGGCGGTGCAGACACCTTTCATCGCTCCGACCCCAAAAATCCTTATCACACCTACATTGAGCAAACCTACGGCACAGACGTCGTCACCGCCAGTATCCATATCAACATCGGCCTTAGCGATCCAGAGCAGCTCATGCGAGCCTGCCGACTCATCAGATTAGAAGCGCCTTTGTATTTGGCCCTCACAGCATCGTCCCCCTTCTTTGATGGAAAAATTACCGGCTTCCACTCCACCCGCTGGCAGCTCTTTCCACAGACACCCACCCACGTTCCGCTTTTTGAGAGCCACCTACACCACATTCGCTGGGTAGAAGAGCAGCTCGCCAATGGCAATATGCAAAGCGTCCGTCATCTATGGAGTTCTGTGAGGCCAAATGGCGATCGCAGACCTTACAACCTCAACCGCTTAGAACTACGCATTTGCGATCTAGTGAGCGACCCACTCCATTTACTTGCCATCACTGCCCTACTCGAAGCTCGCCTTCAGCAAATGCTAGAAACACCAGCGCTCGATCCGCTAGAGTGCAGCCTTATTCCAGAGAGCAACCGCAGCAAGGATTTGCTTGCGATCGCTCTCTCCAACGAAAAAGCCGCTGCCAAAGACAGCCTCAGCGCCCAGCTGCGCCACTGGCAAACCGGCAAACCCATCCTCGCCAGTGACTGGGTTGCCCAGCTCTATCAAGAAGTTCGCCCCTTTGCCCATAAATCAGGCATCCTCTGCTTTCTCAATCCCATCCAACAAATCTTACGCAACGGCAATCAAGCCCAGCGTTGGCTAAAGCAATCCGAAACCAGCTCTCCTACGGCAGTCATCCAGCAGGCCATCGCAAACATGGCCCACCAAGAACAGTCCCTCACCCAAGATATTTGCCAGCCAGAGCCTGCTACTGTCGCCTAAATCAAGCCCAAGCATCCGTCAGACAAAATCCGTTAGACAAACTCCGTCAGACAAACTCTATCTATTCCTCTCTCCTTCGCTTCATCTTCGACATATGCCTCAAATTGTCTTAGTCAATCCTGAAATTCCGCCTAATACTGGCAACATTGCTCGCAGCTGCGCCGCCACAGAAACGCCCCTGCATCTAGTTCTGCCGCTTGGATTTGAACTCAGCGATCGCTACCTCAAGCGAGCAGGCCTAGACTACTGGCCCTACGTCGATTTGCACCTCCACGACGACATCGACACCTTTTGGCAGCACGCCAGCGAAAAAGGCGGCAGACTCATCGGCTTTAGCGCCCGCTCCACCAAGCCCTACACCGAAATCACATACAGACCAAACGACTGGCTCCTCTTTGGTTGCGAAAGCAAAGGCCTGTCAGCGGACGAAATCAACCGCTGCGACATTGCCACCACCATTCCCATGAGCAGCCAAGGCCACGTACGCAGCCTCAATCTTTCCGTTTGTGCCGCCGTAGGTCTCTTTGAATCGCTCCGCCAAACCAATCATGCGGCGAAGTGATACGCACCCTCACAAAAACGAAACTCGCTACCCAAATTTCCGCAGGGAACTTTTCCGTAAATTCAACGACGCTCAACCACAAAAAGACCGATCCGGCTTATTCCAAAAAAATAAACCCGACTTTTTAATAAGCATTGCTTATTCATTCAGATTAATTGATTATTCGTCGTTAAGTTAATGGCTATTTCAGTGATTTCTAGCAAAACGCGGTCAATCACAGTCTCAACGGGAGCTTCGCGCGATGGTCTTACCCCCTACCCAAAAATCACAGCAGCAGCACAAACGAACCACTTCCCAAAAATCAGACAGTGTGCCAAAAAATAGATTGGCTCACGGATAATCTCTCAAAAGGCTGATGAGTAAAGGGAATGGAAAGATTGGGCAAAGCTTAAAAAAAGTCCGCTTCCTCCGTACATTCATGGATGGAGTTTAGGAGTCACATTTATTTGGGCATCCAGAATAGGGCAAGGAAGCGATGATTGAAATTATCGTTAAGTCGTGTAAACTTGCCTAAGTCGGTCAAGCAGTATTGCTTGTAGACTTGCACGAGTCCACATTTGTGGGTCGGAGCTAGTAGGTCAGCCACATGCTGAGCTGAAGGTTTCAATCGCTAACTAACTAACAGCCGCTGCTGTTTTCAAAATCGTTCACTCCCACCCCTCACACACACTGCGGTGGGCAATAGCGGTAAAACGCTGAATCATTAGGAGGTTATTCCTTGAAACAAGCCACTACACAGGAGCTTATGTCTGACTCAAGTCATTCATGTATCCAAGACGTCAACGAGCAAACCGCTAGCACAGGGAACCGAGTAAGGTCAGCCACTATGCTAGGTATCGCTCTTTCAGTAGGTGCATCTGGAGCATTGGTATCTCCCGCTGAGGCATCAGCCGCAGTTTCTGTCCCCACCACCTCTGAAACGACAAAAGCTTTTTCAAGCGAATCTAAAGTTTCTGCCGTTCAAGGTGCTGAAGTAGCTGCAGCGTCTCCTCAGGAGATTGTCGCTTACCACACCGTGGCATCGGGTGAGAGCCTGTGGCAAATCGCTCAGCAGCACCGCGTTGGTCTTCAAGATTTAAAATCTGCTAATGAGCTTCCTCCCGAGACTTCTATCAGAGTAGGTCAAGTCCTCAGAGTGCCAGCAGGCAATACTGTCGTTGCACTTGCGTCAACTAACCTGCCAGCCGAAGCAGTAGTCGCTAGCGGTGAGCTAGTTGAACAGATCGAGACAGAAGCGGCAGATTCTGTTGAAAGCAACTCTGTTGAGAGCAATAGTCAGCCCGTTCTAGTGGCCGAGGCACCTGACGAACCTGTCGCCTCCATCGAGATTGAGATAGCAGACGCCTCCCAGATTGAGACAGAGCCTGTTGTGACTGCCTATGCGGCACCGCCAGAGTTCAGCAACTATCAGATTCAAGCAGGCGATACGCTAGCAAGCATTGCCTCTTCTATGGGCACCACTACTCAAGACATTATTGTTGCCAATGGCCTTACGAACCCAGACATCATTCTGACTGGGTCAATATTGAGAGTGCCTTCGATGGCCGCCTCTGGTCAGCCAATTGGTGGCGCAGAGCCTGTAGTTGTACAAGAAAGCAGCATCGGCACAACTTCCGGGCAGCGCTTGGCATATCTGCAGAGCACGGCTGCTCGTCCCCATGCCGCTCGGCTACTAGATGGCATTCGCCGAGCGGAAACACCAGCTGCTGAGCAGGAACTGGTTGCAGCGGCTGAGAATGTTGACCCCTATGTGGTCAATCTTTTAGAAGAAGTCGAAGAAATTCGTGAGACCTCCGTTCAAGTTTCTGAAGTCTCAGCTGATGAGATGGCTAGTGCGACCGAGGGCTCTTCCCTATTGGATAGGGCTGCCGAGCGAGGCTTTGCAAGGCGTGAGGCTGCCGAAGTTGCGATCGCACCTGACACCTCCACACTCGAAGCAAATTCTGAGCTACTGGCCGCAGCGCCTCTCAGCCCTGATGCTTACCTGCCAGCGCAAGGCCCGTCACAGGCACAGGTAGTCTCGCCTGATATGCCTATCTTGCCTGAAGCGAACGAATTCTTACCCGAAGCGCCTGAATACTTCGATGGCTATGTATGGCCTACGCGCGGCACCGTTACTTCTGGCTACGGCTACCGCTGGGGCAGAATGCACCGTGGCGTTGATGTAGCTGGGCCAGTGGGTACACCTGTCGTCGCAGCAGGCATGGGCGTCGTTGAGCAAGCTGGTTGGAACTCTGGTGGCTACGGCAACCTTGTTGAGATTCGCCATCCTGATGGCAGCCTGACTCGCTATGCACACAACAACCGACTCAACGTCAGCACAGGTCAAACCGTCCGCCAGGGGCAGCAGATTGCAGAAATGGGTAGCACTGGCTATAGCACCGGCCCCCACCTGCACTTCGAAATACACATCAGTGGTCAAGGCGCAGTTAACCCGGTAGCTTATCTGCCAAGTCGCTAAGTCTCATGGAGCTAAGCTAAGTCTCATGGAGCTAAGCTAAGTCTCATGGAGCTAAGCTAAGTCTCATGGAGCTAAGCTAAGTCTCATGGAGCTAAGCTAAGTCTCATGGAGCTAAACCATCGATAGGCATTTAGACTCTATCGCTAATGCCTCGATGCATGACAAATCAATAACCTGCTCGTCTGGTGAGCGCTCTAAGCGATTTGAGCTGCTGAAAGGACGAGCAGGTTATTGGTTTTATTTGAAAAGAGAACGAATAAAGAAGGGCAAAAGCGTTTTCGTTTCATGTTACATTTGTTTAGCTGCGCTTGAGATATTCTCAGTAAGCGTCAAAGGCTCTGTAGCTCAGTGGTTAGAGCAGGGGACTCATAAGCCCAAGGTCGCAGGTTCAAATCCCGCCAGAGCCATTAAAAGATTATTAAAGCCGCTCTGAGCATCCTAGGCTCAGAGCGGCTTTTTGTTTGCACATACTTATTGCGGATGAAAGAACGCCTTAATAAAAGAACGCCTTAATAACAGCTAACAAATGATTTGCACCTGCTGCAGTGTCGACTTTGCCCGCTCGCACAGTAGGCATCCGGAAACCGCTCTAAAGCTATAAATGCTAATATTCCTGGGAGTCATAAACATAGTTGAGGGAAACGCTCATGGACGAGCAAGGATGTTTGAGAGTTGGTCAGGCCGCACCCGATTTCACTGCAACGGCGGTCGTTGACCAAGAATTCAAGACAATTAAGCTCTCTGACTACCGTGGCAAGTATGTTGTCCTCTTCTTTTATCCATTAGACTTTACGTTTGTTTGCCCGACAGAAATTACGGCATTTAGCGATAGCTACAGCAACTTTAGAGATATCCAAACAGAAGTGTTGGGCGTTTCTGTAGACAGTCAATTTTCTCATCTTGCTTGGATTCAAACGGATCGAAAAATGGGCGGCGTCGGCGACCTTAACTATCCTTTAGTCTCTGATATCAAAAAGGAAATCAGCGCTGCCTACAACGTGCTAGATCCCGAAGTCGGCGTGGCCCTACGGGGCCTATTCATCATCGATAAGGAAGGTGTGATTCAACATGCCACTGTCAACAACCTATCCTTTGGGCGCAGCGTAGACGAAACGCTGCGAGTGCTCCAAGCGATTCAACATGTTCAGTCTCATCCGGATGAGGTTTGCCCTGCAGGTTGGCAGCCTGGCAGCGCCACGATGAATCCTGACCCCGTAAAGTCTAAAGAGTTCTTTGCTGCTGTCTAGGCCTGTTGAATACATGCAGCTCACCTCCCGTGACTTTCGTGGCGTTATCAGTCCGCGTTTTTTCAACAACTTTCTGCCATTGCCCGCTCGCTGTCGATTTCAGCTCGGGCAGCAGCTGCCAAACTTCACACTGACTAGCCCAGATGGCAAAGAGCACCAGCTGGCTAGCTATCGAGGGAAGCCGGTCGTATTGGCCTTCACGCGCATTTTCACAGAAAAGCAGTACTGTCCCTTTTGCTACCCACACATCTTGGATATCAACGAAGCTTACCCTCAGTTTGTGGGGCTAGGTGCTGAGCTTTTGATGATTGCCAGCACTACGCCAGAACAAAGCGCTCAGGTGAAAGCAGACTTGAGCTTAAAAATGTCACTATTGAGCGATCCTGGGTGCGGTGTCTTCAGGCGATATGGTACCGGGCAAGCGCTAGGTGCGCCACTGCCTGCCCAGTTCGTCTTAGACAAAGACGGGAAGCTACGTTTTCAACATCTATTTTCGTTTGTACACAGCAATTCAACGCCCGAAAGACTGCTTTGGGCCATTCGAAATCTGTAGTACCCCCTCTGCTGAGCTCCTAGCGAAGGGGGTTTCACAAAGCTCTGAAAACAACGGAGAAGGAGGGATTCGAACCCTCGATGAAGTTTACACCCCATAACTCCTTAGCAGGGAGCCGCTTTCAACCACTCAGCCACTTCTCCACGAGTGAGCAATCATAATAGCAAGAACTCTGCGAAAGCTCTAGAAATATTTTCGGAAATTTTTGTCTATTATATTTATCTAGTACAGCTGTCAGATTGGTTAGGACAGTCTTATTGGCTGAAAACGTTATATGGCAGCGGCCAACCTGACGAGAAAAGTAAGCATGCATCCTTAACTTTGCTACACACCGACATTTGCATCGATTATCTAAACCAATCATTGTCAGGCTAAACCGCAGGTAATTCGGGGTAACCGATGCTTAAAGCCGCATAGAATTTCCCAGGAAATCGTATTTGCCCTATTGGCCCACTGATCTGCGCTTAGCGTGTGCTGGCTCGCCTGGCCCAGCAGGGTCACGACATCCCCCGGATGGACATCCTTGAGCGCAGAGACATCTAGCATAAGCTGATCCATGGTGATGGCTCCTAGCTGCTTGACTCGCTGACCTCTAAGGATGACTTCTAGCTGATTTGAGAGAATACGGGGCACGCCATCTGCATAGCCGATGCCTACAATGGCGATGCGCATAGGCTGAGGGGCGACGAATTTATGGCTGTAGCTTACGCCATCCCCGGCGGCAATGTTTTTTACGTGGGTCAGTCGCGCTTTTACTTCTAAAACGGGCTGCAATGAGGCTTTAGAGACATCATTTGCGTCTTCTGTACTCGGGCGTAAATGAGGAGCGGGGTAGAGTCCATAGGTGGCGAGGCCAACTCGCACCATGTCGTAGTGTAAGTTCGGCGCTGCAATCGTAGCAGCAGAATTGGCTAAGTGGAGTCTAGGCGGGAGTAGGTTTGCTGTCGTAAGGCTGGCGATCGCACTTTCAAAGCGTTCATGCTGCAACCTCATCGTCGTTGGATCCGGGCTATCTGCCGTCGCCAGATGAGAATACACGCTCACCGCTTCAATGTGAGGCAGCTGCTTGACTAGCTGGGCAAACTCTACCGACTTTTGCCAGCTGTAGCCTAAGCGAGACATGCCAGTGTCTAACTTAAGATGGACAGGTAGGCACTGTATAGACTCTCCAAGAGGCTGCTCAGAAAGCGTTTTAGAAAAAACAAGGGCTTGTTCTGGGTTGACGATTGTCGGCTGGAGATTCCAGTGGGCGATCGCACGAATTTCGGCCGAGTCGTTCACCGCGCCCATCACCAAAATAGGCGCATCAATCTCTGCCTGACGCAGCTCAATACCCTCTGGCACCGTCGCGACCCCTAGCCACGTTGCCCCAGAACGCAACGCCACCTTGGCCACTGTTACCGCGCCATGACCATAGGCGTCAGCCTTGACCACAGACATTAGGTCAGTCTCCGGCGGCAGCATCGCCTTTAGCGTCTTTACATTGTGAGCAAGTGCACCTAGGTTGATTTCGACCCAGGCTCTGGCACAGCGCATAGATGCTAGGGCAGGCGTTTGATCCCAGCTGAGCATGTTGACCTCACAGCAATATAGCAATCTGCACTAAGCTTATTGCACCTGGTACAGCTACAACCCTTGTTCTAT
>JBCBKQ010000148.1:0-14022 GCA_038521595.1 Cyanobacteria bacterium J06627_28 | reverse complement strand
TGTACTCAGGAAAATCGCGATTGAGGGCAATTTCTTGGTAAAGGGTCTGTTTCATTGGTTTACTGCCTTATCTGGTACTAGCGTAACAAATTGATACTGCAAGTCTATTTTGCGATGTAGCCAAATGGTCGTTACACCAAGTGCGATCCCATTAATGCCTTGCAAGATACCAGTCACTTGATAAAAAGTCCCATAGTTGTCTGTACGCTCTGTGCTGGCTGGAGCAGTTCGGATAAGTTCACGTAATGCAACTTCTAATGCCTCATAATTTTGTAGAGTAAAACCGGCTTTAGCTAAGAATTTTGATTTATCATTGCGAGTGCGAAACACAAGCAGGTACTGAGTAAGCTTTGCCACTGGAATAATGGCATTGCTTGGAATTTTCATTTTATGGGACACCCCCCTAATAACCGACGTTCAACCATTTTACAGGCTAGATAATACTTCGCATGTCCTCTCGAAACAGAGTGTTGAATAGACTAGAAGCTGTTCCACAATCTGTACTTTATTTTTCTTGATGAACTGTTCGGCTTTCTGCTCGTCTCAGTATCATTGGAAACGTTGTCACTACGGATGAATCTACATGAGTCAGCGCGTGAATCCGCTAGATAGCCGCACCGCAGAATTGCATGAGTACGCCGCTAGCGATCTATCGGTAGAAGAAAAGCTGGCAGGTGGCGCGAGCGTAGATGACTTGATCGATGCAGGCGTGCTGCATGTGGATGACGAAGAAGGCTGCTGCTTTACGCCCGAGACGACTCCAGAAGAATTAGCTGCTCTCCGAGCAAATTTCACGCCTGGCCCGCCGATGCCTCACGAAGCGTTTCTAGCGAGCGTTGCAGCTTACTTTCGGATATGGCACTAGACGTTTGCTGTGGTGAATAGCCCATGGCTAGGGAAAAGGGACTGTTTCTAACATGCTCCAGGCCGAACAGTTTGATGTAAAAACCGGCAAACCCATCCAGGTGCTTGTAGAAAAGCGCTGGCAGACTGCTGTTAAGCAAATAGAGCATTCATATCTAGAACACTGGTTCCAGACGAACAATATCGATCCGACAGGCCGCTTTTCGGTTGCTCGTTTCTATGAAAGCGTGACGGATACAGATCGCCGTCAGCTGGAGTTAGAAGGTAAGTATTTAGTATTCAGTAGTGAAAGCGAAGGCTATTTCACGGATCGAGAGACTGCTGAGCTAATGGTCTTGGGGAGCGATCTCGTAGCGCCTATCTACGCGGCAGATCACAATGGGGCGCACAACGCTGTTGCTTATGGCGGACTGATTGCGTCAGACGGTGTTGCTTCGACAACGCTTGCGTCTGCTCGCATTCTAGTGATTGATGATGACAATAGAGCGCACGGGAATGAGTTGCTCATAGACCAAGAGGGGCGGCAGGTGCGGCCTCATCATCTAGCCCATCTTTATGACAAGATGGGCGATGGCACGATGCTGGTCTCAGAGGGCACGATGAGATCGCTGCAAACTGACGAAGAGCGAGAAGAGATCTGGTTACAAAGTGCAGAGAGAGCGACGGTAACAGGCGATCTCACTACGTTAGCTCAGGAGTGGGAAACCTCAGATGCTGCTTATCTGGCGTCAGAGACAAAAGAAGTAAAGCTCGCTCGCCAAAGCGTGTATCAGTTTCGTGCGGCGACCCCTGAGCTTCCTGGTATTGCTAAGGGCACGGTGGCCAGCAGCCAGTGGTGCGATCGCCTGGGCGTAGATGCGATCATCTCCCTGAACGACATAAAAGGGGCTGATCAACGCTTTGCTAAACCCGGCATACAAGAAGTCTCTAACTTCTGGATAAACCGGAAGGCTACTGCGAAGTACGGCAAGCAAACCGTTGGCCCGCAGTTGAAGAACACTATTCCAAGAGCCACTTGGTTAGAGATTAACCCCAGAGTGCAGGCAAAGGCTGAGGCACTTGCTAAGGTCGCTGGTGACTACGATGCGCTCAGTCAGTACTACCTTGAGCAAAAGGACAAAGAGCGTGATCGCCCGACTCAAGATAGCGAAACGGACACGCGTGTCACTGATAATTCAAGCTGGTTATACAGTGCTCTTTCGTCTGATACCTACGGCCAGCTGGTAGATGAATCTCATATCGTCAGGGGACTAGAGCGCTACATCAGAGGCGAGTGGCGGCGGCTGGCCTCAAATGGCACGTCTGTTCCTTCTGCGATGGCGCAGCACCATAGCAAGCTTAGGCCATGGGAAGTGTGCAATAAAGACTTGCCCCATGGTGCGTTAGTCGCTTACTACCGTTCGCCTTTCCCGAACGTAGGCGCAGCGGCGATCGCTGTCAACAATACTGAAATGCTCAAGCAGCAGGATCGAGAGGCTTATCGTAAGCAAGGCGTTGTTTATCTGCCGCCCAGTACGGCAAAAAATGTTGCAATTACTGACTTTGATGGTGATGTGAATGGGTTTTTCGTAGGTTACAGGGCAACGACAGATGATTTGCCACAGCGTCTACGCGAAGAGCTAGCAGACGTTGCTGATCTATTGCCTGGCCAGCAATATGATGCGGCAAGAGATGTGTTTGCCGACATGATTGATCGGTTTCAGCGCCACGAAGATGCGGAGATAGAACCGGCTGACTACCCGATGGCTGTAGCAGAGTTTATTCACCGCACTGCTGAGAACATTAGGCCGTTGCAAGTTATTAAGCAGAAGAAAGAGAAGCACTCCTGGCAGGACGGAGAGTCTCACGCGCAGGCCACGTGGCGAGCATGGGCAATTACAGCCGATAATCCCACTGGGAAAGTCGCGAATGCCTGCATGTCGCTGCAAGCGCTGGCGAATGAACTGGAGTATGTGCCCAGTGAGAAGCAAGAAGCCTTGCTGGTTCAGGTATCAAAACATTTCTCTCAGCTGTTAACAAAGGCAGAGCTTCCGGATACTGCGAGAGGAAAGCTACATATACCTAGTGATGAATGGCTATCTTCTCAAGGGTTTTCTGGTTCATACAAAGAGAAAATTGCGCAGATAGCCGGAGTTGCAGGGCAGCTTGATCAATATACAGAGCCAGGCCAGCGCGAACATTTTATCAGCGAGACCCTATGGCAGGCTTCTCTTTTTCTCTCTGAGGTTGCCAATGGGCCAGGGAGTGTCAACCTGCAAACTGCTGTAGATACTGCTAAAAGTGCTAGAGGTATCAACAATGATGTGCACAGCTTCATGCAGGCCTTGCGCTATAAGCGAGATCTCTTTGGTCAAAATAAGAAAAATGCTGCTGTTTATACCAGAGGAGATGATGGGCCGAGAAAAATGCCAACAAGCCTCAGTGAACCTGTCTCTTGGGGCGTTGAGAGGGTTAACGAACAGTACGCAGGTGCAGTGCTAGAAGAGCGAAGAAATATAAACTTTCAAGGCATTTTCCCAAAGTTTCAGGAACCTCAAAAGAGGCTCCAAACGCAAGCCATTGTGGATACGTTTAGTCGTCTGACCGGGCAGGCTCAGGACAATAAATCTCGGCATCGCCAGCGACGCTCTGCGGATCAAAGGCCGACGGTGCAAGCTTTTAGCCAAGATGGGAAGGTGCTTTCGTTTCACAGTATTCCAGATGCGCAAGGCCGTTTCCCCTGGCGTCAGGAAGGGCCGCAGCCAGATTGGTCTATTCAGATTACGCACAATCCGAAAGCGCGTACTCTTGATAGGCGCTTTTCAGCAGCCCTAAAGTTTGTTGATTCGCAAGATAATACTCAAGTAGAGCCAATGGGCTATCTCGATAGGGCGACGGTTGAAAGTTCTAATCTAGAACAGAGATTTCAGCAGACGAACTCTTTGACGGTTAGTGGGCCGCACCTGACGATGCAGGTACCGTGGGCACAGCAGAACGATTCAGAAATGCTTTTCGCAGAGCGCGATCGCTACTTAGAGAATGCGCTTGCGCCACCGGACGAGAAAGAGCCGCAGGTTCATGCCCAAGAGATGGCTACTGCGCTGTGGTGGCTCTCTCAAGGGGGACGTAAGGTAGTCATGCAACGCTATCCAGCAGAACTTAGCGCTCGCTTGGCTGAGCGGCCAAAGGAGATAGTGGTTGGACGCTTGCAAATTTCAGCCGAGCAGATGCAGCGGCTTGTTGATAAAAGCCCTCATACGATTCAGTTTCATAAAGATATCTTCCCATCGAAAGACGTGCCTGTTGTTGTTCCTTCTGTTTCTGTTTTGAATAAAACAGGTAAGCGTTTCTTGATTGGTGGGGTGGCAACAGGTGCGATCTCATTGCCGAAAGGGGCGACCTATATGGCCGCTTTTTCGATGGATGCTAAGAGTCAGAAGATTGTTAGGATGCAGCTGATGGATTTGCCTGTTGTGGAGCAGCTAGCCGCAGATTTGATGGCTCTACAGGAAGGGCGGCAGTACCTAATGCTTGACCATGAGCTGCACGATTTATACGGTATTCGAGAGGGCAGTGTTGTTGTTGTGCAGGCTGAGCCAGGGGCTAATCAGGTCGCGCTGATGGTTGGGAAGCAGCATCATGTCAATGAAAGCGCCATTGTGTCTGGCTTACCTGGGTGGACGGGTGGGCAAAAGCCGACGCCTCGCGCTCTTTTTGAAAGCTTGCTGGTGGCTCGCAATAGAGGGAAAGAGCTTTGGGTGGTTGAAGCGCAGCCGCTGGGACGCTATGAGCGTGAACGGATACAGCCGTTTGAGGTGTCTGTCTTGGGGCAAGTGGATAGACATGCAGCAGAGACTCGTCCACAGCCTGTGGCTGCGGTGCAAGCTATTGAGGCGTCTGAGACTGGAGTATTAGCGGTAGTCTCAGAGAGAGAGCCGAAGATAAAACAGCGGTTGGAGCAGGTTGCTGAAGCTGGAGAGAAGCACGCGATCGCAGCTGAAAGTCCTCATAGTACATCTGTAGATAAGCCAGCGAAGGCTACGGCGAATAAGCCCCCCGCTCACCGCTCTTCTCAGAGGCAAAAGCCATTGGCTAAGAAGCAGGCGCGCGATCGCGGGATGAGCTACTGACAGCACTGTGGCGTATATTCTAGCAAAGCCCTGACCGTGCTCCTCGCCTACGCTTTTTCTTTACCATGGTTTTCAGCTGGATATATGAGTGCTTTCGTCTTTTGTGAGCGGTCATGATCACACATAGCAGAGTCCCGTACAAATCTAACTGTCTCTAGCCATCTAGATAACGCCAATATTGTTCAGGGTTATCTAGAATATCGCGAGTAATCTGAAAATGGCTGGTCTCTTCCAATCGAATGCGCTGTAGTTGTTTACCTTCGAAAGAGATAATGGTTGCGCCAGGGAAAGTCAGCAGTATAGGAGAGTGGGTCGCGATAAAGAATTGAGAAGCATTGTCTTTTACTAGATCTGACATCAGCGCTAAGAGAGAAAGTTGGCGCTGTGGCGATAGTGCAGATTCGGGCTCATCCATAAAGAACAGCCCTTCCCTGAATCGATTTTGCATGACTGATAGAAAAGCCTCTCCATGGGACATCTGATGAAGCGATCGCCCGCCGTATCTACTGTAGGGATTACTGGAAAAATCCGGGTCTCTTTGTCTTTGCTCTAGCAGAGAGGCAAAGTGTGCCTGTGTGTCGGCCCTAAAGAAATAGCGATCTTTCGGTTGGTTATGAAATGCAAGTCGAAGACATTTTGATAGTACGCTGTGCTCTTGAAATGCGTGATTACGGCCAACTTCGTTCATGCTGCCACCACAGATAGGAAGCTTTGCTAGTACTGCCATCGCCTCTATAAGAGTAGACTTTCTCGACCCATTCTCTCCTACGAGAAAAGTCACAGGCGAGTCAAATTCAAGGTTTAAATTCTGGACGAATGGCAAGTTTCCCGGAAATCTATCCTTTGCGAGAGGACGGTTCGGATCAAGCCTCACAGAAGGTATGTATGGCACATTCTTTTGGTTTTGCTGCATGGTCTGCAATGGCGTCGTACCCATGTACTACTCTACAGCGAAACGTCAAGTTACGAGGTCACTACGTGACGAGAATTTGAGGTGTGTGCGTACGTAAATAATCTACGCACGCTGCCTCAAATTCGTACTTGAGGACTTTCGTATGACTAGCATCAAATTTCGTCGCTTTCTCTTCGCTGCCACTCTAGCTTTAGGTTCTACACTGTCAGCACTCCCGGGTGCATCCCACTTTTGCAACCGAGTGTAAATGCTTAGGCAAGAATGACAGACATCTTCGCTATGCTGAGAAGGTTCTCCCATAGGGTCAATGGCCCATCTCATTATGGATGCAGCCAAAGTGGCCCACATCAAAGCACATGCTCGTGCCATCGCAGCACTGTTGTACGAAGAAACAGAAGATGCGAACCCTAAACAGCTAGAGAACTTTGAAGGCATAGAGCAGGCGGTACGTAGTCATCTTCTTAAGCATGTCGGCCCAGAGATAGGGGAGTTTTTTGTGAACGCGCAAGCGACGAGCGAACGGGACGAAAGCGCACCCTCAAAAGCCTCATCGGTGACATCCGCCTCACGAGCCCGCAAGCGAAAGCGCTAAAAATTGGTGGTTATAGCCGCCTGAGCCCACTGTTAGAGAAGTGTTGTTTACTGTTGAGCGCGAATGAGTCATACCAACGGGCGGAGCAGGATATTGAGATGCTCACCGGGCGTCAAGTTGGCCATAGTACGCAACAGCGGCTAGTGCATCGTCAGTCGTTGAGCCGGGCCAACGCGCCTGAGGCAGTGGAAGAGCTGAGTGTCGATGGCGGCAAGATACGACTGAGAACGGCTAAGGGCAAACCGTGTGAGTGGCGGGACTACAAAGCTATCAAGCTGCACCAACAAGTGATTGCCGCTAGCTTTCGAGATAATCAAGGGTTGATAGATTGGACGAATCAACAACCGTTAGCCGAGTGCGTGAGATGCCTGGGCGATGGTCATGATGGTGTCTGGAATATCGTTGCACTTCTTGGCACCAGCACTCAGCGACAAGAAGTACTCGATTGGTATCACTTGATGGAGAACTTGGCGAAAGTAGACCTCTCATACACAAGATTTATTGACTTGAAAGGGGTCGTGCAAGCGTAGCTGTCAGGAAGTGCAATAAGCAAAGTGCTGCCTCCCAAATACCGAAAATAGGGGTCAATTTCATAAGTTTGGCTTATGTTTTAAGAACCGCTTTTTCAGAGCAGTGTCCTGAAAAAGCGATCGCAAAAATCTAAGCTCCTAGCTCGCCATCGCCTCAATCGGCAGCCGCTCAGCCATGACCAACCGAAAAATGCCGTAGGGATTGACGTGAGCATAGATTAGAGGAGTCAACGCCCGTAGCTCGTCCGGCCCCATTCGCTGCATCCACTCCGGGTCAGAAAGCACCTGCTGAATCAGCAGCGTGTTGATGTAGACCAGGCTAATTTGGAGCAGATGCAGGCAGAGCATAGAGATCTCCTGTAGGGCCACTCTGCTTGCATCTGCTCCAGATCAGTTTGGTCTACATCAACACACTGCTGATTCAGCAGGTGCTCTCTGACCCGGACTGGATGCAGAGAATGGGGCCGGATGAGCTACGAGCTTTGACGCCGCTGATCTATGCTCACGTCAATCCCTACGGCATTTTTCGGTTGGTTATGGCTGAGCGGCTGCCGATTGAGGCGATGGCGAGTTGATGCCATCAAAAAATGCGATCGCCTGCGCCTATGCAATGGGAAAAAGCTGTCTCCGAAAATATAAGCCGAACTTATGAAACTGACCCCTATTTTCAGTATTTTGGAGGCGGCTCTGCGCTTATGGCACTTCGTTGCAGCTACGCTTGCAGCACCCCTTATAGGCAAGCGTTGTTGCGATAATCAAACGGTCAAAAGGGTCTTTATGGATCGGTGACAGACTAACGGCACGACTAGCAATCTGATAAGTCAAAGGAATAAGCTCTATTCCAACTGGCTCAAAAGCACTCTCAAACCAGTTTTGAGCAGTACTTGGCAGCTTGATTCGGCCTCGACTGTGAGCCAACGCAATTTCATAGCAAGAAAGAGAACAAACACCTACTCGGTTTGCCGATTCAATATCTACCAGCCAGTGCTCTGGAATGTTATCGAAATCGCCATTAACTAGCCAAAGCCATATGTGGGTATCCAGAATAATCACTTCAGGCACTCCCAATCGGCCTCATCTACGATTGGCCCAACGACGTCACCTAAAATCTTGACCTGTCCAGCCAACGAACCTGGAAACCTTCTTCGTTTAGAGGGAGGTGATGCCTCTACTTCCTCTACGACCGTTACAATCACACGTGCAGTCTGAGCAGAAGGCTGCTCGGCAACCCATGTCAGCTGCCCGTTTTCGTATACGGCTTCATAACTTTTCAGCATTTGCCTTCCCTCATCAACCAGCTCCAGAATAGTATCGCCCTTAGCACTAGGAATCTATAGCCTCTCCATCCTCATAACTGTAGATGGCAGGCTCATCAGCGAGGAAGTCAAAGCTACCGCCTTTAAGAGCCAGCACAGCTAACTCGTGACTGGTCGGCCCATTAGCCTCCAAGAAAAGCTTTTTCTCCTGTACAGTGCGTTTCTTCGCAGACAAGGCACGAATCGCCTGAACGAGGGCTTCAATAAGTGGTGTAAACATAGGCTCCTCAATATGGCAACAACTGAGTCCACTCAAGCGCTGAACCGCCTGCGGCATCAGCTTTTATCATACCCTATTGTTCCAGATTATATTTTTAGTCTGATTTTTTGCATAGTCTAAATAATAATATTTATTTGGGGTTTGTCATGGTACTTTTAAAATGGCAATGGGTTGCTGCGGCTTTCAGAAAGGTTGGCTGCTTAAAAATCGGGAGCGCTTTCACGGCGCTTTGGGCTGCTTTTTGAGATTGAATTATGGCTAAACCAGATCCAGTTCCAACGTTTATTGAGGTGGGCGCACTAGCAAAGGCTTCTGTGCAAGATGAGCCGGTGCGCGATACGCCAGTAGAAATGGATTGGGTAGACGAGTTTTTGAACGACCGTGAGATCAGGCCTAATACAAAAAAGGCTTATCTGCGTCAACTGCGAGGCTTTCAGCGCTGGTGCAAGTCTAAGCACTGGGGCTATATCAACGAAGCTGATGTAGGGAAGTACAAGGTTTATCTGAAGAATAAGCCTACGAAGTCAGGGAAAAATGGACTGTCTCCGGCTAGCGTGAACCAGGCGATCGCCACACTCCAAAGCTTTTTTAAGTGGCTTTCGACCAAGCGTTACATCACCTACAATCCGACTTTGAATGTTGAGAAAGTACCTGCCGCGCCCACTGAGACGAAGGACATGGAGGTGGCAGCGGTGCATCAGCTTGCAGAAGGGCTTGAATATCGAGGAAGGTACGAGCAGCTCAGTATTAGAGATGCAGCCATATTTGAGACGCTAAAGCACGGGCTCAGGGCAGAAGAAGTTAGCAAGCTTGATACCAATGACTACAACAGACAAGGGGTACAGGTTGTTGATGCAAAGTGGCGCAGTGATGGATGGGTACCGCTGTCAAAGAAAGCTACATACTTGATAGATCGATATCTAGTCTGGTGCGAAGAGCAAGGTTTTGATATCGGCCCTGGACAACCACTTTTCAGGAACCTATCCAGGAACGGCTACGGAAACCGGCTGGGCTACTGGGGCATCTACGAGATGGTTAAGGATTTGGCAGTGATTGCTGAATCAACCGAAAATGTCCATCCCCACAGGCTACGCCATACTTTCGGAACGCAGCTTGTGATGAACGACATGTCGCCAGATTATGTTCGTCAGCTAATGCGGATCAAGTCGCCAGTGACTTCTGAACGCTATACAAAGCGGGCGCTGGAGAAGAAGGCTGAAGATGCTTTCAATGAGTTGATAGAGCGCTCTGAGGCTGACAGTGGTTTGTTTTAGGCATGTTTCATCGTCTGGCAAGAGAGCTTTCGTACGAGACGCAGACACTAATCACACACCCCGCTGGCAAGGATGAATAGTCAGAAAGGTCTACAAATACCCAATCCATCGAAGGGTACAAAAAGCGTTGGGAAGGGTCACTCCAAACATGAGGCGTGCTTACAAAACAGCATCACCATCAAAGTTTTTATCTTATGTAACTCAAGTCTTCTCACAAAAGACAGAGTTACATAAGATTTTTAGACCGCAGTATAGCCATGGCAAACTATGAAAGATTAAAAAGGCAAATTCAGCGTCTTCCCCTTGATGAAAAACAGGCGCTGAAAGAATGGCTTACTGGCGAAATAGAGTCAGAACTTATTGCCCCAGATGTGGAGAATAAAGCTGGGCGAGAAGTCGTGAAAACCGCTAAAGAGGGACGTACAACTTACCAGGCTGAGCTAGTGCGCTGTGGGAAGCCTAATTGCCGTTGCGCTGATGGGGAATCTCTTCATGGGCCTTACTGGTATGGGTACAGAAAAGAAAAAGGCAAACTGAAGAGCTGGTATATCGGCAAAAAGATACCGAAGCAATTGACAGAGGATTGAGGTGATTCCAGATCAGTATTGATGCTTGCCTGTCCATAGCCATTGCAGTACCAAATATTTGAAAGACAAAAATCAGCGCACTTAAATCAGGAAACACCTTGAAGCAAAGCTTACAGATATCATCGTTTTGTTTGCCGAAGCAATCTTAGCCAATTTTCTCGGCCGAGCAGTCCTTAGCAACATGAAGGACATCGTCATAGCTGTCATGCCATTTCTATGCAATGCCGCCCGAGTATGAACTGCTGAGTCGCACATAGCTACGTCCACAATGTTGAAAAACGTCCCTTTACCGTCTCGGCAGCTCATACCTCTATCCGAGTACGCTCAGAGGCCAGCTCGTGAATAGCTCCCTGTCACCATAAAAATGCTCATAGACATTTGCACGAATATGTACAAAGAATTGCTGCACTGAGGCTTCAATTTCACACGTTCAGAGACCCAGCAACTTCAAACCTTTCTCTCCTACGCAAAAGCAGCGACTGCCTTCTGCAAGTGCAGACGTCTGCACCTAATTGCACATCCTCACATCTTAATGTTTACAAAGTGCATTATTAGTGTATTATTGCGGCTGTTAGATCGTGCAATAAGCGGTAAACCATCATGATCATTGCGATCGCTGCTATTAAAGGTGGAGTGGGCAAAACCACACTGACCTTTTGTTTAGCAGCCACCCTCACAGAAATGGGGAAAAAGGTTTTATGTCTCGACTTGGACCACCAGGGAGACCTTTCTTCTGCGCTTGGTGCAGATAAAGATGCCTCTGAGCCTAGTTTGGGTCAGATACTGTATGCCCCAAAAAGGCAGCAGGCTCAAATGCTAGCCGATGGCATCATCGATATCCCTGGCTGCTGCCATTTAATTACCCCTGGGTCAGACTTAAGTTCGTATCAAGTGGAAATTGAAAATGGGCTCTCCAGTGAAAACCGCTTGGCTGATGCGCTCTCTGGATTCAACTCAACGTTCGAAGGCTACGATTACGTTCTTCTAGACACCCCCAAAGGGGAGGGGCTATTTACAAAGAATGCGCTCGTTGCCTGTGACAACGTTATCATCCCAGTGCAAACTGAATACTTCGCACTAAAAAATATTCCAGAGCTGCTTGGACTGATTGGTCAAATTGCCGACAGAGCAAATCCAGACATCTCTGTTTCGGCCCTCATACCGAGCAGAATGAAACAGACCTCCCTACATAAAAGCATTCATGAGCAGCTACTTGGCTGGGATGTCCGAGAGCAGCTTACTCACCAGACAGAGAATGCTTGGGTCTCTCCACCTATTAAAGATCTGACAGTATATGCTGAGCTCTCGGCTCAAGGTGAATCGCTATATAGCTACTCAGGTGTTCGCAAAGATCATCGGGCTCCATTTATTGCGATCGCAAAGCACGTGGAAAAACTCAAGTCGAATGCAGCTAAGAAAAGCGAGGTAACGAGGGTTGGCTAAGAAATTCTCCAGGGTTGCAGCGGTTCCGAAAAAAGCTATTGCGCCTCCGCAGGTAACAGACCTTGCTCAAGTAAGAGAAAAGAAAGTCATCAACTTAGAGCGGGTTGATCTTTCTGACAGAGAGAACTGGCTCCGCGCACTAGAGCTTTGCAAGGCAACGTCAGAAGTTTCCTTAGATGGGTTGCTTAAGGAAATTGGGACTTACCAAGGGCAAATAGATCAGGCATTACAGACCGCGCAGGCTCAAAGTACTATCTACGCCTACGCCATTGGCACGCGGCTAGATGTAATCGAAGACGAAAAACTTTTTGAGGCCAAAGGGTTCAGTAACCTAACAGGTTTCATCAAAGCTGGTGAAGTCAAACGTCCAAATGGGAAGTCCATCACCACTCGTCAGGTTTGGGCATACCGCAGCGTTACCCGTGGGCTCAATGAATTTCTTGAACTAGCCGAAGAAATTCGTGCAGGCAGGTCCATATCCACAGAACTCAAAACCCATTTCGCAGCCCTAGGAGAGAAGGTTAATCAAAATATAGTTGAAGCTTTTCTTGATTCTTACTCTGAAGTTATCACAGGCGTCCTGGAGCTAGGGGTGAGCAAGCTAGAACAAATGTACCGACTACCAAAGCCAGTGGCCTTCTCCAGCTTATTGTCTGGGAAATTGGCCTTAGAAGAAGAGGTCATAGAAGTCCATGAGGTTCCTTTTTCGGCACTCAGAAAAGCCATTAGTACTCACGAAAAAAAAGATAGGCCAAAGGCAGAACGCAAAATCAATGTCGATGGAACCCTCGATCACTTGCGTCAATGCGTCAGAGATCTCAAGGAGAAAGACCTTAACCAAAAACAACGTCGCCGACTCAAAGAGCTATCAGATGTCATCTTGGCAATGCTTGACTAGCGATTAAATGAGCTACCCAAAAGGACTGGCTCGTGGCGAGCTTTATCGCTGAATTGTAGGGGGTGTTCCCTTTACGGAGAATGAAGGGGCTAGAAGCCTTTTATAGATAGGACTAGAGGGTGTTCCCTTTACACTAGCCAGGGAGTGTTCCCTTTATCGAAGCAAAGAAGGCTGAAGGTCAATCACAGCGACGCTTTGAGGGTGTTCCCTTTAAGTCAATTCTTAAAAACCTGTATTCGTTAAATTTCACCATGTTAGAAACAGGCCAAATTATCCCAATTAAATATAAAGACAGGGAGTTTAGAGCGATCATCATTGACCCAGATGGCCTGGGATATAACAAGCCAACCATCGGATTAGGCTATAGAGCAATGAGTCGTCATACTGATGTGCCCCTGACAACGCTGGTCAAACGAGTCATTAAGCTCACGGGAGAGGAAGGAGAAGAGGAGGCTATGCAGCCTACGGGGCGTGTTCTGCGGTTGCCTTCCGGCAGTGAATTTAAGGTAATTGAAGTACAGGGCAATGACAATAATATTTATCAGGTTATAGAAGCCTCTGATTGGGTTGACTTAGCTCGTGACTGGGCTAAGAAGCCAGGCAAGTTAGGGACAAAGGCAAAGAATGGCTTGATTGACTTCCTTGCATGGTTTGCCGCAGAAGGTCTCTATGCTGAAGCCTATACCTTTCTCAAGCAAACGTATACCCGAGAAGATAGCGAACGTATTCAGCAGTGGTTGGTCGCACGGCAGGCTGGGAAGCCCGCGAGGAAGGATTGGGCGTATGCGATCGCAGAGCAAGGTGGGGCGAGCCCCTTCAAGTATGGCCAGTGGACAAACTACGTCTACCGAGGTCTATTCGGAATGGATGCAGCAACGATGAAAAAAATGTGGGAAGCGCCTATTTCCGGATCCCGTCACGTTGCCCGTAACTATATCCCCGAATCAATAGGGCTTGAAATGGTCGAGTACTGCGAAAAACTAGTGGCCATATTTGAGTTAGACAATTTGGAAGAGGCCCATGATGAAGCCATTCGCATGACCCAGAAAAAGTTTCGGCAAAAACTTGATGCTGCCAAACTGGGTGGGGTTTAGAAGCATAAGGGTGAGTGGCACAAATAGAGCCATGCTCATGAGCCGTGCGGTCTCAGGCTCCGCAATTCAAAATGTTTCCAACATGCGAGAGTGTATTGATTTTTGTGTAAGCGCTTTTTTCTTAAGCGGAAAAGCGTTCTGGGAACAGGATAGCAAACTGTGACAAAGCTGCCCTCCAGTTC
>JBCBKQ010000147.1:0-14089 GCA_038521595.1 Cyanobacteria bacterium J06627_28 | reverse complement strand
CGGCCTGAGAGAAGGGTATGTGGAGATATATCTGCAAGAGCCCAGCGGTTCGTTTGACTTGGTGGTGTCGTCTCAGGAGGGTGAGGTTGGGGTTGCTTCAGCGACCGGCGGCGCTTACGATTTCAACTTTTTGGAGCGGGCGATTCAGGCGGCGAGTGGCGATCAATCCCGTGGTGTGGTGAATGAGAGCTTTGAGCTTGTAGATCGCAATACTCACTACACCGTGGTTGCAAAAGCTATTGTCGATGCGACAGGCAAGCCTATTGGTGTGATTCAGCACGGCCTGTCTGAAACTGAGCTGAGAAGCTGGCGGCGGAATGCAATTGGTGTGCTGGTGGGGACGGCGCTGCTGGCTTTGCTAGCAGATGTGGTTATTGCAAAGTTGCTGGGTCGCTCGATTGTGAAGCCTCTGAGGAAGCTGCAGGCGGCGACTGAGCGGTTTGCGTCGGGCGATCGCACAACTAGAGCCAAAGTATTTTCGACTGACGAAGTGGGCCGAGTGGCCAGTGCTTTTAATGAGCTGGCAGCAGCAGTGTCTACCTCTGAATCTTCCTTACGCTTTCAGAGTGAAACGCAAACTGAGTCGGCACGGCGGGCCCGTACGCTGTCTGAGCTGACCAGCGACATTCGTCAAAACTTGGAAGAAGAGGCCATTTTCTCGACTAGCGTGGAGCGCGCTAGAGAAGTACTAGCGGTTGATCGGGTTGTAATTTATCGCTTTAACCCTGGCTATACCGGCGGTGATGTGAGCGCAGAATCTGTGGGCAAAGGCTGGAGCCGTGCCAGAGGTCAGCATTTGGAAGATCCGATGCTGCCAGACTCTGTAGATCGCTTCATGACAGGGCAAGTGTCTACGGTTGAAAATATTGAAACGGAAGATTTGACTGAGTGCCACTGCCGCCTGCTGCGTGAGCTAGAAGTGAAGGCGAATATGGTGGCTCCTGTGATTGTGGGCGATAAGTTGGTGGCTTTGCTCTGTGCTCACCAGTGCAGCAGTCCGCGCCAGTGGCAGCCTGAAGAGGTTAACATGATTCAGCAGATTGCGACGCAGGTGGGCTATGCGCTGGCTCAAGCAAAGCTGCTAGATACGCAAAAGCAGGCCGTTCGACAAGAGCAGCAGCTTTCTGAGCTGGTGGCTAGCATTCGTAGCACCACGGAGCAAGAGAAGATCTTTCGTTCTGTGACGCGTCAGGTGAAGCTGGCTATCGACACAAGTCGCGTCGTTATTTATCTCTTTGATGAGAATTGGAAGGGCACAGTGGTGGCAGAGGCTGTTGATACGCAGTGGCCGCCAGCGCTAGGTGCGAAGATTGCGGATCCTTGCTTTGCTGACAGATACGTAGATCAGTATCGCAGTGGTCGGGTAAAGGCGACGTCTGATATTTACAATGCAGGGCTGACGGACTGCCACATTGGTCAGCTAGAGCCTTTTGCGGTGCGGGCCAACTTAGTTGCGCCGGTTGTAACCGAAGACAAGCTGTTGGGCTTACTGATTGCCCATGAGTGCACGGGCCCACGAGACTGGTCTGATGTGAGTATTAACTTTATTCAGCGGGCGGCGACGCAGCTGGGCTTTGCGCTGGAGCAAGCGGAGGCGACTCGGGCCAAGGAACTAGCTGTAAATGAAATGAGTAGCCTAGCTGAAGAGCGCATGGAGCGCCAAGAGCGACTACAGATGCAGCTGGTTGATTTGCTCGGTGAAGTGGAAGCCGCCGCCCAGGGTGACCTGACGGTGAAGGCCGATGTGACAGCCGGTGAGATCGGCACGGTTGCAGACTTTTTCAATGCGATTATTGAAAATTTGCGAGTGGTGGTGACTCAGGTGAAGCACTCTGCCCATCAGGTTAACGATTCGCTGGGACAAAATGAGAGTGCGATTCGACTGCTGGCCGAAGAAGCCCTGCAGCAGGCGGAGCAGACGACGCTGACGCTGGACTCTGTGGGTGTGATGACGGCGTCGATTCAGCAGGTGGCGCAGCAGGCCGAGGAAGCGGCAGAGGTGGCGCGGGTGGCCTCTGAGACGGCGACTCAGGGCGGTGAGGCGATGGACCTGACGGTGAGTAACATTATGAGCCTGCGGCAGACGGTGGGCCAGACGGCGAAGAAGGTGAAGCGCCTAGGTGAGTCGTCTCAGCAGATTACGAAGGCGGTGCTGCTGATCAATCAGATTTCGCAGCAGACGAATCTGCTGGCGATTAATGCGGGCATTGAAGCGGCAAGGGCTGGAGAAGACGGCCAGGGCTTTGCGGCGGTGGCTGAGGAAGTGGGTGAGCTGGCGACGCGGTCGGCTTCGGCGACAGAAGAGATTGAGCGGATTGTAGAGGCGATTCAACGGGAAACGGGTGACGTGGTAGAAGCCATTGAGCAGAGTACGGCTCAGGTGGTGGAAGGCACGCGCCGGGTGGAGGATGCGAAGGCGAGTCTGACGCAAATTTTGGATGGGTCGCAGAAGATGGATGAGCTGGCGCGGATGATTTCGGAGGCGACAAGCTCGCAGGTGGCGACCTCTTCGACGGTATCGGCGCTGATGGGTGAGATTGCGCAGCTGGCGACGCGGACGTCTGAGTCTTCGCGGCAGGTGTCTGAGGCGCTGAACCAGACGGTGACGGTAGCACAAGATCTTCAGGAGCAGGTGGCGACCTTTACGGTGGAAGATGAGCCAGGGCAGGGAGGTTTTTATGGAGGATAAGGAAAGAGAGATTCGCCTGCAGTTTTTGGATGAGGCGAATGAGTATTTATCGACCTTAGAGTCGGCGTTGCTAGGGGTGGCGCAGCGAGGCGTCGATGTGCAGGATATGAACGCGGCGCTGCGGGCGGCTCATTCGATTAAGGGTGGAGCGGCGCTGATGGGCTATGGCCTGACCAGTGAGCTGGCGCACCGTTTGGAAGATTCGCTGAAGGTGGTGAAGATTCAGCGGGGTGAGGGCGTTACCAGTGATGTGGAAGGGCAGCTGCTAAACGGAGTGGATGCGATTCGGCAGATTGTGGAGCGCGATCGCACCAGCACCCCCATAGAAGAACACTGGATTAATAGCACTATCAATCCCATCTTTGACGGCCTATACGACACTCTGGGTGAGCCCTCTGCCGAAGACGTTGCCTCTATGATGGATGGCGATGAAGGGCAGGATGTGACGCCTTTGATCTTTCAAACGGAAATGGAAGGGTCGCTAGAGCGATTAGAGCGGCTGCTAGATGAGCAACCTAATGATTTTCAAAGGGAGCTGATGACGTTGGCTCAAGACTTGAGCGGCTTAGGCGAAATGCTAGAGCTGCCTGCCTTTATTCAGCTGTGTCAGTCTGTGGAGCACTATGCCGCAGGTGCTGCCAATGGTCAGCAGTTAGAGGAAGTCGGACAAAGTGCGCTGCAAACCTGGCGACGGGCGCAGGCCTTGGTGGTGACGGGCAACGCTGACTCGATGCCGGCTGAGCTGTCGGGCATTAGCTTTGGTCTGATAGATATTGAGTTTGATGGTGATGAGTCTGAGCAGGGCCTAGGCGCTCAGACTTTTGCTGAGCAGGTATTTGGTAGCGCTGCGGAGCTAGATGGTGCGGGCGGCATTGATGGCGCCGACGAGGCACTGGTCAGTGACGTATTTGGTGATCTTGGTGAAGCAGATGACACCTTAGTGGGCGATGTCTTTGGTGGCCTGGGTGAAGAGGATGATGCGCTAGTTGGCGATGTCTTTGCGGGATTGGGTAAAGAGGATGATGCGCTAGTCGGGGATGTCTTTGCGGGCCTGGGTGAAGAGGATGCAGTGCAGGAAGGCGCTGTTGAACCGTTCGTCTTTGAGCAGGCTGAGGCGACTGAGGACGTCGATGCGTTTGCAGGTGTCTTTGACAATGAGGAGACGCTGCAAGGGGGTAATAAATCTGGTACGGAATTTCGCTTTTCGGAAGCGCCTAAGGCCCAGGTCGATGAGGGCGATCTGGATGATAAGACGGTGCGCGTGTCTGTGCGTAAGCTGAATGACTTGAATGATTACTTTGGGGAGCTGACGATTGAGCGCAATCGGTTGGAGGCTGAGGTCAAGCGGATGCGTGGGCTGGTGAAGGATTTGAGCCGAAAGCTGCGATCGCTTGACGAAATCAACGACGACGTAAAAGACCTCTACGAACAGCCGAGCAATCAATTTTTACTGGCTGGCCGCCCTCAAAACGCACTGCCCGGTACGGCTTTTTCTGACCTATCGTCCGGCGCTGGTGCGACCAATGGTTCTGGTCAAAATACAGCGTTTGCCACTCATCAAAACGGTGCGGATCAAGCGGACGACCCCAACGCTAGTACCGCTGATCCTCGCTTTCGCCAGGGCTTTGACGCTTTAGAATTTGACCGCTATAACGACGCGCACCTACCATTTCGGCAGATTGTGGAGTCTGTGGTGAAGCTGCAAGAAGTGGCGGATGACATTGAGCTGAGTGTAGATAAGACGGAGCAAACAGCGCGGGTGATTCACCGGACAGCGCGGCACTTACAGCGTAACCTAAATCAGCTGCGGATGCGACCTTTGTCGGACATTACCAATCGTTTCCCTCGGGCGCTGCGTGAGCTGGAAATTGAGCATGGTAAATCGGTTGAGCTGACGCTCGAAGGTGAGAATACGCTGATTGATCGCAATATTTTGGAAGCGCTGAGCGATCCGATGATGCATATTGTGCGCAATGCGTTTGACCATGGCATTGAGACACCACAGGTTCGGGAGAGTCAGGGCAAAGGCGGACGTGGGACAATCGCGATTCGCGCCTTTAACCGAAATAATCGGACGATTATTACGGTGAGTGATGATGGCAATGGGATTAATTTGGAGAAGATACGCGATCGCGCACAATCCATGGGCCTAGACGCCGACCTCCTCAGCACCGCTAGCGAAGCCGAACTGCTCTCACTCATCTTTGAACCCGGCTTTACAACTTCAGACGAAGTTACCTCTCTGTCTGGTCGAGGCGTTGGTATGGACGTGGTGCGCAATAACCTCACACAAATTCGCGGCGACATTAGCGTCGATACCGAGGCGGGTAAAGGCAGCACGTTTACCATCTCTGTACCGTATACGCTGTCTGTAACGCGGGTGATGCTGGCAGAGGGCAACCGTATGCCCGTGGCGCTACCGACTGACCTGATCGAAGAGGTCACTATCATCGACGATGCAGATATGTACGAGACCGACGGTAAGGCGATGTTCCACTACAAGGGCGATGCCGTTCGGTTGATTCATCTCTCGAACTGGCTGGCGTTTAACTGTCCAAGGCAGATTGACAGCCTAGAAGCCGTTCCCAATATTGACGGCCCTAGCGCGATGATTTTCCGCATGGGTGAGCAGCGGATGGGCTTACAGGTTGACCGCTCCTGGGGTGAGCAAGAGGTGGCTGTGCGCCGGGTAGAAGGGCCGATTGCGTTGCCTGCTGGCTTTAGTAACTGTACGATTTTGGGCGATGGCCGAGTGGTGCCGCTGGTGAGCTTGCCAGATTTGGCTCGGTGGGTGCTGAACTGCGAGGGCTCAGACATTAATTCGGCGGCGGCGCTGTACTCAAATCCGGTGGCCAATGGTGCGGTCGATCCGTTTAGCCTGCAGACGGTGCCTGATCGGGAGCGTCAGCGTAGGCCGAGGTTCCTTGTAATTGATGATTCGGTGAATGTGCGGCGACTGCTGGCGATGACGCTGGAAAAGGTGGGCTATGAGGTGATAGAGGCCCGCGATGGGCAAGATGCGCTAGACAAGCTGAAGACGGGTATTGAAGTGGATAGCATTGTGTGTGATGTGGAAATGCCGAGGATGGATGGCTATAGTTTCTTGTCGAAGCTGCGGGCCGACTATAGGTATGCTGAGATGCCAGTGACGATGCTGACGTCGCGTAGTGGTGATAAGCATCGAAACTTGGCAATGAATTTGGGGGCGACGGCTTATTTTTCGAAGCCATATCAGGAGAGGGAGCTGCTGAAGAGTTTGGCGGAGAGCTTAGTGAAGCCAGAGGCAGCGCAGACGGCTGTCAGTTAGCATTGCTTAGCCATGACAGAGTCGTTTGTGGGAGGATGCCACCCTACTTTTAGCCATAGGCGTCGTGCTTTAATGATTGCGCCCTCGTCGTGCTTGTCATCATTCATATCTAAGCGCAGACAGGTGGCTCGCCCAATAGCAGTAATGCCAATAATTTGTAGACAATCTGAACTCCATTGAAAGTGTTCATTCCACTTATGGTTTCTAGGATTGAACAGGGTGGTAATACTATTTGTTTTTGGATCTCTGCCTGCTGTGAAGTTGTAGCGGCGAGTATTACAGCGGTGACAAGCTAATGCTAAGTTACCGGGCTGATCTGTCCCATCGAGGGACTTCGGCTGAAGGTGATCGATTGTAAATTGCGAGGTACTCGCTTCTTCAGAAGAATGACAGTATTCGCATAAAAATTGAGCACGCTGACGAATTTGTGTTCTCAGGGCAGAATTGATGCTCATTCCCCAGCGATTTCTTTTGCGTTAAGCAGCGTAAAAATCCGATCTAGCTCTTGTAAGCCTTTAAGCTCTGCGGCTTGCTCAGCGCTAAGCTGCTGCGCCTTATGCATTTCTATCAGTTCTTCAAAGTGCGTTTGCAGCCCTTCGTTGAACTTAAAAAGCTTCAGCCCCTTTACTAGCTGAGTCGTAATTCCCTCCTCTATCCAAGAGGAAGGCTGAACCATAAATTCAGCTACCATAGTCAATCAAGAAAGTGTATTACGCACCATTTTAACCGATGCAACAAAACACGATTACGCTGAAGCTGTTTGCGGTCTATCAAGAGACGATTGGGGTCTCTGAAAAAAAGATTATGGTGCTGCCACATACTACGGCCGGTAGCGTGTTGGAGGGGTTAATTGAAGAGTATCCTACGCTTGCGAAGTGGAAATCATTGACTCGCTTTGGTGTGAATCTGCAGTTTGCTGACACGGATACCGAATTGCAAGATGGTGATGAGTTGGTCTTTATCCCACCTGTGAGTGGCGGCTAAAAGAAGTTTGCTTGAGTTTGCTCAAACCTGTGTCTGCTTAATGTTGTTTTCTCTAGCAGGGACTATCTGGAAGGACGACCTGAAATTTGAATGTATATACTTCTTCTGGTGCACCGACATCAGCAGGAGGGGTATTTACTCGGCTCTCAATTTGACCAAATGTGTCGAAGATTTCGCCGTTTATTTCTGCAGTGCCAAAGAGGACATTTTCGAGCCACTCATCAACAGGTGCGTAGCCTGTTTTCTGTAGAAAATCACCATCGATTAGGTCACGACGCACTGTACCTGTTATTTCGTCTTGGAAGTCTCCTACGATGGCCGCGAAGGTGATATCTAATGGGGCAGTCGGTGCGTCTTCGAAGCAGATGGTGTCATCTGACGGATAGTCTAAGGTGAACAGGTTTGCCGAGCCGCCTACTGTCGGCTTTAGTGAAGTGAAATCCAGACCGTAATCTGCACCGATGCCGCCTGCGGCTGCATCGAAAAAATCAGAGGTGGCTTGCCTGATCTCTCCAGGGGTTGTTCGTGATGTGTCACGGGTTTGGCGAGTAGGCGTAATAGGTGGTTGTTCGGGAGGTTGCTCGGGAGGTTGCTCGGGAGGATCGCCAGGCGGTGGTTCGGGTGGGTCGTTGGGCTGCGGTTGGGGAATAACGACGATAGGTTCTTGAATAATGGGTTCTGGCTCTGGTTCTGGTTCTGGTGGTGTGACAACTTCTGGCGGTGGCTCAGGAGTTACTTCTGGTTCTGGCTCTGCTGAGGGTAAGGGAACGGGTAGCTCTGATACTTGGATCGGATCGGGTAGTTCTTCTTCGCGCTCAATGACTTCTTTTTCGTCGGGGATGGGTACTAGCATTCCTAGCCCGTGTAGCCCTAGGGAGAGTAGTAACAGCGGGCTGAGCCAACGGAAGAGTTTTGACCAGCGAGATTTATCGGAGCGCATGCTTTAGGTTGACACAGTCTGAGACAAACCTTAGCTGATATCTGGACGGTTGTGTGACTGCTCTATATTTAACAAAATCTGATAGGGTTAAACCGCTGTTAACCGCGATGCCTTTAATTAGAGAGATGAAAGGGTTCCCTTACAAGCAACTACTTTTGGTCGGTGCGATCGCACTCTCCGCTATCGGTGTCATTGCTATGCAGTCTGGAAACCTACCTGGCCGTCAATCTTCTCCTTTGCCTCAAGGGTCTCCTTCAGCATCAGAGCACGCTGTTGCTGAAGAAAATCTGCCAGTGCTACTCACTGATCCCTTTCTCCAGCTGCCGACAGCCTCATCTGTAACCGTTGTTTGGTTTACGGAGTTTAGAGGAACCGATCACATCGTTGAATATGGCGATGGCCTGAGCGTAGCGGCAATGACAACTCAGCTGAGTAAAGTCCGAGAAGATAGTGACTCTCAGGTTCAAGATCGGGCGTACCCTGAGCTAGAAAATCGGGCTATTTGGCGGCATGAGGCGGTAGTGACCGGGCTCAAGGGAGATGAGCGCACTACGTATCGGGTTACGAGTAACCATGCAAACGGTTCGAGTGTGAGTAGCGATTTCTTTACCCTGAGCGCTGCGCCTACGACAGGCCAACCGCTCAAAATCTTGCTGACCTCTGACCATCAGCTAAAGCCTTTGACCCCTGCAAATTTGCAAAAGGTAGAAGAAACTGTGGGCCGGGTTGATGCGGTTTTTTTTGCGGGAGATTTGGTCAATATTCCCGACAGAGCGTCTGAATGGTTTGATAATGCTGAGAGCCTTGCCTTTTTTCAGGGGCTACAAGGCCGAGCTGAGTATCCTCTGAATAAAAACGGGACAACAACGACCTATACAGGGGGGCAGCTGATTCAAAATGCGCCTTTGTTTCCGGCGATTGGTAACCACGAGGTGATGGGCCGTCAGTCTGATGAGGCTTCGCTCAAGGCGCAGTATGCAAATACTTTACCTCGTGACTTAGTGGAAAAGTTCTATCCGGCGCCGGGTAGCTCGCCAGCCTCTGAAGACTGGATAAAAGATCATTCATACAACACTGACACCTACGAAGAGATTTTTACGCTGCCGACGGCGACGTTGGATGACGGGAGTGAAACGAGCACTTACTATGCGACTTCGTTTGGGGATGTGCGGCTGGTGTCGCTGTACGTGACTCAAATTTGGCGATCGCCCGATCTCTCACCAGAGACAAAAGGTCGCTATCGTGAAAAGGCTAATAGCCTGAATACGCCAGAAGATTGGGGCTACGGGCAGCATATTTTTGAGGACATTCGTGAGGGCAGTGCTCAATATCAGTGGTTAGAAAAAGAATTAGCTAGCGATGCTTTTAAGAATGCGAAGTACAAAGTGGTGATGCTGCATCATCCGCCGCATACGCTGGGTAGCAATATTGTGCCTGCGTTTACGGATCCGGTGATGATTGAAAATCGGGCTGAGAATGGTGCGCTTGAGTCTGTGCAGTACGAGTATCCGCCGGAAGAAGATTATATTATTCGTGATTTGGTGCCGCTGCTGGAGGCGGCGGATGTACAGCTTGTTTTTTATGGTCACTCTCATTTGTGGAATCGATTTGTGGGTGCAACGGGGATGCACTTTTTGGAGTCGTCTAATGTGGGTAACAGCTATGGGGCTCACATAGGGGATAATCCGCGTAATGTGCCGAGCGATCAGGCCGTTGAGGCGGCGGGTGATTTGTCTCCTTTTAATAAAAGATATGCGGCTTTGGATGACCCGAATGGGTTGACGCCGGTGATGCCGACGATTGCACCTTTGGAAGATGAGGGGGGTAATCCACTACCCTATATTGCAAGTAATGATGTGACCAGCTTTAGCATTTTTGATACGGAGACGGGGACTGTTAGTAGCTATTACTTCGATACTCGTGAGCCGGATTCGGCTGTTGTGAAGTTTGATGAGTTTAGTTTGGGGGGATTGTAAGGGGGATGAATAGGATGTCCACTACACGAGAAATTCAAGCTGTTTAGCTGTCATCTTTTAGCCAGGTTTCTATTTCTTTGACTTGGGCTTTCATGCCGAGGCTGCGGAAGGTGCTGATGGCCTGCTGGCTCCAGTGTTTGAAGGCGGGGAGGTTTTGTCTTTGTTGGGCGAGTTGGGCTTGCGATCGCTCATGGAAAGCTTGCGATCGCACGTCCTGCCGCTGTTCAATTATCGGCCAGCTCTGCTCCAAAAGCATTGTGGCGGTCTCTAAATCATTTTCCTTTAAAGCAATATCGACCAGCCAGTTCAGGCTATAAACTTCGAACTGTTGCTTTTGTAAGTCTGGATTTTTCGATTCAATTAGGGTGCGCTCAATTTGTTCTGAGCGCACTGCTTTTAAGATTTTTTTATAGAGAGACTTTGCTTTCTCGTAATTATCCTTGCGATAGTGTAACTGAGCGGTGTAATAGTCTAAACGTAGCTGCTTCGACTCGGGAAGGTCGCTGTTGATAAATGCTCTGGCTGTTTTAATCCAGTGAGCTGCTTGCGATAAGTCATCTTTAAACAAGTAAACAACAGCCTGATCGATGGCCAGCTCTAACTGCATGTCTGTAGGTATCTGTTGTTGCTGCTGCCATACTTGATCATAGTAATGAATTGCCTCAGTTAGCTGCTTTGGCTGACCCAGTACGCTCAGCGTCCAACCGAGATCCCATTGTGCTTCTAGAATGCCGTGGGTATTATTTTCTGAAGGGGCCGCTTCAGTGCGATGGTGCTGTAAACAATCAATCCACCACTTCAGCCAGCTGAGCCGTTCATTCCAGTAGCCTCGTAGCTGTGTGTATCCCTTGAGCCCCGGCCATAGTCGCCTAAACGCATTTTCTCTTTTGGCGACTATACACCAGTCTACAGCGGCCTGTATATTCTCCCATTCTTGATCGATGAGCGTGTAGTCGTGCCATTCTCTCCAGTTTGGATGTTGGTGTGGTGCTAGCCATTGCTCGTGCCAGCCCAGCCAGCGTTCTCTAAGGGCCGTATGAGTTTGCTGTTGCGTCATTAGATAGTCACGGGCCAGGGGCAGCATCGTATATCGACTGTTAGTTTCTACAATGAGAGAGAGCTGTTTGAGCTTTGCAAAGCTCTCTACGGTGCTGGCTTCAGTGAGCTGGGCAATGTCAATTAGCGCCTCTCTCGTCGCCGATGCTGGAAAGAGAGACAGCGCAATTAGCAGCTGCTGTGCAGGGGTATCTGCAAGGGCGGATACTGTATTTTTGAGATAGTACTGGCTATAGTCGCTGGTATGCTGTGCAAGCTGTGGCAAGACTGTGGGCAGCGGATATCCCGCTGCTACTTGCCCGAGCGCATACACCATGGCGGCGGGCGTTCCTCCTGTATGGTGATATAGGGTTTGGCAAACGGGTGGATCTAGCGCTATGGATTTGAGCGCGGCCTGATGTTGTATAAACTGTTGTCCTTCAGCTGGTGTGAGCCCTTCTATGGGGATAACGGCGTCCATCGTGAGGTGAACACGACTAGTGACAATTGCCTTTACCGTGGCTGGTAGCTCGTATAGAAAGCTGAGAATGGCCTGCTGGTTTTGGTTTGAAAGAGACTCTAGGTTATCGAGGATGAGTAGCGATCGCTGCTGTGAAAGTAGCTCGTAAATGTTCTCTCTTTGGTTTTCAAAGTCTCCTTTGAGTAGCTCGCTACAGTTGAGCGTTTTGGTAATGGCCCGAAAGAGATCTTGCAGAGTGCGGCTGTAGCGATAGCTGGGAAGAATGCCCTGGGGCGTAAACTGCTGCGTTTTGGCACAGATGAAAATGATGGCGTCGAAATAGGGCGTTGTTGCTCGAGTATTGGATGTTTCAGGCTGAGTAGACTGTTTGGTATTGATGCACTGATGCGCGGCTTCGAGGGCGAGTGCTGTTTTCCCGATGCCGCCAATGCCCACTAAACTGATGCGCGCGACGGGGCTCGATTTGGTGAGAAAGCTTAGCAGCTGCTGGAGCGATCGCGCTCTGCCAATAAAGGTACTGTAGTCGCGAGCAGGTAAATTGTGACTGGGTGTTTTTCGTTCGTTTGGCTGCGTGCTGACAGATATGGATGTGTGTGAAGCCTGGGTCGTTGGTACCGCTTGGTTTTCTGGTTGGGCTTTGGTTTGGAGCTTTGTTTGGGCTTTGGTTTGGAGTTTTGTTTGGGCCTTTCGCTGTTGCCAGAGATCGTCAAAGCCTACGAGGTTTCGATCTATGGAGCGGTGCCAGAGTTTGAGAGTGAAGTGCCAGAGTCCGGTGCCTTGTGTGCGATCGCGATTATCTTCTAGCCGCCCCAAAAAGTCTTTTAGCGTCCGCAAATCTTGCTTTAAGTGGGTTTTTGCTTTAGTGCTAGGTGCTGTCCCAGGTGGGGTACTCACGAGAGCTGCTAAAAAGCGAATTTCTGACTTAACGATGAGCTTTGGGGCTTTGGTATCACGATCTATCCAGCGAACGCTGATCTTGCTTTCAAGGTGGTCACACTCAGGCAGCTCATGATTGGCAAAAGCGATCAGGCGCTGCAAAAAAATATGCAGCCTTTGGCGAACCGCTTCACTTTTATTTAACTGAGGCATTGGTTCGTTTAACTCAGAAAGTGAAAAAAGACGATGACTCAGTGTTTAAGGTAGCAGTTTTTACCAGCCTCTTCTGGAATTCCGCAAGTTTATGCGCTTTCCTCAAGCTAGAAAGCTTGATTCCGCTCGGTTCCTACGGCTTGCTTTCTTATTTGCCTGCGATAGTGCTCCTTACGTAAATTTTGGGCATAGGCAAAACTCTTTAGCGCCTACAAAGGAGATAACCGATGAAAAACGCAACTAATAACAGCCCAAAGGAAACAGCTGGTGTTTGCTTGTCTTGGATTAAGCAAACTGAGAGAGCAGGTGTCTGTTTGTCATGGATTGACCAAAACGGTCCTAGTTCCACACAGCGTCCCACTGTTTCTCTATCTCTAGAGAACATTGAAGAAGCTGTTGCTTAGAGCTGTCTGTTTGATTGTCTAGGTCTTGAATCCTAGCGTCTGAGCAGTTTTAGAGGGAGGATGGCTGCTCATCTTCCCTCGATTTGAGTTGACCCTAAGCTAGATAACTCCAATCTAAAGAATATTGTCATGGCTGTAAAAAGAACATCTTATTCGTACGACACTTTTGAAAGGGAAGGGCAGGTTCAGGAATTTGAGAGGCTTTATCATCAAGCGTCTGTTTTACTTGAAACCGAGCGAGAACTCTGGCCTTCTATGAATATTGTCGCTGGACAGAGCGTTTTGGACGTAGGCTGTGGTGCTGGCATTGTCACTCACGAACTCGCCAAGCAGGTATATCCGGCGCAGGCAACGGGGATTGACCTTAGCCATTCTCTCTTGAGGCATGGTCAGAGCACGTATGCATGTGTGGAAAAGGATGAGCGCTCGGCGCAGACTGTCTTTCACCAAGGTAGCGTATACGAGCTGCCGTTTCCTCAAGATAGTTTCGATATTGTGTACGCTAGACTTTTATTTCAGCACCTTAGCGAACCTCTGCAAGCTCTAGAGAATATCTGGAGAGTCTTAAAGCCGGGTGGCCGCTTGTGTGTTTTAGATATTGATAAGGACTGGTCGAGTCTGTATCCAGAGCCAGATACACCAGTACAGTTGGATAGGGCAATTGTGGAAAAACAGGTTTCAGAGGGTGGAGATCCTTGGGTGGGCCGTAAGCTAGGTTCTTATCTAAGATCTAGTGGATTTGAAAAGGTAAAGACAAACATTTCACTCATCGATAGCGATCAGCTAGGACTATCTAATTATTTCGGGATGTTGTCTTTTGGACGCTCTTACCAGGCAGAAGATAGCCAGTTCGCAGCAATGAGAGAGGAAGTTCGTCCTGCTCTGCAGGCACTTCTCGATGGTTCATACGCATGGGCTGGCTTTGGTCTGTTTGTGGTGACAGGACAGAAAATAGCTTTACACTAAGTCTCTTTTTGCTCTCTGAGCCACTGCTGCATCTGATTGGCTAACGGTATCATGCCGAGTTTCTTAAACTCGTTTTGAGCGAGCTTTGTCCATATAGAAAATTCATCGGAGCAACTGCGTTTCTCTGCGATCATTGCCAAGTTTAGGTAACATTCGTACTAGAAATGGCAAAAAACTACCAGGATAAACGTGTAATCGCAAAATGTTACCTAAACTTG
>JBCBKQ010000146.1:0-14290 GCA_038521595.1 Cyanobacteria bacterium J06627_28 | reverse complement strand
CTCGTAGAATTGCCGTCAGCGTGCCAAGTTTAATCGGATTGTGTGCAGGGATAGTGATCTTGTGCTCTCCGTTTCGCTGAGTTCTAAGACGAATATGGCTGCCCGTTTGACGAATAACGTCATAGTCCAAGCGTGCCAAGCTTTTGATTAAGTCACCACTGGATAAATCTCTGGGAACCCTCACGAGGCAAGAACCTCATCCCTTACGATATGAAGCCGAATTACTTTAGGGCGCTCTGTATCGTCAAAATGACATCGAACAGCATCTAATATCATTACCCTAATCTCATCTATCGTATTAGCTTGGGTAAAGATAGACTCTCCCAGCGCTCTGGCCACATATCCTTCTTCAGGATCTTCCTCGACCAAAAACACAATCTCACTCATGTAAACAGCCTCAACTTAATTTCACTCATAGCTTATCAACGATTTTGTAGGCTTTGACTACTTGCTGGCTACTCTAATCAACCGCTTCCATCCCGAGAATTTGGTGTTGCTAAAACCGTGAACACTGCTGTCCGTTAAAATGTAGGTCAGTTTTACAGTAGGAACCTGAGGATGGATACCGCCAAGCTAATCCGTGACCCGGCCTTCTATCCAGAGTCCGACGGTGAACCTATGACCGAAAGTGATGCGACTCGCGACTATCTCATTTACGCTGTCGAGGTCTTACGGCTGTATTTTCAAAGCCGACGCCAGGTTTACGTCTCCGGCAATCTGTTTATCTATTACGAGCAAGGAAGCCCTAAAGCTGTGGTTTCCCCAGATGTCTTCGTTGTCTTTGGCGTCAGAGCCCGTCAGCGCAAAAGCTACAAAACCTGGCAAGAGAATGGTAAAGTCCCCAGCTTTATACTCGAAATTACGTCTGGTTCTACCAAGTCAAAAGACGAAGTAGAAAAGCCCAAGCTATACGCAAAGCTTGGCGTTCAAGAATACTTCCAATACGATCCCACCGCTGACTATCTAAGCCCCCAGCTCAAAGGCCGAACCTTAGTCGACGGTCAGTATCAACCTTTGGAGCTACAGCAGTCGGATAAAGGCATTCCCTTTTTGCACAGTCAAGTCCTAGGACTTGACCTACAGCTCACGCCAGAGAACGAAACACTAGGCATTGTCCCGCTGCCAAAAGCCCTCAGATTGTACGATCGTCAAACGGGTCTGCGCCTGCTCAATCGTAGAGAAGTAGAGCAGCAGTGGATATTGACCCAAGAAGAGCGAGATGTCGCCCAAGAAGAGCGGGATGCTGCTGTGCAAAAAGCTCAACAGCTAGCCGCCAGGTTGAGAGAGCTAGGCATAGACCCTGATGAAGTGGGTTAATGCCAGTTTCCTACTACTCTACGTCTACACCGAGAGATCGCAGTTTCTCCGCCAACCGCTCTGCTCGCTGCCTTTCCTGTGCTGCCTGCTGCTCCACCTGTGCAACCCGCTCAGTTCCCCAAGGCATCATATTGCCTTCAGTATCCCACCAGCGCAGCCAATAGCCTACGCGATCTGCTTTTTTACCCTGCCAAACGCCTAAAAATAATCCTAAAGAATCAATCCAGTAAAGATCTCGCTCATCCGTCTTCTGAGGCTCATACCGTTCTCCCGTCAGCTGATAGCCTTCTAACCTGCCAGACTCCGGCCAAAAAATAAAATAGCTGGGCACCCGCAAAATTCGCTCATAAAACCACCACTTCCCATACGGATAGTGAGGATTGACTGAATACTCACTGCCTTCCGTATCAGAGATAAACTCCATCACCACGGACACAGGCCCCCCTTGCAAGTGTGGCGTATAGCTACGACGAGTCTGATTCTCGGGCAAGGGCTCAACGTCAGGCGCATAGAGCCAGTCAGGTGCTTTGACGACTGTCTTGTCTTCTACAGTGGCGCAAAGGCCAAAGTTTGTCGCAATCAGCATGGTCGGCTCGACCAATCCGGCCAACTCTAGAATTTCTCTGAGGACAGCGGCAAGGAGTGGTTGGCTTAGGTTGTCCACGGGGTCATCAGGAAGAATGTAGTCATCAGGCAAAGGCTCCCAGGTAACGTTGGGAGCCGCAATGGAAGTGACCGGGCGACTGGTTGTTTGCATAAGCGAACGATTCCCTTACACACAGGGAATCACAAAAGTTGTCGTATAGACTTATGTTACTGCTTTTGCAGTTTTTCGCTGGCTGCTGCAATACCACTCTCCTTTACGGCGTGACCAAGTTCAGACAGCGTCGCTTCCAAGGCACTAACCGCACAAAGCACATCGCGATCGCTCACAAAGCCCAAATGCCCCATCCGAAACATCTTCCCCTTCATATGATCCTGTCCGCCTGCTAAGGCAATGTCGAACCTGTTTTTCATCACTGAGCGAATCTTCTCAGCATCCACACCATCCGGCACCACAGACGTTACTGCCGGACTTGCATGAGTATCTGGCGCAAAGAGCGGCAGACCCAATGCTTTCATCGCTGCTCGCGAAGCTTCCTTATGGCGCGTGTGGCGAGCAAAAATATTCTCCAACCCTTCCGCTTTCATCATTTCCAGTGCTACCTTCATGCCAAAGTACAGCGTGACGGGTGGCGTAAACGGTGTGCTGCTTTTGTCTGCGGATTTGTTGTACTTACCAAGGTCTAAATAGAACTTAGGCAACGTTGCTGTTTTATACGCTTCCCACGCTTTGTCGCTAGCGGTCACAAAGCCCAATCCGGGCGGCAGCATAAATCCTTTTTGCGAGCCAGAGGCAATGACATCAATGCCCCACTCGTCTACCGGAATGTTGTGCGAGCCTAGGCTAGTAACCGCGTCCACGATGATTAGTGCTTCGCCGTGCTCTTTTACCAGCTTGTTAATGGCTTCAAGATCGTTGAGGACACCTGTGGACGTCTCACTGTGCGTGATCATCACCGCTTTGATCTTTTTTTCGCTGTCGGCCTGAAGCTCTTTGGCAAAGTCATCAGGATTGAGCGGTGTGCCCCACTCAGATTTGATCGTAGTGACGTCTAGGCCGTAAGCCGTGGCAATTTGAGCCCAGCGGTCGCCAAATTTGCCGTTGCTGCCCACTAGAATGCGATCGCCCGCACTCAGAAAATTAATAATCGCCGCCTCAACCGTACCCGTCCCGCTAGCCGCCAGCGTCATCACATTATTTTTCGTCTGAAATAGCCACTTCAGATTTTCATTGGTCTCTGCGATCAGCTGACTAAACTCGCCGCTGCGATGCCCAATCGGGTGCTTGGCCATTGCCAGCAATACCTTCTCAGGTACTGGGGTAGGGCCTGGAATCATCAGCATCAATTTGTCATCCATATGCGATCGCGTGATTAAGAAAACAGAAAATAAATAGCCCAGACAAAAAATCACAAGGCCAATAAAATAATACCGCCGACCGCTGGTTTGCCCCCGCTTGTAAACTTGTAGTTACATCATGCAGTTTTACTTTGCAGGCGCTCAACACTACACCTCATATCACCGTGTCTTTTTCCCACTCCGCCACGCTTATTCAGCGCCGCGCCATTCCCATTACTGTCGAAGCGTTTCGACCCTTCGGTCAGCTCATCTCGCCACAGTCAGACCAAGTCAGCTTTAACCCGCAAGACGCTCAGCTCCAGCTAAACCAGGGCATACCGCGCTTTTACATCATGTCGTTACATCAGCGTGGGCGACGTTTTCGTACCATCACCCGACACGGTAAATGTACTCAATGTCTGGGCTCTCTAGGCGGACAACCTTGGTTTTTGGGGGTGGCGCCACCCAGCGATTCACCGCAACCTAGATTGGAAGACATTATCGTTTTCGAAATTCCAGGCGATCGCTTCATCAAGCTAGACGTGGGCACCTGGCACGCTGGCCCCTACTTCGATGCCGATACGGCCAACTTTTACAACCTTGAACTCAGCGATACCAATATCGTTGATCACACCACCTGCAATCTCTTAAAAACCTATGGCGCAGAGTTTGAGATCATATGATTTGATGAGTACTTGATAGTGATTAAAAAATACCGCCATGGCAAAGTTTGTGATGTGGGGCAGCTACTGCGAAAACGCCCTAGAAAAACGCACCCCTTACCGTGAAGCACATCTTCAGGGACTCACCGAGCAAAAAGCCCAAGGTACTTTGACCGCCCTCGGCCCAACGACTGACAACACCAAAGTATTTGGCACCTACGAGGCGGATAACGAAGCCGCTGTCCGTCAGCTAGTCGAAGGCGACCCCTACTGGAAGAATGGAATCTGGACAGACTACGAAGTCTACGAATGGAATCAAGTGTTCTAATTTGAGGCAGTTAACCTTTTAGTGAAGCGGTGATATCGCTATTCGCTAGGCAAATTGTCTGGGTCAAACCCCTGTGACTTTAAGAAAGCCTCTAACTGTGCCTGCTTTTGTACAGCTTCCTCCGCTTTCAGTTTTGCTTCTTGGGCACGTACTTGCGCTTGCTCTGCTTGAAGTTTTGCCTCTTGGGTACGTACTTGTGCTTTCTCAGCTTCACTTAAATGAGGCTTTCCATTTTCGTCATACCAAGTCAGCATTTCCTGGGGTAAGCCACCAAACTCTTTTTGGGCACGTCCAATGCCAAGTCCCACTTCAGGCATCCAGTACGGTTCACCTATCTGTAGCTGGTAGGTACCAGACACTAACTTGTAGACTTCGAATGGCTGATGGCGATCGCGCTGCCAAAATTCTGGATTGTAGATGACGTAGTACAAGACGCCTAACTTGGCATAGGTCTCTATTTTGCGGTCGTATTCTCCGCCAGGTTTGTGGGAAACCATTTCCAGAGTCATGATTGGGACAATATCCTGCTCTTCCCAAACGGCATAGCTCTTACGAGACTTGCCATCCTTTTTTCGCTCAACGCCTAAGCTCAAAAAACCGTCAGGCACGACGGGAACCAAATGGCTGACACCTGTCGTGTGATATATCGCCATGTCCGCGCCGAAATACCAATCCATCCGGTCTGACCACAGATGGTTTAACAAAATCAGCAGTAGATTTGGCAGCAGATTTTGATCTTCGTTATCCACGGGCGTATCGTCCGAACAGGGTAAGTCTTCGGTACTGGGCAATAACTGTTTTTTAGGCGCTGCAACCATAGTGGGTGCCTCAGTTGTTATCTCTTTGGGATAAGTCTGCTTTTATTCTAAGCATATTGACTTCAACCGCTTAGCAGGGCTTCAATAAATTCGTAGCTGGAGAAAGGACGCAGGTCTTCGATGCCTTCGCCTGCACCAATAAATCTGATCGGTAGGCCGAGCTGCTCTACCACTGCTAGGGCAACACCGCCTCGGGCTGTGCCGTCTAACTTGGTGAGCACAACGCCGCTTAGCTGGGCCGCCTCTGCAAATACTTGAGCCTGTCGTAATCCGTTTTGACCCAGGGTCGCATCGAGCACGAGCAGAGATTCGACGTTGGCGTCGGGTGCTTTTTTGTCGATGATTTTACGAACTTTGGACAATTCGTCCATGAGGTTCTTTTTGTTTTGCAGGCGGCCAGCGGTGTCGATGAGCAATAGCTCTGTGTCGCGGGAGTTGGCGGCGCTGATGGCGTCGTAGACAACGGCGGCAGGATCTGTGTTTTGACCGGGGTTGGCAATCACATCAACGCCGCTGCGAGCGCCCCAAACTTTCACCTGTTCGACGGCAGCGGCGCGGAAGGTGTCGGCTGCGCCGATGAGGCATTTAAATTCGGATTTGGTGGCGATGTGGGCGAGTTTGCCGATGGTGGTGGTTTTGCCTGCGCCGTTGACGCCGGTCATGAGCCAGATGCTGAGCTTTTCTTTTTCGGGGGTAAAGGTGAGGTTGTGGCCACCGTCTAAGGGGGCTTCTAGCATGTCGCGGAGCAGCTTTTTGAGGTAGGCGATCGCCTGTTCAGGCGGCAGGGTTTCTTCCCGCAGCTTGTCTTGCAGGGCGGTGATGATCTTATCTGTTGCGGCAACGCCTACGTCGGCTTGTAGCAGTAGCGCTTCGATTTCTTCGACGGCTTCGTCGTTGAGCGGGCCTTGACCGACGATGGCTTTGAGATTGTTAACTAGGCCACGGCGGGTTTTGTCTAGGCCTTGGCGGAGTTTGTTGAGCCAGGTGATTTCTTCGAGGGAGATTTCGTCGGGGCGGCGGCCTTGGGCTGCGAGGACTTCGGCGGACCAGAGGAAGGCTTCGTCTAGGTCGATGTCGAGGGGGACGAATGTTTGCTCGGGGGGAGCGGGTTCGGGTTCAGGTTCGGGCTCTAGAATCGCTTCGGATTCTAGGCGTTCTAGGCGTTCTTCTCTTTCGGCTTGGGCCTGTTGTGCTTTTGCCCAGAAGGCCTGTGCGGGGAGGGCGGTTTCACTGTCTTCTATGACTGCTGTGGGTTCAGCGGTTTCGGGATCCGCTGATTCAGTGGTCTCGGCTTCTGCTGATGGTTCTTCTTCAGATGGGGAGGCTTCAGTTGCTTCTATTTCCGTTTTTTCAGGGTCAGCTGTTTCAGGGTCGGCTGTTTCGTCAGGAGTGCTTTCGGTGTCGCCGTCAGATTCGGGGGATTCGTCTTCTTGGCGCGCTTGAATGTTTTGATAGGCGGCTTTGGCCCAGTTTAGGTAGTCTTCTGAGCTGACTGGGGTTTCGGCTTTGTCGGTTTCTTCGGTGCTGGTTTCAGCGTCTTTGGGGTCTTTGGTGGGTTCCTCGTAGCTACGCTCGAACCAATTGAATGCTGCCATTACCCTAAACTCACTACTCTTGACTTGAATTTTGCTTGCTGTTGATGACTGTGCTGGAGCACGGCTATAAGACGTAAAGTGGCAAGAGGTCAAGCCACAAGAGATAAGAATAGGGGATTTCCTCCCCTAGACCCCTCCTCTGCTTGGAGCCTTTAAATACTGCTTGGGGGCCCAGGCTCCCCCAAACCCCCCGAAAGGAATTGCTGGCGCGGTAGCTAGAATGATCGCTGCAATTACGAGATCTTTTATTTCGGGGGGGCTTGCACTTTGCGGTTATTGCATGGTTGCTGCTTATTCGGAAATGCTTTCTGGGGTCAATTTGTTTGTCTCTAGCTTATCAGTCGCGCGGCGTAAAACCCCATTGATAAAGCGATAGCCGTCTTCGTCGCTGTAGCGTTTGGCCATTTCGATGGCTTCGTCGATGGCGACTTTTTTGGGGACGCTCATATGGACGATTTCAAGCATGGCGAGGCGTAAGATGTCGCGGTCTACGCGGGCTAGGCGGCGGATGTTCCACTTTTCCATGGCGTCGTCGAGCTGGGTGTCGATGGCTTTCCAGTAGCGCATCCAGTGCCAGAGTAGGCTGCTGGCATAGTCTTGAATGTCCTCGCGGTTAATGAGGGTGGAGAGGTGCTCGGAGGTAAGGGTTTGCTTGAGTTCGGTGATGGCTTTTTTGGCGCTGGTGACGGCGGTTTGGATTTGCGATCGCACCACCGCCACATCCACAATCCGCTCTTCATGCCCCGCCAGCAGCTCATCGGCTTTTTCCACGTCCTGCGCTGCTGACTCTAGCGAAGCCTGCGCGGCTATCATGCCTTTTCGCTTTGCCTGCTGGACAAATACCAGCAGGTTCAGTGTGCCGCCCACCCGGTTAATGGCTGACTCTACTAGAGGAATCGCCGGTTGAATGCGTGATTTGATGTCCGCATCGCCGACTGTCCGCGTTTCACTTTCTAATAAAAAGCGCTCTCCTCGCTCTAGGTCACCCTCTGCGGCGTCAATGGCCTCTTGAGCATCAGCGCTCAATGTGGTCAAAGCCTTGAGCAACAGCGCTTCTATTTGTTTGGGCGAAAGGGGCTCAGCCACAGCACTTTTCTCTATAGGGATGTCGCCTCGCCGCTTTGAGGGCTCCTTATCAGCAAGCTGACTAATCCCTAACAGGGCTAATTCACGGGCAATAGAGCGCGCCTTCATGCAATACCAACTATCTTCTTAGGGCTCAGCCATTCTATCAGGCCAGAGCTAGACCTGATCTAGGCCTGAGGCTGACCCAAGACGGTTTCTGGCGGTAGCTCTGACGGTGACAGCTCTTCTTGGGCTAAGCCTGCACTAATCGGAGCAGCGTCAGAGCCACCTGCCAAGTGAGGCGGAATTTCAGCGGCCAAGTTCGGCCCCACAATGCCACCAGATAGCAGCACCTTAAAGGCATCTTCCACAGAGATAGACAGGTTCAAAATGTCGTCTTCTGAAACGACGGAGTACCAGCCGCTGGTGGGGTTTGGTGTGGTCGGAATAAATACGCTCAGCATTTTTGAGGGGGCGGTGGTCACGGCCGCGCCGGTGACAAATGCGATCGCCCACAGTCCGCGTCGAGGATACTCAATGAGCACTACCCGGCGAAAGCGGCTTTTCGAATCTTGAAAAACCGTCTGCAGTAGCTGCTGAACCGTCTTGTAAACCGAACCCGCTAGGGGAATGGACTGCACGATTCGCTCACCCAGATCCAGCAGCCAGCGCCCGGCAAAGTTGCGAGCCATTAGGCCAATGATCAAAATGCCCAGCAGCGGTACACCAAAGCCAATACCCAGGTTAATGAGCACGACTAAGAAAGGATTGAGCCCGGTGAAAGGATTGAGCTGTTTGGGAAACCGTGTCAAAAACCGGATAATCCAAGTGGCCAGATTCAGCGTTAGCCAAATCGTGGTTGCTAGGGGAATGATGACCACTAAACCCGCAATGAAGTCGTTTTTAATGTCTTGCTTGAATTTCTGAAACACAGGTCACCTAGCTTGCCAGCACGTACTGGTCACTGCACATTCATTCTAAAGGCTTCTCAGTATTTTTCCCTGTGTTCTAGACAGCTGCGACAGACAGGGTAGATCTGGTTTAAAGAAATCTTAAAAATATCCAATGACAACTATATCAAATAGTCTTGGCAAATCATCCCCCGCCAATAGGTGTCGGGATCGAAAGTACCGTCCGTGCCAAATTGAGATAAATCAGGACGCCGATGACGTCCACAATCGTGGTGATAAAGGGCGCAGACATGAGGGCCGGATCTAGCCCAAATGACTGAAACAAAAAGGGCAGCCCCGCGCCTGCACTAGAGGCCAGTACGGAAATGCCGACCAGTGAAATGCCGACCACCAGCGCCACGCGAAAGTCTTCGGGCTCGCCGCCCTGTAAAAAGTAGGCCCAGGCCGTCACCACAATGCCGAGCATTAACCCCAAAAAGGCACCAGCGGTCGCTTCTCGGCGAATGACCTGAACCGCATTCTTAATGGCAATCTCATCGGTGTTGAGCCCGCGAATGACTACGGTAGAAGACTGTGCTCCGACGTTGCCCCCGGTGCCAATCAGGAGGGGAATAAAGGCCGCTAAGACGACCACCTGCTGCAAAATGTCCTGCTGAGAGCGAATGACCGCTGCTGTGACCGTATTGGTGATGAGCAGTACGGAGAGCCACACCACTCGCTTGCGGGCGACGTCTAGCAAATTACTCTGAAAGTAATTCTCGCCGCCAGATTGCACACCGCCCAGGGTGTAAATATCTTCTGTGGCTTCTTCTTCTAAAATATCAATCACGTCATCGACGGTGATGATGCCCACTAGGCGATCTTCCCCATCGACTACCGGCACCGCAATAAAGTCGTAGCGCTGAATAATGCGGGCCACGTCTTCCTGGTCGGCGCTGGTCTGCACAGAGACCACTTCGCGGGTCATGATTTCGCCAATGCTTTGCTCTGCCTGGCCTATCACTAGCTGCCGCAACGATAAAATGCCCGTCAGTTGACGGGCCGAATTCGTTACAAATAGGTAGTAAACCGTTTCGCTCAGCTCGGCCTGTGCACGGATATGTTCTAAGGCTCTAGCGACTGTCCAATGCTCTTTTACCGCCACATATTCCGGCGTCATGATGCGCCCGGCGGTCTGAGCCTCGTAGCCAAGCAGCAGCGCTGTGGCCTGGCGCTCTTGCGTACTCAGCTGCTCTAGTAGGCGGCGTACTACTTTAGCGGGCAGCTCATCAAAGAGGCGGGCCCGATCATCTGGCGACATTTGATCGACCACATCGATCAAATCTTGGCGCTTAAAGTCCTCGATGAGGGCCTGTTGGACGCTGGAGTCCAGGTTTTCGTAGACTTCAATGGCTTCGTTCTTTGACAGCAGGCGAAAGGCGATCGCCTGCATGATCTCGGGCAGGCCTTCAATTGCCTCGGCAATATCGGCGGGCTGTACAGGGACTAGCAGGGCTTTGGCCCCTCGAAAATTTTCTTGTTCGAGCAGGGCTTGGAGCTGCGATCGCACCAATTCTCTCAGCTCACTGCGCGAGACCGATTGAGCTTTTGCGGTAGCTTCTCTATTGGGCAAAATCGATTCTCCCGCTGCAACGCCGTCGTATCCATACGATGACCAGCCATACGATGACCAAAGTATATCGGGTCATAATAACCTAGTGTCCGGATGGGCTAGTCAGAAATCTATCCGTCTTGCCCACCTACAATGGCCATGGCTCTACCGCAGAGGATTCGGCCATCGGGTGGATGATAGGTTGGGCGCTGCGCTCCGCAGCCTGCATCGTATGTGTGTGACGGTTAATCGTATTTGTGTGACCGCTAGCCGCTTTCACATAGTGGTCACGGGTAAAGGTTGTAGCAGCGTTATTCAGTTGAGTACTCGCATTAAATTTAGACTCAACCGACACCGTCTTACTCAGTTGGCGTCGCGTCTGCCGGGGTGCGTTATGCTCTGCTAGTCTTTTCGTTTTGGCCGTTTTGGTGCTGATATTAGTGCTGGTATTGGTGCTGATATTGGTGCGATCGCGCCCCTGCAACTTAGCGCTATAGAGCGCCTCATCCGCCTGCTGAATCAGCGTTTCATAGGGCTGATCCGCAGCGTCAGGTACCAGGGTGCATATCCCCACACTCATACTGACAAAAGGCTTTACAAAAGAGCCTTGATGGGGAATCTGCGCCTTGGCGACCTCTTGGTGGATGGCGCGTGCCACCTGCTGTGATCCCAGTAAATCAGTCTCCGGCAGCAAAATTGCAAACTCTTCACCGCCATAGCGAGCCACATAGTCCTCGTATCGATGTGCCCCTCTAACCAGCGCCGCTGCCACAGACTTGAGGCATTCATCCCCTGCCAAATGCCCATAGATATCGTTGTACCGCTTGAAATGGTCAATATCGCATAGCAGTAGCGACAGTGGCTGTTGCTGCGCCCAAGCCTGTCGCCACAGATGCACGACCTTTTGATTAAAGCTGCGACGGTTTGCTATTTGCGTTAGCCCATCGATAAAAGCCAACCGCTGCAAGGACTGGTTCTCTTTTGCCAGCGACGCCTTCAGCGCCTCTAGCTGACGCAGCGTTTGATTAAACTCACCCACCTTTTGAATTAGACTGGCCTGCTCGTGCCGCAATTGCTTCATATGCCAAGACACTCGCAGATACTGAGCAAGGTGAAGCCCAAACTCTTCTGGCTCGGTGGGTATTTGAAAATAGCTGTTGGCACCACAGCGTAGCGCCTTGATGCGTTCATGCTTGGCTGCCCTGGCACCCACAAAGATGATCGGTAGATATTGCGTAGCTGCCTGCTGTCGTAAATAGCTGCACAGCACTTGAGCGCCAATATTCGCCGTTTTCAAATGAATAATTAGGAGTTCGGGCACGCTGGCTTGAATCGCCATAGCGACTTTTCGTTGAGTGTCTAGAACAGTCAGCTCGCAGTCTGAACCTGCTAGAAAATGACGAACGTTTGCGAAATCGTCTGTTGAGGCCTCTGGTGTCTCTGATGTCTTTTGCCAGACAATAATTCTGCTTTGCGAAAACAGATTTTGCGAAGACTGAATAGAGGGATAAGTCATGGAGATGGACGATGCAGATCTTTCTTCATCGAATGCCGCTGACTATCATGCCTTTGACTATGATTTGGGGCGGCAGTCAATTTTGCTAGGAGGCTCAAATAATCTAACAATCTCCGTTGATGTATCTCTCCGTAAAAGTACGTTTTCCCGAACTAAAAAAAGTCGCCAAACTCCTCTATTTCCTACCATTTTTTAGAAAAAGAACAGCTGTAATCCCTACAAGAGCAAGGTTTTATGGAAATATGACATAAATCTTTAGTTTCCATGATTTAGTAGCTTGTGTGCCAACACTCACAGTGACTGCTTCGTACTGGCATCGCTTACGCAGCCAGCCCACGATGGCGCAGCAGTGCCTTGGTGCTAGGTTCACGGCCTCTAAACGACTTAAAGACTGTCATCGGATGCTGGCTACCGCCGAGTGCGAGCACGGTGTCACGAAAGCGACGGCCAATGGTGGCTACTTTTTCCGCATCGTCTAATCCGGCCTCCTCAAAGGCCGAAAAGGCATCTGCACTGAGTACCTCTGCCCAAAAGTAGCTGTAGTAGCCCGCTGCATAGCCCCCCGAAAAGATGTGACCAAAGCTGCACAAGAAAGCGTCTTCTGGCAGGGGGGCTAGTAGCGTTGTTCTTTCAGCAATGCGATCGCGCACCTGCCAAACCGTTTCCTCGCCTCCTGGCACATAGTCCGCATGGAGCGCCATATCGACCCAGCCAAAATTCACCTGTCGCAAAATGGCATTGCCCGTCATAAAGTGCCGCGCTGCCAGCAGCTTTTGATAGTCCGCCTCTGGCAACGGTTCACCCGTTTCGTAATGCTTTGCCATGCCAAAGAGCGTAGCGCGGTCATAGCACCAGTTCTCCATAAACTGACTGGGTAGCTCCACCGCATCCCATTCCACATTGTTAATACCAGCTGCGCCCGAGTAGTCTACCCGGGTCAGCATGTGCTGTAGCCCATGGCCAAACTCATGGAACAGGGTCTCCACCTCACGAAAGGTCATCAGGCTAGGCTTGTCGCCTACGGGTGGTGACTGATTACAAATGAGGTAAGCCACCGGCAACCGAATTTTGCTCCCGTCGCCTTTATTCACCTTGGCTCTGACGATGCATTCATCCATCCAGGCCCCCCCTCGCTTTTCTGCTGGGCGGCTAAACGGGTCTAAATAGAAGTGCGCAATGTTTTCTTTTGTCGCGGCGTCCGCTACCTGAAAATAGCGGACATCATCATGCCATACCGGAGCCTGCCCATCTGCCGCCGAAATCGTAATCCCAAATAGCCGCTCTGCTAGGCCAAATAGACCCTGGAGCACGCTCGGCAAGGGAAAATAAGGCCGCAGCACTTCGTCATTGAGCTCAAAGGTCTGCTCCCGCATCCGCTCCGTCCAAAATGCCACATCCCACTGGCGAATATCGTCAGCGTCAGCTCCCTGTGCCTGCGCAAATGCTTTGATTTCTTCTAGCTCGCCCTTAGCCGCCTCGTAGCTAGCGAGCCTGAGCTCTTCCATGAGGTCTTCTACTGCGCTGACAGACGGGGCCATTTTGCGCGCTAGGCTCAGCTCAGCAAAGTTGTCGAACCCTAACAAGGCCGCCTTTTGCTTGCGTAATTCTAGAATCTTTTCAATGAGCGGTGCGTTGTTTAACTCACCGCTAGACGCACGGGTAATAAAGGCTCTGTAGAGTTGCTCTCGCAGGTCTCGGCGATTGCTGTGCTGCAAAAAGGGCCCAAAGCTAGGGCGATCTAACGTAATGCGCCAGGGGCCATTTTCTGGCGTGGCGTCTTCTGCTCCGGCAGCACTGGCCGCCTGTGCGGACAGGCTTAAGAGACTCGGTGGCAGGCCTTCTATGTCTGCTTTTGTTGTCAACGTCAGGCTAAAGGCCTTGGTTGCGTCCAAGACATGATTGGAAAACTGGGTCGAGAGTTCTGCCAGGGTTTGCTGAATTTGGTTGAAGGTGTCTTTGCGATCGCCTTCCAATCCCACGCCAGATAGCTGGGCATCTCGCAGTGCCGACTCTACAATGCGCTGCTGCGCCAGGGTTAGCTGGGTCCAGCTCTCACCATCCTTAAATTGCTCTAGCGCCTGATAAATCACCTGACTCTGACCAATGCGCGTCGAAAATTGCACTAGGGCAGGCTGTACGCTCTCATAGGCCTCACGCAGCTCAGCGCTATTTTTTACACCCATCAAATGACCAATGATGCCCCAGCTCCAGCCCAGCCGTTCGGTCATGGCGGTTAATGGCTCTACTAGCGTTTCCCAGGTCAAATTAGCTTCAGACGTATCCTTTGCAAGCTGAGTAGATAGCCGCTTTTCGATCGCTGTTAGCTCATCTCCCAGCGATTGCAAAAGCTGCTCAATCCCAGGCACCACATGCTGAGGCCGAATCTCCCTAAAGGGCGGTAATCCATTCCCAATGAGCAATGGATTGGGTGCGGAGGCTTTGACAGGCGTAGAAACAGCGCTCATTGGGAATGGATTACCGCCCTTTAGGGAGATTCGGCCTCAGCATGTGGTGCCTGGGATTGAGCAGCTTTTGCAATCGCTGGG
>JBCBKQ010000145.1:0-14290 GCA_038521595.1 Cyanobacteria bacterium J06627_28 | reverse complement strand
TGAAGTGGACCCCAAAGACTAAACAACTTGGAAGGGCAGTTAAGCTCTGAAAAGGTCTACGAAATTAATCTGATTTCAACAACTATTACACAGGATCTCCTCTTCAGAACGGCATTCATAGTAAATTTCATCAGGGGTCCGATAATTCAACGACTGATGCGGTCTTTGGCGGTTGTACCAATGGAACCAACTATTCACCTCCTGTGATAGCTGCTGCCCGTCATCAAAAGCTTTGAGATAGATCAACTCATACTTTAAAGATCGCCATAAGCGTTCAATGAAAATGTTGTCGTAACATCGCCCACGACCATCCATAGAAATCTGCACCTGAGCCTGTTTAAGCCTTTCTGTGAAGTCATTAGCCGTAAATTGAGCACCTTGGTCAGAGTTGAATATCATCGGCTTTTGATAGTCACATAGGGCCTCTTCCAAGACCTCAATACAAAATTGACCATCCATTGTGTTGGAAACCCGCCAACTCAGTACTTTCCGACTAAACCAGTCCATCACGGCAACCAAATAGAAATGTCCCTTGAGGACTGGAAGATAGGTGATATCAGTACTCCAGACCTGATTGACTGAGGCAATATCAACACCCCGCAGCAGATAGGGATAGACCTTGTGTTCTGGATGCCGTTTGCTGAGTTTTGGCTTCGGATACACCGTGTGCAAGCCAAGCTGTCGCGTTAACCGTTGCACGCGCTTGCGATTTACCTGATAGCCTTGCTGAGCCAAGTGCGCCACCATTCGACGACTGCCATAGAACGGCGTTTTGAGATACTGCTCATCTATCAGACGCAGTAGCAATAACTCCTCGTCTGATGGGCCAACTGGCTGGTAATACAAGCTAGCGCGGCTGATGCCGAGTAGCTCGCATTGGCGCACTATGCTCAGCTCTGGATGCTCGGCCTCTACCAGGGCTTTTCGGGTAGCAGTCCCAGTTGAGCTGAGCGCTCGGCTAAAAAATCTCGCTCTACCTTCAACTTGCCGATTTGACGATACAGTTCATCGTTCTCGGCTTTGGCGTTGGATTGCTCTTTATTCGTTGATTTGCCCTTGTCAAACAGCGTGCTGACATTCTCTAGCAGCTCGCGCTTCCAGGTATTCACCTGGGTCGGATGAAGCTCATATTGGGCTGCTATTTCAGCGGTCGTCTTATCGCCTCTAACAGCGGCTATCGCTATTTTGGATTTGAATTCTGGACTGTACTGACGGCGTTTTTTGCTCATGAATGACTCCTATCATTTTTTGAGTGATTCAGAGCTTAAGCACCTGTCTAGTTTTTGGGGTCCACTATACTCATCACCTGGACCATCCTCTATCCAAACTATAGCGAAGCCTTTGACCAAGGTGCCGTTAAACTAGCTGAGCTGCTAAACATTGTCTTTTCGCTCGGTGAAATGATCACTGCCTACATCGGCGTCAGAACCCTGTTTTCGGTAGACCGACGCCGAGCGCTGCTTTGGTTTGTGGTGGGGCCAGCCGCTTGGTTTGCGGCCAACTTTAGTACCGTCGTCTTAATGCAGTAACGAAATCTGCAGTAACGAAATCTGCCGACCCTACTGGGCACCCCCTTCACGACGTAGCCCATTACGGCGCTGACCGTGACGCTGCTCCCGTAGCGCTTCTAGCTGTTCGCGTTGCTCAGCGGTCAATACGCTGCTCACCTGCTCCTGTGAGGCTTCGCGAATGGAACGTAGCTCGGTGCGCTGGTCTTCGCTGAGATCTAGCTCACGAAAAGCACGGCGACCGCGATGCTCGCTATTTTCGAGGGTGGTTTGCTGCTCTGCGGTGAGTACAGACTGCATCTGAGCACGCGAGTTTTGAAAAATAGCCTCGATGTCGGATCGCTGTGCATCGCTGAGGTTGAGTTCTTCGGCCATGCGCTCTAGCCGATCACCTGAACGATTCCCTTCTTGGGCATGGGCAGACTGCGTCAGGCCCACAGGCGCGGCCAGCAGAGCAAACGCGGCCAGGCCACAGAAAGACGCTGCTTTGAAATTGAAAGATTGGAAAAAGTTCATGGGTCTTTAGTTAGTAGGTTGTCAATAAAGTGAAGGGAAGACCATAGCGGTGAGGAACGACAGGCTTGTCCCTTCACGCTTCTAATGTATAGAGCAGGCCAGGGATCTGAGAGGCGGCAAAGGTCATGATTGTACCCATGACGAAAGTCATGAGTCGGCAGCGGCAGTAGGCAGAACGCCCAATTCTAGGCAACTATGGGAGGGTCGCATCGTCGTGATTTGGCCCCTTGTCAAGATCGCCAAGATTGTCAAAATCGCTGTTTCCCATGCACAAAGCCATTCAAGTCAGCAATCATCCTTTTCGCTTTTTGCTCTATCTAGAGTGGGGACTACTGACGGTGGCCATACTCAGTGCCTTGGAGAGACCCCCTGCACGCCCCCTCAGACGCGCAGCCCGAGAAGCAATAGAAGGGCCCCTGAGAGAGGTTGCGAGAGGCGGCTCACTGATAGAGGTGCATAATGTACCCCTGATTTCGCTGATTGCGATTGTGCTGTTTGGGCTGATGGGTCTATATTTACCGCGTCATCCCATGGCCAAAATCGGCCATACGCTGGGGCAAATTGTGCTGGTTGTACTGGCCTCGACGGCAGTGTTTAATAGCGGTCGCACCTTTCCGTTTGTCTATTTGATTCTGGTGATCCGGGGCTGCCTAATGTTTGGCATGACGGGGAGGCTGTTGCTGACGGGGACAGCGTTTGCGCTGTTTTTGGGTGGGTTGTTATTGCGAGTAAGAACACTCACAGGTATGGGGCAACGGCTCCCCCCAGAAGCTTTTCGCAGAATTCAGCGCTTCACCATGGAGATGCAGCTCAACTTTGTCGTGCTCTTTGGCCTTTCCTTGCTGCTGGTCGTCTTGCTGATTAATGCTTTGCTCACAGAAAGGCAGAGTCAGCATCGGCTGCGGCAGGCAAATAAAACCCTGCGCGAGTCTGCCCAAGAAATTGAAAAGCTGGCGATGGATCATGAGCGCAATCGCATTGCCAGAGACATTCATGATGCGCTCGGGCACTCACTGACGGCGCTCAATATTCAGCTAGAGAGCGCGGTAAAGCTGTGGGAAAAAGATCCAGGACGCGCACAGCAGTTTTTAGTCAAGGCAAAGCAGCTAGGGACACAGTCTCTACAAGACGTTCGGCAGTCTGTGGCAACTTTGAGAGAAGACCCGCTGAAGGGAAAAACACTAGAAGAGGCGATCGCACAGCTTTGCCAGTCGGCCCAAACCGGCCAATCCCTCAAAATCAAACAATCGGTTCCATCGGGAAACGCGCTGCCTAGCCATCTAAAGGCCCTGCTCTATCGCATTGTGCAAGAGGGACTAACGAATATTGTGAAACATGCCCAAGCCAGCGAGGTGACTTTGCAGCTGACCAGATCACCCGCCATTGTGACGCTATTGCTAGATGATAATGGCAGGGGATTTGATGTGGGCCAGGCCAGTACCGGATTTGGACTGCAGAGTATGCGCGATCGCGCCGAATCCGCTGGCGGCACCTTCACCCTCTACAGCAATAGCAAAGGCACTCACCTCCAAATCAGCCTGCCGATTCCTACCGTACCAACGTCGAACTCACCAGACTGAACATGCTCAAAATCTTGCTGGTCGAAGATCAAAAGCTCATCCGCGAAGGATTGCGTGCCCTGCTGTCCTTAGAAACCGACCTCACGATTATGGGCGAAGCAGAAAATGGCCAGCTTGCCCTCGATTTGCTGGCGCAGCTGCCCACCGAGCAGCTGCCTGACGTGGCCCTAATGGACATGCGAATGCCCGTGATGGACGGCATCGCCACAACGACAGCCATTCGAGCACAGTACGCCAGCATCAAAGTTTTGGCCCTAACCACCTTTGACACCGATGAGCTGATCGCACAGTCTATGGCCGCAGGTGCCCAGGGTTACCTGCTCAAAGACACGCCCTCCGAAGAACTGGCCATGGCCATTCGCGCGGTGGCCAAAGGATACAGTCAGTTTGGCCCGGGGCTCGTACAAAAAGTGATGCAGGCCAAGGTCATCGACGTCATCAACGTCGCTGGCGCGAATGAAGATCGGCTATCGGCAGAAGAGCAGGCCAATCTAGATGCATTGACACCGAGAGAAAAAGAGGTGCTGGACTGTCTGGGCACTGGGGCCAGCAATCGAGAAATTGCACAGCAGCTGTTTCTCTCAGAAGGGACGGTGAAAAATCATGTGACGAGCATTTTGAGTCGGCTGGGGTTGCGCGATCGCACACAGGCCGCCCTCCTGGCACAAACCGCAAAAAACAGGTCACAACCGTAAATGTCACCGTAAATGTCACGGTTCTCATCAAGAAATCTTAGAACGATAAAGAGTTTTCCGATCAAAACGGGTACAACTAGGCCATCTGCTGACATGGCAATCTGCACTAAGCTTGTTGCACCCAGTACAGTAGCACCTAGTACAGTTGCAACCCTCGCTCTATAAAGCTTAGTGCTTAGCCAGCTGCTCAATGCATTAAGCAGCTGGCCATAACAGCTCAACAGGCTGTGAGAAAAAGCGGGCTGGGGGCTAGGGGCGAAGGAAAGACAGATTAATCAAGTTTTCTCTTGACGAATGTCACCGACGTTGCTCTAATTTGACTACTTACTCAGCGGAGTTTGCCAAGATCTGCCCGAAATCACCGTCTGCTCGACCTTTGGTCTTTGTCAGCCCTACGCTGAATTCAGACAGCCATTTCTCACAGCCGATCCGGTCCAGTAAAAACATCTACTCTGAAAACATCTACTCTCTAGATCATCAGGCCAGTCGCCGAAAGCACAAACGCTAATTCTTCCTATGAAGCCTTTAAAGAACGCTGAGTTTACCCAGTCAGCTCCCACCAACTACGCACCGTCTGTCCCCATGTCGGTGTACCGAGAGCTAGCGGCTGAGCTACGAGCTAATAAAGCAGTCATCGACTCGCTCAACAGCCGAAATCAGCAGCTGATTCAGCAAAACCAAAGACTGAAAAAAGAAATTCATAACGTCGTGCAGGCCACGCTAAATCTAGGACAGTTTGCAGGCGTCGCCAGACCCGCCGGACAAGACAGCGTGCCCAATGCCATTGGCCCAGACACCCTCGCCAAACTCGTACGCGCCCAGGGCGAAGCCAACAAAACCGCTGGCACTATTCCCATCGCGGAGCCTGACGCCATCAACTACGACATGTCGCCCCAGCACCCGCCAGCCGCTCAGCCACCTCAAAACCGCCAGCAGCAGGGAATGCCTCAAACCAGACCAACACAGCATGCGCAGCCACCTCAACAGCGCCGGCCGCAGCCCATCCAGCCTGGCACCCGCCCAAGCGCGCCCACTAACGCACCCACCCAAAAGCGAGCTGGCAAACCCGCTGGCAAACCTACCGCCAGACCCGTTGGCAAACAGCTGAAAAATAATCGGCCACCGGCACCACCGCGTCAGACCACAGCCAAAAAACGAATTGACGTGGCCATGACAACCAAAGCAACCCCCACGAAGCTCTTTACCGAGCAAACGGGAGAATACCGCAGCTCCGTCCTTGATTCACAGGACGAGAAAGAGATCGGTGGCATCTGGCTGGCGCTTTCTATCATTCTCATCATTGTGACGGCCTTTGGCGCAGGGTTCTTAATTATGAAGCCACTGCTGAACGACCGTTAAAATCTCCTATTGTGGTAAGCATTGATTGCATACGTAGGCTGGATAAATCAAATGTCCTAATGCGTTAGGACATTTGCTATGTAGTGATCGCGTTATCGATTACTATCATCAGAAACTGGCTGATATTGGGAGAGAAAGTACTCACATCATGAAAAGAATTGAAGCAATTATCCGTCCGTTCAAGCTGGACGAGGTCAAGATTGCCCTGGTGAATGCGGGCATCGTGGGTATGACTGTGTCGGAAGTTCGTGGTTTTGGTAGACAAAAGGGCCAAACTGAGCGCTACCGTGGCTCTGAATACACCGTTGAGTTTTTGCAAAAGCTCAAGCTAGAAATCGTCGTCGAAGATACGCAGGTAGATATGGTGGTCGGCAAAATTATTGAATCGGCCCGTACAGGAGAAATCGGCGATGGCAAAATCTTTGTGAGTCCGGTCGATGAGATTGTTCGAATTCGCACGGGTGAGAAAAATCTAGAAGCGGTTTAGGCACTAGCCAATAGCTCTCACCCTTGCGCATCGAAGCACTTAGCACATCAAACATCGAGAGGTAGTCCGCTATCTCTCGATGTTTTGTTTAACGCGGCAAACAAGTCATGACGTCTATCTCTCCACAGCCTCCCACCCAACAAGCCGTTGAAACACTGCTCGGCAGCTATGCCCGCTTTGGCGTCGATCTCGGGCTAGATCGCATTAAGGCCGTACTCTCCAACCTGGGCAATCCGCATCAGCAAGTGCCCATCATCCATGTGGCAGGCACCAATGGCAAAGGATCTGTTTGCGCCTATCTTGCTTCGGTGCTCACCGCAGCGGGCTTTAAGACGGGCCGCTATACCTCGCCGCACCTGGTTAATTGGACGGAGCGCATTTGCATAGATGGACAGCCTATCGGTTGTGAGGCGCTTCACCAATCTCTGCAGACAGTCGAGCAGGCCATTTCACCAGCAGGGCCCGTACCCACCCAGTTTGAAGTGTTTACAGCGGCAGCTTGGCAGTACTTTGCTCAGCAGGCGGTAGATATTGCAGTCATAGAAGTGGGTCTAGGTGGCAGGCTAGATGCGACGAATGTATGCGATCAACCCCTGGCAACGGTCATTGTGTCTATCAGCCGCGATCACTGGCAACGGCTAGGCAATACGCTTGCAGAAATTGCGGGTGAAAAGGCTGGCATTGTAAAACCAGGGGTGCCTATGATTGCCGGGCCGCTACCGCCAGAGGCCGCAGAGGTTGTGACGGCTCGCACTCAGGCAGCAGGTGCACCGCTTACCTGGACCAGACCTGCAACGGTTGTCACAGCCCCTCAGCAGGGTGGTACTGGCACGTATCTGCGCTATGACGGCATTGAGTATCCGCAGGTGCTGCTGGGTGACCATCAGCGGGTGAATTCTGCCTGTGCGATCGCCACCCTTCAAACCCTACGCACCCAAGGCTGGCAACTCTCAGATGCCGCCATCACCCAAGGCATGGGCACCGTTCGCTGGCCCGGCAGACTGCAGGCTGACCAGTGGCAAGGACATGATTTGCTCATTGATGGTGCACACAATTCAGATGCGGCGCGATCGCTCAGACAATACATAGATCGCACCTACCCAAACACCCCCATCACTTGGCTCATGGGAATGCTGCAAACCAAAGAGCACGCAGCGGTTTTCGAGGCGTTGCTGCGCCCAGGCGACCGGCTGCATTTAGTATCCGTGCCGGGGCATTTGAGTGCACAGCCAGAGGCGTTGAGTGCGATCGCCCAAAAAACCTGCCCAACGCTAGCAGCCGTCAACACCCATCCCAACCTCACCGCAGCGCTAAGCGCCGCCACCGAAACCAAACCCACCGTCTTCTGCGGATCGCTCTACCTCATCGGTCACTTTTACGAGCTGTTTTCAGCTACGACCTAATACGACCTAATAGCCCATCGGCGTCAAATAGCAGCCTGCAATCTTCCAATCACCGGACGACTGCTGCTGCATGGTGTAGGTCGCCCGAATCAGCTGACCATTTTGATCCATCAGCATCACCTGCTGTGCGGGGAGCCCTTCAACGGTCAAAATATCTTCAAAAACCACAGACCGAGGGCGATACACGGGTGGGTAGGCCGCTTCTACCATCGCGACGAAATGCTCAGCCGTGCCGAACTGTATTTGGATACCTGGGGCCGCTTGGGCAAAGGCTGCGATCGCATCCCCCGCCTGAAACGCGGCAATCTGCTGCCCAATCACCCGACGAATCGCCCATCCATCTGCCTCAGACACCCCTGTCAAAACGCGCTACTCTCCTGAATTTGTGCTGTAATTTGTGCTGGTCTAATCAATATTATCCACGCAAAAAGATAACCACATCAACCCACCAATGACTTAAGTTTAAAGGGCATCCCTTCTGTCGCGCCGCGCCGACAACATCGCCCTACATGCCCATCATCACCGTCCAAAATCTCGGCAAAACCTATCCTGTCGCCATCAAGGAGCCTGGATTTAAGGGCACCCTCCAGCATTTCTTTCGGCGCACCTATCGAAACATTGAAGCCGTCAAAGACGTGTCTTTTAGCATCGAACCCGGTGAAATCGTCGGTTTTCTCGGGCCAAACGGCGCAGGCAAAACCACCACGCTCAAAATGCTCACGGGCCTGATTTATCCCTCAAACGGCAAAGTCACCGTTGCTGAGCATCGTCCTTTTTCCCGCGATCGCAACTTCTTATCGCAAATCACCCTGGTCATGGGGCAAAAGCAGCAGCTCATTTGGGACTTACCTGCCCTAGACTCACTGCGCATTAACGCCGCCATTTACAACATCAGCGAATCCGAGTTTCGTCAGCGCGTCGGCGAACTCGCCGCCATGCTCGACATCCAAGACCAGCTCAAGCAGCCCGTGCGCAAGCTATCCCTCGGCCAGCGCATGAAAGCCGAAATGCTCGCGGCCCTGCTACATCGCCCCCAGGTTCTGTTTTTGGACGAGCCAACCCTAGGCCTAGACATCAACGCCCAAACCGCCGTACGCAATTTTTTAAGAGAATACAATCAGCGCTATGGCGCAACTATTTTGCTCACCAGTCACTACATGGCGGATATTACAGCTTTGTGCGATCGCGTCCTTGTCATCCACCAGGGCAGCCTCATCTTCGACGGTCAGCTAGATCGCCTGCTCGACCAGTTCGCCCCCTACCGCGAGATCTCCCTAGAATTTGACCGCCACCAAACCATCGACAAAGATCACCTACTCACCTACGGCAACTTGCAAACCCTAGAAGGCTGCAAAGCCACCTACCTCGTCCCCGCAGACGCCCTAACTCAGACGGTTTCCAATCTACTCAACACCCTAAAAATTCAAGATCTTTCCATTGCCGAACCGCCAATAGAAGACGTAATCGCCCAGGTGTTTGAAACCGGCAAGGCCAAAGTTGGAACGATGAAGGATAAAGGATGAAGAAAACTTTTCGCATCGCCCGCACCCTCATCAGCGTCTACTACGCCTACATGGTGGAATACCGCGCTGAGCTTATATTTTGGGTGCTTTCTGGCAGCTTTCCGCTCATCTTTTTAGGGCTGTGGAACCAGGCTGCGCAGTCTGGAAACTTGGGCTACACGCCAGCTGAATTTGCCCGCTACTTTTTGAGCGTGTTTTTGGTACGCCAGTTTACCGTCGTCTGGGTCATCTGGGACTTTGAAAAAGAAGTCGTGCAGGGCAAACTATCGCCACTGCTGCTCCAGCCTATCGATCCCGTATGGCGTCATTTCTTTGGGCACACCGCCGAAAGGCTCACACGAATGCCTTTTATCGCGCTATTGATTGGGCTATTTTGCCTGCTGTATCCAGAGGCAATTTGGATACCGACCCCCTATGACTGCTTTTGGGGCAGCATCACACTGGTTCTGGCATTTTGCCTGCGGTTTCTCATCCAGTACACCTTTGCCATGCTGGCTTTTTGGGTAGAGCGCGCCACGGCCATTCAGCAGTTTTGGTTTTTGTTCTATACCTTTCTCTCGGGCATGATTGCCCCGCTCACGCTCTTTCCAGATATCGTGCGCGACATCGCCCTTTGGACACCCTTTCCCTATCTGATTTACTTTCCGGCCAGCGTCATCATTGGCCTCCCCGTCGATCTGCCCAGGGGCCTGTTGACCATGCTCATGTGGGGGCTCATTGCGCTATGTGCCAACCGGGCACTGTGGCGAGCCGGGCTAAAACGGTATTCGGGCATGGGGGCTTAGAACCCTTTTTTACCCGCAGCCGATCAGTCTTTTTGCGGAGCGATCGCCTGCAAAAAAGACACTTAACCCACCAAATTGGGCAAGCTCCAGCCATTGCCCCGTCGTAACAAAAGACGCTCTGGCCAATCCACGCTTCATAGCCATACGTAAGTACGACAGTCATTCTGATACCAAAACAGCGCCAGCCAGCCAGCCTCAACATGGGCAAATATGGCTATTGTTTTCCCTTGTTTTCGCCATTTAAGAAGCATTCAGCAATTACACAGTTTTAACGTATCCGTAATCATACGAATAAGATTAGGCTATTTAGCTGATGTGACGTCTAGGTATTCTTTACTATCTTGGCAAGGAGAAAAGCGCTATTATGTGCCGATTATTTAACTGTTAGTCAGTAATTACCGCTCAGTGTTTACCGAAGGACGGTTCGCCAACTTTACGGATTTAAAAGTTACGCCATCTTTAATTGAGCAGTCTTTTAAGCAGTCTTTTTAAATACTGCTTAGAAAGACTGTTCTGTGGGACAAAGGCGCAGCAACGTAAGCAGGGGAAGTGGCTTTGATAAGCAGGTGCTTTTTTCAAATACAGAGTGCAGCCAAATTTAGGATTGAGTTCTAAAAAATTGATGAGTAGTCTATCTCCAATAAGACAGTCTGCTTCCTTTGGGAAGCCCTCTTTGCAAGTCCTACCTAGGCCTACTGCCGCAGAAATTTCTCAGCCAGAGACCTCAGCACTAGAAGTTTCCCTGACGCAGCTCTCTAACAATGAATTGGTGCTGCGCTGTCAAAATCAAGCGAGAAAAGACCGGGCGGCCTTTGAAGAACTCGTGACTCGCTACCAGCGCTATGTGGACAAGCTGCTCTATCACCTCGCTTCAGACTGGTCCGACAGAGCCGATCTGGCCCAAGAGGTCTGGATTCGGGTCTACCGCAGCATTCACAGACTCAAGGAACCTGCCAAATTTAAAAGCTGGCTTGGTCGCATTACTACCAACTTGTTCTATGACGAACTGCGCAAACGCAAACGGTTTAAGGGCTCTGTCTCTTTGGATGCGCCCCGCTATTCGAGCGATGGCCAGTACGATTGGGAGCTACCCTGCGGTGCCCCTACGCCAGCAGACACCATGATGACAAGGGAGTTTCACGACCATCTAAAGCAGGCCATGGCTGAGCTGCCAGAAGTCTTCCAAAAGACCATTGCCATGCGCGAGCTTCAGGGACTGTCCTACGAAGAGATTGCAAACCTTACAGATGTTTCTCTGGGTACGGTAAAGTCTCGCATTGCCAGAGCCCGTCAGCGCCTTCAAGAAAAGCTGTCTGTCTACCTAGCGCCGACAGGAACGCCCAAACGTTAGCCTCAAATATTAGCCTTAGACAGCAGTCCTTAGACAGCCCAAACCTTATCACCAGATATACGGGCGTAGACTATTAAGATCCTGACGATTCGACAAAAGCGTAAAGTTTTCACAGAAATTTTCACATAAATATACGCCATATACCCCTTGACAAGATACATGCATTAAGCAGTTCCCTACTGTTGCTGGCAGCTGTCAGCGTACCACCTTACATTTTTGACCACAGTCTTTTTTTAGCCATAGTCTTTTTTTAGCCACGGTCTTTTTTAGCCACGGTCTTTTTAAGGACTTAAGCGCTTTTAGTCATAAGCTCTATGGGTAAGTCTTTATATTGACGGGATTTGTTCCTAAGGTGTGGCATGAGCTCAAGGTATTCGTTGGGTCACTATGGGCAGATATTGGTGCTGTTTTGGCGAGTTGCGATCGCAGCTGAGCTAGAGTACCGAATCAACTTCATCGTGGCGGTTGTCAGCAGCCTTGGCGGCTTGGTCGGCAGTCTGTTTGGTCTGTTTTTGTTCTACAGCACAGACTATACCTTTCCAGGCTGGAGCTGGAGCGAAGCGCTGCTGGTACTGGGAATTTTTACGATGCTCCAGGGCATTGCAGCGACGTTTTTGGTGCCAAATCTGAACAAAATTGTTCAGTACGTGCAAGAAGGCACCCTGGACTTTGTGCTGCTTAAACCCATTAGCTCGCAGTTCTGGCTATCGACCCACACCGTATCGCCCTGGGGTCTGCCAGATTTACTCTTTGGGGTTGTCATTGTGCTGTATGCCGGAAATAAGCTTTCGCTACAGCTGCTGGACTATCTCTCAATGCTGCCGCCTTTGGCGCTGGGCGTTGTCAGCCTGTATAGCATTTGGTTTATTTTGGGCGCGACCAGCATTTGGTTTGTCAAAATCTACAACGTGACGGAAGTGCTGCGATCGCTCTTAGAAGCCGGTCGTTTTCCCATAGAGGGTTACCCTGCACTGTACCGCGTCTTCTTTACCTTCATTATTCCAGTTGCGTTTCTCACCACCGTCCCCGCACGAACCATGCTCGGACGCAGCGATCCTACCTGGATCTTAGGATCGCTGGCGCTGGCTATCCTCTTATTTCAGTGCTCAAAGTGGTTCTGGCAGTTTGCCCTACGCTTTTATACCAGCGCCTCTAGCTGAGCAGCCAGTCTATCCAAATAGGTTCCACGCAAGCAGGCGCTATGCCAACAGGTTCTACTTTGCCTTTTCGTGAGTCACTTCAATAACGGTGTGCACATTGCCCCGTGGCAAAAAGTCGCCCTTAATCGTTGCAGACAACGGATCGCAGGCAGCCACAAAGTCATCCATGATCAGGTTGATGGATTCTTCGTGGGAGATATTGCGATCGCGAAAGCTATTGATATAGAGCTTAATCGCCTTGAGTTCGACGACTTTTTCGTCTGGAATGTAGTGAATATAAATCGTGGCAAAGTCAGGATAGCCAGAGAACGGACACTTACAGGTGAACTCTGGCAGGGTGATGTCGATGGTGTACTTTCGCCCCGGACGAGGATTTGGGAAGGTAATGAGCGAGCCTTCTGCGATCGCGCGATCGCCATAGAGCACAGGCTCCTCCGTCGTCGAAGTAGAAATGTCTTGAGTCATCGTGGGCTGGGTCGTCATGTAAGAAAAGAGCAGCAATGTTACCGGCACTAGAATAGCCTATCGCTCAACGTACATGACGATGTTCCTTTACCCCGTCTCGACCTAACAGCCATCTGGCCCACAGAATGCATGTGCGCTCAAGACCTCTGCGTCACAGATATAGGCGATGCCCGCATAGTCATCGAAAAACTGCGCTGCAACCTCATCGGCAATCCTCAGGGACATATCTCGATTGTCGGTGAGCACCTCAATTTTGATGTCTGTGTAGGTGTCGGCGGTCACAGAGGGCTGCCCAGACGAGCGGACGTCGCGACTGCCTTTGCCACCAGCAGGCAACACCGTATAGCCAGTAGCACCGGCTTCGTTGATAATTTTGGCAATCTTTTTTAGCAGCAACTTTTCTGTGACGATAACAAGCAGATTGGCTGGCTTAGCCATAGGGATTACCTCTCAAGGTGTGTATTGATTAAACCGAAGGGCACGAAACGGGATTAGCCACCCATGAGCGTTTCGGCTAGCCCGATGAAGAGCGGGATGCCAATAGCTAGGGCAACGGGTGTGCCAACGGCTGTGGACGAGCCAATATAGGCAGAAGGATTGGCCGACGGAATACCGGCGCGCAAAGTCGGCGGCCCTGAGATGTCTGAACTAGAGGCAGCAATAGTGGCTAAAATAATGACGCCACCGGGGGTAAACCCTGTGAGCTGGTGGGCAATCAGGCCAAACCCGAAGGCGATGAGTCCGTGCAGCAGCGGTGCAACAAAGGCGTACAGGGCGTACCACTGGCCCACCTTTCGCAGTTCACCAAGCCTGGCGGTAGCCTCCATTCCCATAATGAGCATGAGGATTGAAAGCAAGCCGCGAAAGCCAGGCTCAAAGAAACTTTCATAGACAGTTTCTGGCTGGGTGAGTAGCCCCAAAGCAAGGCCAAGCAGCAGTGCCGATAGGGCAGAGCCCTGAAGACTTTCTTGCACGATGGGCCATATCTTCACCCGTTTGCCTGCGGTGCCGCGCCGCTTGCCAATGTAAACACTAGCCATAACGATTGCCGCTACAAGCGCTGGAATATCCATAAATGGATAGAGCGCAGCCGCCCAGGGTTCGTAATCGATTTTTTCTGCTTCCATCAGCGTCAGCGCGGCGGCAAGGGTGGAGCCACTCACCGCGCCAAACAGGCCTGCGGTTGCAATACCATCTTCGATTTTGACGTTCGGCAACAGGCACAGCGTGTAGCGGCCAATGAATACGATCAAAATCCCCACTGCCATGGCAAATACCGCAGGCAACAGCATCTCTATCAGATCAGCATCGCGGATTGCCTGACCGCCAGTCAGACCGACTTTGATCAGCAGCATAAAAACAATACCCTTATAGACCGGATCTGGAATAGACAGTCGGCTACCGAGGGCGGCAACAATCATGCCACCAATCAGAAAGCCCAGGGTTGGTGACTGCAAC
>JBCBKQ010000144.1:0-14428 GCA_038521595.1 Cyanobacteria bacterium J06627_28 | reverse complement strand
GAAAAAATGAGTTGTAAGCTTCTTCAGGAACTGCCAAGTAAAGTAATCTTTGAGGATCAATTTCCTCTAATGCCACTTGGTAATTGATAAATTGACCCAACGCAGTATGAAAATCAGACACTGCAGAGCGACTGATGAAGCTTTTAATTTCTACAGCTATTTTTTCTCCAGCTCTCTCGGCTGCCAGCATTTCAGCTGCTAGATCTATCTCAAAGTCAACTTCACCAATACTCACTTCATAGGGATCGGCAGTTATTATCCAACCGTCTTTTTCTAGGCCAGCTCGTACGGCATCATGAAAACGAGCTCTAGCCATTACACTCCTAGCGGTCCTCATGGTCCAAGACTCATTGTACTTTTCTATCGAATAGGTCTATCGAACAGAAAGTACTTTCTTCCCTTGACTCTAAAGTAAACTATAGGCTTTAGAGTATTGCTATTCCTAAAGATTAGCGGGATAAGAATGAAACGTCGTTTGTTTACGTCAACCGTTTTAGCGATGGGTGTGCTTGGCCCTATTTCCATTGTCACAGGCTTCGCACGGCGAGCTAACGCTGCCAGCGCTCTCAAAAATCAAGCCCTTCCCATACTCACCGTGTTTAGAAGTCCGACCTGTGGCTGCTGTGAGGACTGGGTTGCCCACGTAAAGGCAGCCGGTTTTGACGTGAGCGAGCATGTTACGGAAGATATGGATGGGGTGAAGACGCAGTATGGCGTGCCAGAGCGGTTGTCGTCTTGTCATACGGCACTGGCACAAGGGTATTTCATTGAAGGGCATGTGCCTGCCGTAGAGGTAAAGCGATTGCTGAATGAGCAGCCAGAGATTGCGGGCATTGCAGTACCAGGAATGCCCATGGGGTCGCCAGGCATGGAGCAAGGAGATCGGGTTGACCCTTTTGTAGTAGTGGCACTGGATAAGTCGGGTGGGCTTTCGCTCTTTGCAGATTATCGGTAAGGAAAGATCATAGTGGGTGAAACGTTATAGGTAGCCTTGCGATGGTCGGTGATGGCATTGACGATGCCCCTGCACTGGCTCAGGCAGATATGGGAATTGCCATGAGCACAGGTACAGATGTTGCGATCGCGGCCTCAGATATCACACTCATTTCTGGTGACTTATAGGGCATTGTCACGACTATTCAACTGAGCAAAGCCACACTCAAAAATATTCGACAGCATCCATTCTTTGCTTTTATTTACAACGGTTTCGGCATTCCGATCGCAGCAGATGTTCTCCATTCTATTTTCGGCTGGCTGCTTAATCTGATGATTGCAGGCACAGCTATGGCATTCAGCTCCGTTTCAGTGGTAACGAATGCTCTGAGACTCAAAAAGTTTCAGTCTCAACAACAATAAAGTCACGGCTCTGTTTTAGAGCCCTTTATAATTCCAAATGGCGTCTTTTTGTCGCTGAGATAGTTTCTCTCTGATAAAGGGCAAGCCCTTACGCCAGGGTGAGTTTTGACAGAATTCAGGTCGTTTGGGATGACGATAGGCATAGGCATAAAATACTACATATCGATCTCTCATCGGCAGTTTTCCATGATGAAAGAGTCTAGCATTATCAGCAATAATGACCGTTCCCTTGGGGCCTTCACAGGCTTTCCACTGGGACGCAGGGACAACTGTTTCCATATCCTCGTCTGAGATTACAGAGCTTGGAAAATCTTTGTATGAAGGGGACAAACGATCTGGAATGTATTCAAACGGACCACCCTTATCATCAATATCATTCAGATAAACGGCTACTTTTACAACCTTTCTATCTTCTCCATCTAAGTGCCAGAGCTTTGTGCCCTGCTGTTGACCGTCTGCTAAGTCTCTACGCACATTAGCGCCAATGCACACAACCGGCGCACCATAATAGTTCTCTAAAATGTTGAGTAGCCTTTCTTCTAATCCCCAAAGATAAATAGCCGGAAAGTCGCGCCCAACAACCACGGGGTCACCATACAAGCAGTGGCTCGCAGCAGCTCTACGGTTTTCAGATAAATTACCTGCAATAGTAGATTGCTTTAACTGTGGTAGAAACCGACGAATCGCTTCTGTCAGCAGAGAAGTAGATGGTAGCCCTAACGTCTCTAGAGAGGTTATTACAATACCTGTACGATCAAGCTCTCGACAAATGTTTCTATCTACTTGAGACAGGAGAGGAAGGTGACCAACACTTTTTATGAGTTGACACCTGTAATTTAGCTCATTCGCAAATTTCAAAAAAAGCGAACGACGTCTTGTAAAAAAGGAGCTTTCTGTAGAAGCTAAAGTAACCACAAGTCATTAATCTGTCGCAACCAGATTAGCAATGTTTAAATTATGAAATCCACAGCTGCTGTAAAACAGTTGCGTTATCAGCAATCATCAAACATTGTCGGTTTCTTGCATAGCCAAGACTCTGGAAATAATCTAAAACATTTAAACTACAGCAGCTGGATTTGAAGGATAGATAAAATAAAGCCTACCAGGTCAAAAAAATCACGCGAAATAACAACGTATCCCAGCTCTCTACGAATGCACACAAGGACAACAGCACCAAAGTAATAAGCGGCAATTTATACAACACTTACAAAGAGAGAACAATAGCTAATGCTAACTTTATCAAGTTTTCTCTTTATTCACCTGTGTAAAAGTTTAAATCGACAACATAGTGCCCTACAAGCGTGATGCGTTCATAGGACATCGGATACACGTGCAGCAGATTTGGATTATTGAGGTCACGGTGCATCACCAGCCCATTAATACCAATGTCCTTGCGATAGTCAATGACTTCATTATTTGAATTCAGCACTACGCTAAAGAAAGGACTCTGCGCAGGTGGATTGGCCTTTAAGTCTTCGTAACTTTGTGTGAAAGGCGTACCAAATCCAAGCGGCATATACACGCCTTCAGCATAATCAGCGCTGTCTAGCTGCGGCACCTGTTCAAGGTCAATCCCACTCACAATCAGCTTTCGTAACGCGCCTTCCTTATTCTCAAAGTCAATTTCTACCTCAGTCAACGGCTGCTCAGAGAGCGGAGATGCAATCTCTCGGCCAATCCCTCTAACCACTGTCGCCAGCTGACTAAAATCAGAATCCCAGAGCTTGCTTTCATCGTAAATGCCAGGTGGTACAAAGCTTTGAAACTTCAGTTCTGCCTGTCGCAAGTCTTCCCAGGTACGAATGCTATCGGCTGCTTGAGGATTGTTGTATACGATTAGATCTCTCTTCTTAATCTGTTCTCCTGCTGTCATAATCTGTTCTGTTTTGAGATCAGAAACAGGGACAGCAGCTTCTACCGTGACACGCCTCAGCTCATGGAGAGAAAAAGGCAGACCAGAGAGAAATTGAAAACCGGGCCACGCTTCCATGGTGCGAGCCTGCTCCCAGTAGCTCGTAGGATTTAGCCAGGAGACAATTTTGGCATAGGCCCCTCGAGGAAAGATGAAATAGCCCTGATAGATTTTTTGGCTATTACCGTCTTCATCTAGAGCAGAAACGGCTAATTCCCAGTAGCCAGCACCAAGACAGTTGTTGGTTAGCGAGACAGAAATATCTTCTGGGCTGTAATCAGAAAGCCCTTCGGGGAGATCAATGTGTGGCGATCCTGCCTCGAAAACGACTCGCTGACGGTTAAATTCTCTCTCTGTGAGAAACCAGCGGGTGAGGTCTTCGTTTTGCTGGGCCATGACTGGCGCTTCTGGCATGAGCAGGGTGAGATCAATATCTCTGAGTACGAGCTGTGAGGTGTCACCACCATTTCCCAGGTCAAAGGAGATATCGAACTGATTGCCTAAAAGTTGTTGGAAATGAATATTTTCGCCGGTAAAGGAAAGGCCTTCGATGGTTTCGCTAGCCAGCGGAATGTTTGTCAGGGTGCGATCGCTATACCTTTGATGTGCGACTGCGGCCAGACCAGCCGCCGCCATGGAAACCGTTAGGCCTAGGCTCAAACCCGCTAAAAGCAAACGCTTTTGCGAAAAGCAACGTGTCCAAGCCTGGCCGTGATGAGTTGACGCGTCTACGGCTCGCTCAATCGCACGCTTTACGCAGTTTGTAGTAAAAGTCTCTAAAGCAGAGGGAGGAACATCAGGAGTAACAAGGGCATCCGTCACTCTCTGATTTTCGGCAGGCCTAGGATCAGCCGGATCGCAGGCGGCTAGCTGCTCAGCTAAGCGAACACGCCAATCAGCGATGTTGTCAGACGTTGTTGTTGACTGTTGAAAGGGGCTTTTGATGGAACTGTGCATCGGAATCGGCGCCAGAGGTTTGCCTTACTTCTGATTCCTACAGATTCACATCCGTGCTTTTCGGGAAAATGTATAGCAATCTGCACTAAGCTTGTTGCAACCCAGTACCGCCATAACCCTTGTTCTATAGAGCTTAGTGCTTAACAAGCTGCTCAATGCATTAAGCAGCTTGCTATAAATGCTTCCTTTATGAATAGGGTGAAGCACCTTGCGTAGCATCCACATTCTGCTCACTATGAGCGTCGTTGTTTATGGGCGTTCTCTCCGGCTGGGGCTGATTGTCTTTGTCGATGGTGATGGGTGCTTTTGCTTTTGGCAGGCGGCGGTGATGCGGACTGATGTGTGGAATGAGGGAGTGAGGCTTTTCTAGGCCATGGGTTTCCATCAGGGCTTGGTCGCCCATGATGTCTAACGGGTCGCCGTCGGCGATGATTTGGCCTTTGTCTATGAGGAGGACGCGATCGCACACTTCCAAGATAAATTCCAAATCGTGAGACGAAATCAGCAGCGTTTCAGAAGACTTTTGTAAGAAACCAATGAGCCGTCGCCGGGTGCGCAAATCTAGGCTGGCAGTAGGCTCGTCGTAGAGGACAACCTGGGGATGCATGGCAAGAATGCCTGCGATCGCAACCATTTGCTTTTCTCCCCCAGACAGATGATGCGGCGTTCGATCTGCCAGAGGCTCCATACCCGTCATTTTCAATGCGCGATCAACATGGGCGGCAACAACTGCTGGATCTGCGCCCATATTTTGCGGGCCAAAGGCAATGTCGTCTCGCACAGACGGAGAAAAGAGCTGATCGTCTGGGTCTTGAAACAGCATGCCGACTTCTGGGCGAAACTGGCCGGGCTCCACAGGTTTGCCGAGCAAATTCACCGCACCAGCAGTCGGCGTCAGCACACCGCACAGCAGCATAAACAACGTCGTTTTCCCACAGCCGTTATGACCAATAATTCCTACTCTTTGGCCCTTTTGAACCGTGAGAGACACATCGCGCAGCACGGGGGCACAGTTTGCGTATTGAAAGGTGAGATGGTGCGTTTCTAAGGCATGGTTACAGGCTGAAACGGCATCATGTTCTGTGTTTTCTGCGCGATCGCGAAACTGTTGATCAATCAATACTGAACTCATGCTGTTTTGCGTCCTATCTGTACTCAAAAGGTCAATCAAATTAAAAGGTCAATTAAATCAAAAGGTCAATTAAATCAAAAGGTCAATTAAAGAAGATTAGCAGCAATGACAAAGCCAATGGCCACAAGCACCGTCATCACAGTCAGCGCCAAACTCTCGCCATCTATGGGCTGCTGAGCGACCAGCTGTGGCTGCTTTAGCTGTCCATAGCCCCGCAGCTGCATGGCTTTATAAATGCGCTCAGATCTTTCGTAGCTGCGAATCAGCAGCGTGCCAACTAGGCCTGAGAGCTGCAACAGTGTTTTGCCCTCTAGGCGCAGCAAACGACGCCGATGGCCAAAGCCACGAAGGCGCATGGAGCGCTGCATCGTAGAGAGCATATCTGCGGTTTCAAACAGGTAGCGGTAGGTCAGTAGGGTCATGTCTGCCAAAAGGGTGGGGAGTCCCAGCGATCGCACCGCTCGCAGCAGGGTCAAAAACGGCGTCGTCCCCAGCAGCACAAAGCCCAACGTCAAAATAGACAAAAAGCGGCCTACCACAAGGCCCATGGCCATCAAGCCCTCCTGCCGGAGCACCAGCGGGCCCAACTCTGCCAGCACCGTTTCCCCAGAGGCAAAGGGCAGCACCAGCACCACCGACAAAATAAACAGCCCTGGATAGCGCAGCCGCTTGAGCAAAAACGCAAAGGGCAAATTAGAAAAGGCGTAAATCACTGCCGTCACCATCAGCATGGGTAGCACTAACGGCAGTTGCTGAACGGTCGCAAAGGCAAACATTAGCAAAACAAGACTCACCAGCTTGAGTCGGGGCGTCCAGCTGTGAAGGTGCGATCGCCCATCTATATAGGTTTCAAAACTTGCTAGCGCCATAGTCTCTTATCTCCCCGTTAGCAGCTCTGGTTTTACCCGCCGCAAAAACAACACCAGCATGGCCGTAAACCCACCTTCTAAAATGGCCAGCGGCACATGAATCAACATCAGCGTCACAATAGCTGCCTGCTCAGCACCGACATCAAACTCCGCAGGCACCGTCGTAATCACGACGCCAGTAAAAATCAGCGCCGTGAGTGCCAAGCCAATCGAACCACCCAAAAATGCAAAAGTCCCTAGCCAAAAAGGCGTCTTTTCTCGCTGGCGATTGCCCAAAAACCTCAGCTGAAAAATGTGATAGGCCAGCAGCGCCGGAATGCCCATCATCGAGGCATTCACCCCCAGCGTCGTCCAGCCCCCATGGCCAACCACCAAAGCCTGAAAAAACAATCCAATCAAAATAGCCGGAAAGGCAAAGTAGCCCAACACCACCCCCAACAGCCCATTTAGCAACAAATGAATGCTTGTAGGTGGAATAGGAATGTAGATAGAAGACGCGACAAAAAACGCCGCCGTCAGCAAAGAAGCCTTTGGAATATTGGAATTGGCATTGCCCTGTCGGTCGATTTGCTTGAGCGAATAAAACGTCAATAGCCCTGTCAGGCCATAGCCTGCAAAGCATACTTGCGCAGGTACAATACCATCGGGAATATGCATTAAGGCGTGCCTCCTTTCTGCTGACGAGAAAAGAATAGCGCCGTACCGACAAAGCCCCAGACAACAGCTGCCATAGTCACCCAGCGCTGAGCCAAAGCAGAACGACTAGAGCCACTATTCGGCCCACGGCTAAAGCCATCGGCAAAACCAGCCGACGGTTGTCCACTCAGTTCTCCCGATTCAAACGTTGTGGTGTGTCCGTGCCCTGCCTTTCTGACCGTCACTTCCCACAGGCCAGAAATATCGGGATCTGGTGCAAAGGCAAACTGGCCGTTGCTATCCGTTTCGCCGGTTTGCCAGAGGGTTTCGGCACTTTCTGGAGAATAGATTAGCACCTGTGCCTCGGCCATCGGCTCGCCGGTATCGAACGAGGCTCTGATAGCGACCTGCAACGTCATCACATCAATGGTGGCACCATGGGCACTGGCTGGTACGGTGTAGCAGCTAATGAGAAAGCATACAATCGCACTCAAAAAAAGGCACTGCCACAAACGCAACCGTAAACGCAACCGTCTAAGACGCCACCAACCCCGATTCCACCCCTGACTCAATTGATAACTTCGCAATGCCCTTCTCCCACATGACCTAAGCTTGGCAGCAACGCTTGTATCGCTTCATAGTCTTCTGCACTCAGCTGAGACTTTAGCCCCTCACTATCAATCGTCAACTCGCCATCCGTCGCCAGCGCCGCCAAAGGCTCAAAACCTAGCGCACCCGTATTTATCTCGTCATCTGCGGGCGCCTCCCCATCCCCAAAGAAATGATCAAAGTGAAACGTTGCCTCCACATCAGCAGTCTCATCTTGCTCTAAGATGCCTTTGCGCTCTTCTCCAACAAAGTCACCACACTGAAACTTCAGCTCATCCGCCAGCTGAATCTGAAACGCAATGGTTTCCTCAGCCTTGGTAGCTGTGCCAATCATGACTAAAGGGTAGCCTGCCGCTGGACCTGACTCTGGCGTAATCACCTGCCAACCCAAAGCGGTGTAGCGTCCGGCAGGCGCAGGCTCCACGCTAGCAACCGTAACAGGATCAGCATTTTCATCGCCAGCTGCCAGATCAACCGTAATCGGTTCGGGTACCTTGACCTGTGCCGTTGGATTTAGCGTCTTAGTAATATCGAAAGGGGGCTCTACTTGACTAGCCGTGATGTCAGCAAGCGTTATATAGAGGTGGTCAAAGCTAATTTGCCAGCCGTCTTTGTCAGTAAAGCCCTGACGAACAAAGTCTTCTCCATTGGCGGTGATGAGAAGGGTGCCCGTACCGTTTGATGCGCGATCGCTCTGACTGCAGCCCACCAACAAGCCACCTAGTAAAATCGCCGAAACACACAGCGAGCCAGCTTTTTTATAACCAGAGAAACCATGACGTAGTGAACTGCGTTGCATAAAGAAAAACACCTCAAAAATTGTGACCGAATAGGGCTGTCACCAAGGATAAAAGAGACCGAGAAACAGAAAACTCAACCTTACGAACAACCTCGCTAATAGCTTCTGAATCATGAAGGACACGCCCACATTTGTGCAATGCCCTAGGGGGGTATGCGCCCACATCTTCAGATTCTCGTTAGGTTCGGCAAACCCCGGTGTAACAAAGGCTTACAACACCTGCACCACATGTAAATCCTTATTGCAATTTCAGCCCGTCAGGCGAAAAGCTTCGCTATCCTGTAGCTAGCTTGACTGTGTATAGCTAGCCATACTTTCTGCCCGGTTATCGCAGACATTCTTTATGGAACTTCACTTAAATAAACACTTGTAGGCATCGTCGATTCCAGGCACATAAAAGACTCACAGCTCAAGACTCACAGCTCAAGACTCACAGCTCAAGACTTACAGTCATTGCCTGCAGGCCTCACTTCAATCATCACTTCAATCACCCGTTTAACACCTGCCTATTTTGATTCTTTTCACAGCGTTATTCAGTGAAGTCTTTTTCTTCTTCTATTCCAGAAAGTAATCAGCCAACCTCAAGCAGCCAGCACTCTGAGGAGCACTCTGAGGGGCTAGGTCAAAAGCCAACCAAAAATTCCATCTCAAAAAGAGCAGTTAACAAGTCTTCTGTCACTGCAGAAGACGACATTTTAGAGCATCTATCCAATCACTCAACGGCCCATCCTCACGTCCACAGTGAAGCGTCCCTACGCAAAATTATCAATCGACTCTCTCGGTTAGAAGGCCATATTCGCGGTGTCAAAACCATGGTGCAAGAAAACCGCGCCTGCCCCGATGTACTGATTCAAATTGCCGCCGTGCGAGGTGGCCTAGACCGGGTAGCTCGCGTCATTTTAGATGAGCACCTGAGCGAATGCATTACCCGCGCAGTCGATGAAGGCAACATAGAAACAGAAGTCGAGGCGCTAAAGTCAGCGTTAGATCGTTTTATCCGCTAGCGCTCATTCGCTAGATTTCTAGACCCCTTTTACGCTGCATTCGTTGTTCTCAGCTTTTACCAGGGCTCACCTAACTCAGCCATAACTCAACTAATAGATTCAACCAATAAATGACTGCTGTGGAATAGCCAAATCATGAATCTTGATCAGTAAATAGAACAAAGCGATAGGCACGAGTACAAACAGGTTTTGGAGTGACTGTAAAAGGTTGACAGGTTTGTTGCTTTTAGATAGAAAACGATGAGAGACATAAGCTGAAATCACGCTAAAGCAGCCGACAAAGCCGACCCATCGGCCAAAAAAATGATACTCAATGCGATATTGACTAAATTCTTGACTGCCGAAGCTTGCATATGACCACAAGCCATGGGGTGTCGTAAATGTTTGGCACCACAGCAGCAATACCAACAGCAAACTGACGCCGCTTAGTGCCAACGCTGCTTGATAGTTGTTTTTAACAACGGCCATGGATAAAAAAGGTGAGGAGAGCCAATGGACAAGCAACAAAACAACAGGCGCTAAAACAAGGCACAACAGAAACCAAACGATAGCTCTGAACCCGCCGTAGGCATCACTCAGCACAGACGGGGTTCGTAAGCAATACAGACAAAAGGGAAGGCTCAATAGGCAAACAAGCACAACGAATTGATTGTGCCAAACAGTCAGCATTTTTCTAGTCATGAGTCTGCGGTAAGCATTGCCAACAAAATAGAATGCCCCAATGGAGTCTCTAGTAGATTGTCAGCGGCTACTTTAGAAAATTCTCCCTGAGAAGGTGGCAGCCTACTGAATGACAGAATCGTCTCATACAACTCTCGATATAGCGATTTATCATTTGTTATTTTTGCACCGCCAATGGCGAAAACAGTTGCCGAGGGAGAGGCGCCTAACACTGGCAAACCGGAATCGATATCGCCGTCCCCTGTTTCTCCTACTGGATACTCTTTGATGGCTAAACCGACAGGTAGCCGCAGTATCTGAGATGACGCAACTGGCTGGAAAATATGTGCCGTGACGACATTGTCTACAAACGACAAATAGTAAGCACTTAGAGCAGTACCACTTGCTCTTGGCCGATCAATCGGCTGACCTGTTGCAACATCGACGGACTGAAAGACTAACCCCGTTGCCGGATCTAAAAACTGATCACAAAAGTACTGCACCAGCTTCGCCAACTCACGCTGATGGCTTTCGCCAGTGGCCTTGTCGTGTAAGGCAATTGAACCAATGACGGCGGCAATATCGGCAGGATAAACCTCGTTGGGATAGGTTTCTAACAGTCCGTAGGGTTCTGTGATGAGCCCCTTTAGTAAAGAGGCGGTAAGTCTGTCGTTGAGGTTGACAAATTGATTGTTTGGATTATGCAGCCGCAGCATAGACAGCGCCAGATTCGTGTAGCCCAAATACGCATGACCGTTATGGTCTTGAAGGCTGTCTGAGTGCAACCTCGCCAGCCTGTCTTCGTCCCAGGCCTGTATTCCAAACTGATTCATTTCAGGCGTTATCAATCTTTCAACGCTGCGCTCCATCGCAGGCAAGTAGGCCGATACTAGCTGAGGATGCGCCTGCACCAGCTGGCCTAAACCCAACACGGCCAGTTGATAGCTACCCACCGCCCACTCGCCATCATATCTGGCACTGCCGGTTTCAAAGATGTCAGCACTAATGCCCTGCTCAATGTCTTGCAGGACGGGTGCTGCTAAGGCCATCTGCGCGGATTGATCGCCTGCGAATAAAGCATCGATGATATCCGCAGTTGTCGTAGAAGCGACCTCCTCTGTAGGAGGCATAGAGGATAGAGAAATTGGCTCTGACGCTGTTTTTGGCATCACGTGATTGAGCCATAAAGCAGCCGCTATGCCCACTGCGATCGCAGCTGCTACTTTGAGCAATTTTTTGACTGTTAGCATTCTCCAGCGCGCCTACCGCGCTCCGTATAGTATCTCGGTTCTATCGTAGGGACGACACCCATCTATTTATCTTGCAATGTCTGTAAAGGTCGCGCTGAGAGTTGAAGGAAACGATGAGGCATATTAAGCCCAGTTGAAGTGTCTGCCTTGCTTAGCCAGCCATAAATTCTATAAGACCATACAGTTCATAAAACCATGACGCGATCGCACAAAAAGCCTGAGATTACGACCAAAGGAAAAGTTGCCCTCACCATCGGCACCTTGTCTATCCTTTTCCCAGCAATGTCTTTAATAGGCTTTCTGGAGCCAGAGCATACGCTACCGACTAGCACACTGGTTGCGATCGCCGTCATCGGTTCAGCCGTCGCAGGCGTCGTCGCGTTTCCTCGCCAGTGGCTCCGCAGCAGTATCGCAGGAGCCGTCACAGGGGGTGGCTCACTCATGGGTATCTTGCTATACGTCATCATCCGCACAGTCATTATTGAGTCAGACACCTTCTACCACTTTGAATTTGTCCTCGCAGGCCTCATCGGCGGACTGCCCGGAGCTGCCCTGTTTCGCTGGGTTAGAAGCGGCAACAAAAGCCTACGGCAATCACAATAGACAAACGCCAATGGTCAAACAAACATGTAGCGCCTTAGACTAGCGCCTTAAACCGCTTCGCTGGGATACTCCACCGTTACGGGCGTATGGTCACTAGGGCGCTCTAGCCCACGGGGCTCAAGGTCAATGGTGCAGCGAGTGGCTACCTCGTACAGCTCAGGCGATAGGTAATGGTGATCAATTCGCCAGCCAGTATTTCGCGCAAAAGAATTAGTGCGATAGTCCCACCAGCTGTAGTGGCCGGTTTCTTCGGTAAATTTGCGAAACGCATCTGCTAGACCAATGGAGAGCACATCACGCAGCGCCTCACGCTCTACCGGGGAGGCCATGATGTGTTTATCTCTATTTTTATCGCCGTGAATATCTCGCGCTTCTAACGCGATATTAAAATCACCGCACACGTTGAGCTTTGGATATTCCTCCAGGTGCTGAATCAGATACTGCTTGAGTAGGGTCAGCCATCTGAGCTTGTATTCGTACTTTTCACTGCCGATGGACGAGCCATTGGGCACGTATAGGTTCACCACACGCACGTCGCCCAGCACGCCACTAATGACTCGTTTTTGGTCATCTAGATCGCCTACGGTTTCCTCATCTAAAATGCCGCCAAAGCCCAGCTGCACTTCATCTAGGGGCTCTTTGCTAATCAGCGCCACCCCGTTGTAGGACTTTTGGCCGTAGTAGTAGGCAAAGTAGCCAATATCGGCAAAGGCCTGCTCTGGAAAGTCTTTGTCTATTACCTTGGTCTCCTGCAAACACAGCACATCGACCGGGTTGGCTTTTAACCATTGGGTCACATGCTCTAGCCGCGTGCGAACAGAGTTGACATTCCAAGACGTAACTTTCATAAACAGTTGGATTCAGAGCAGTTTAGTCTTGTATTTTACGGCTCAATCTGTCTGAAGCGAGACTGGATTCAAAACTGACCAGCTCTGACGAATGAGGGGGATGGCGCTGGAGGCGATGAGGAGCGCGATCGCACCACTGACTAATCCATCTGCCCAATACCACTGGTAATTTGCAATGAGCACCGCACCAACCAACACACCTAAACAGCTACTGGCATCGGCCACCATGTGCAAAAAAGCACCGCGCATGTTCAAGTTGTCATCGGCATGGCTATGGAGTAAGTAAGCATTTAGACCATTAATGCCAAGGCCAACGGCTGCGGTCATCGCCACAGGCTGACTCAAGATTTCACCCGTCGGAAAGCGTAGTGCATCAATAGCTTCCCAGCCGAGCCAGCTGCAAACCACCAGTAGGAGCACACCATTTACCAGAGCTGCGATCGCATTCAACCGTTCAATATTTTCCTTACCCTTATCCGTTTGCGCCGCTGTCCAGAGTGAGAGCGCGATCGCAAACACATCACACACCATATGGCCTGCATCGGCCAGCAGCGATAGGCTATTGCTATGGACGCTCACCCACAGCTCAGCCATAGAGAAAAAGCTGATAAATATGAGGGCGATTCTAAGCGATCGCACCTGCTCTGGCGTAGACGGCACGCCGCCATGGTGATGACAGCCAGCAGAAGCACAGCTTTCAGAATGCGTATGCGAATGATCAGCCATATTACTCAAAGCAAAATCCACCGTTTCGATACTATGCAAAGGTAACCCGCACTCCAATCGGAACGATACCGTAGGTTGCCAGTTTTTGAGGTAGATCTTCGATACACAAACACCATGGCCAAATCAAAAAATAGGTTTAGCGCTAAAAAAACGAACGGGAAACAGCAGCCAGATCTCAGCCAAGTATCTACCCGTGAGCTGTTAAATGGTGGCCTAAGTAATGGTGGCCTGAATGACAGACCCATCACAGGATCAATCACAGGCAAGCTTCCCAAAAACGAACCAAGCCAACCGCTAGAAGGCGACGCGCTTGTCAAAGAAACCTGTCGCCGACTTCGCGCAGCCAAAGGTCTGTGGGATGCGCATCGCAATGCGGCCTGCCGCAACGAACGAGAAAAAGCGCTCTCCCTCTATAGCCAGCTCAGCAAAGCACAAAAAGAAAAAATTCCTCAACAGCTGAGAATTTGGCTGCGCTATCGCAGTGAAAAATATTTTGGGGTGCACCAAACGCCCCCTGGTCACCAAAAACGATCTGGAAAAAAACGCGCCAACCAATCCTCCACAAAGCCTTCTAGTAAGACCTTCAAAAAAGGGCAATAGACCCCATTAAAGTCACTTAGCTCGCAAGTTCTCTGTAAAACGAAAGCCTAGTCACGGGCTACGATCCCCGCAAACCGTTTGACTCTCAGAAGAATCACTGAGATATTAAGGTAATTTCATAATTCTGAAAAATTAGGCTTTATGATGCGCGCTAACCGTTCTACACTCGCGAAGCTTTTCCTGCTGACTACGCTGGTTCTACCAGTGGAGCGAGCAGCGTCTGCGACCGTTTCCCACAGCACGCAAAACACCGATAATACTCACCTTTTACTCGCCCAGACCGATAGACCAGAGACCGAATTTTCTCTACCCGACTCACTCGATGGCGAAGAGGCGCTGTTGATTGATGGCTCTAGCAGTATGCGCAACCTCAACACGGCCCTGACGGCTGAGTTTCAAGAGCGCTATGCCGATGTCGCCGTAGAAACTGAAGAAAACGGTAGCGATATTGCCATTGATCGTCTGTT
>JBCBKQ010000143.1:0-14624 GCA_038521595.1 Cyanobacteria bacterium J06627_28 | reverse complement strand
TGGGCTGCGCATTGCTGCCACAAGAGACCTGAATTAGGTCAGCTTTGAAGTGTTCGGCCACTTGCAACGTCTCGTCGTTGACGATGGCTTCTAGGTCGCGATCGCTAATCTCTTTCTTTTTGTCTGCAACCTCTTTAAACCGCAAAAAGGCCTTGTTCAATTCTTGATCGCTCAGCTCAAAGCCGAGTTCACCTAAGCGCGTACGAAACGCATTACGACCAGAGTGCTTACCGAGCACAATCAAATTGTCATTGAGACCAATAGACTGCGCGTCCATAATCTCGTAAGTCAATCTGTTTTTGAGTACACCGTCTTGGTGAATGCCAGACTCGTGGGCAAAGGCATTGGCACCGACGATGGCTTTGTTGGGCTGTACCAACATACCCGTTACATTAGAGACCAATCTCGAAGACTTATATAGCTCCTTAGTATTGATATTGGTCAGCGGCGCGTCAGACTCTGCAGGCAAACCAAAGAAAGGATTGTAGTACTGACGGCGCACATGCAACGCCATGACCAGCTCTTCTAATGCGGCATTTCCAGCCCGCTCACCAATGCCATTGATGGTGCACTCTAGCTGACGAGCGCCAGCTTTCACCGCTTCTAAAAAGTTTGCAACCGCCAAGCCCAAATCATTGTGGCCATGTACAGAAATAATGGCCTGGTCGATACTGGGCACGTTGGCTTTAATGCCGCGAATCAAATCACCGAATTCACTAGGGGTGAGATAGCCCACCGTATCTGGAATATTCAGCGTGGTTGCACCTGCCTGAATAGCCCGCTCTAGCACTTCGTACAAAAACTCGGGTTCGCTGCGACCGGCATCTTCTGGCGAAAATTCCACATCGTTTGTGAAGCTACTGGCAAGACCCACCATTTCTTCGGTGATGGCGAGCACCTCCGAGCGAGATTTTTTAAGCTTGTACTTCATGTGAATGTCTGAAGTCGCGATGAAGGTGTGGATGCGTCCTTTGGCTGCAGGTGCGATCGCCTTTGCCGCCGCCTCAATATCACCTTTGGTCGCACGGGCTAAGCCACAGATTGTTGGGCCATTGGGGGTGCCGACTTCGCCTGCAATGGTCTGAACGGCCTCAAAATCGCCAGGGCTAGCAAAGGGAAATCCGGCTTCGATAATGTCTACATTTAGGCGTGCCAGCTGCTTTGCCACTGCCAGCTTTTCGGCCACGTTCATGGTGGCGCCAGGGGACTGTTCACCATCTCTAAGGGTAGTATCAAAAATCAGTACCCGGTCGAGTCCTTGAGCCGATTGAGATGCGTGGCTGGGGTGATTTTCGGGCTGGGTCATGGCAAAAGTACCTGCGGTGGGACGAGTCCAAGTCAAAGTCGAACCCGCTACGTTTTACGGTGTGTACACACTCTTAATTCTAGAGGGCGTTGCCCAGATCGGGGCTGATTGCAGACTTAAATATTTCATATAGATGGGCTACAGTCCTTGGCGAATAGGCCCAATCAAGATACTTTTGTGAGCTATAGATAGCGTCTGCCCCCGTTCATTTCCTTTCAGACCTCGTCACCCACGCTTTCGTCACCCACACTTAGGACTCGCTTTCATGCGCCGCTCTGTCGCTACGTCATCTGCTTTACTAACCGGATTTTTACTCGCCTGTCTGTCTGGCCCACTATCTGCCCCAGGTCACACATCTCGCCACACTTCTCAGGCCCAGCGCCCGGAGCAGGTTCCTCAAACAGTCAGGAAAGAAAACATTCAATCACTATCCATAGTTGCTACGAAGCAAATTCTAGATGATGTGCCGGGCCGAGCACCCGTAGAACCTGTCGAGTTTCCAACGGATAGCCCAGCAGACCCTCTAGAGTCGCTGTCGGAGCAGCTACCTATGGAAGCGCCTGCCGAAGCATCTGTTGAAACCCCACCTAATACCCCAACCCCGCGCCCTGTTACCGCCTGGCGAATTTTTACGAGTGAAGTGGGTCAGTTTAGAGTCGCTATGCCTAGCCCGCCAGCTATTTATACGCTCTTTCCTGAGTCTATTGATGACTCACGCATGTACATGCAAATGCAGCTGGTCAATGCGAGCCAGTTAGAAATTTATGCCGCTGCTTTTGTAGTGCTACCTGGCAGTGCGGGCTCAGGTGAGGCTCTAGATTTGGCTTTGCGGGGATGTATTGAGAATGTGAGCGATTGGCCGCTACAAACCGAGCCTGCAGAGATAACGCTAGGCGACTACCGTGGGCTAGAAGCAGAGGTACAAACGGCAGATGGATTCCAGGTGTCTCGCTGTTACTTAGTCGGCGATGACCCGGTCTCTCCCACGGGGTATCGCGCCTATATGCTCACCGCAACCAGTGAAGCCTTTGACCCTGGTTCTGGTCTTATGCCACTGTCACCCGCTAGCGCTGAGAGTGAGACGCTACAGGAGCAATCCCCAGAGCAATCCCAAGAGCATTCTCGAAACCGATCTTCGGCGATGGAGGCCTTTTTTAACTCGTTTGAGATTTTGGAGGCCTCGAACTAGCGCCCTAGGTCAGCCTGAGGCTGCCTTATGCTGCCTGTGGATACGCTTCCTCAAAGCCGTGATAAACAGGCCGCAGGTTCTTGACATCTAAAAACTGCTTGAGCTTTGGAATTTTACCGCTGCTGTACACTCTAAATTCATTTTTAACGCTCGCCTGTTCACTGCGTACGGCCTGATTGATAACCAGCGAGCCCTTGAGGTCGGACTCGGAGCGATGGAAGGTGCCGGGTGGAATGCGTAGAATATGACGGTTTGCCTCTAGTCGTACGACATGGTAAGGCTGTCGCCATTCGAAGTTGATTAGGTGAAACGTGCGACCACCAGATAAGGCCAGTAGGTTGTCTTCTTGATGGGGATGTAGATAAAATTGCCAGTCATCGTTTTCGTCATTGTTTGGGCTGATGGCCGGGCCCTCATGAAAGACAAGATCGCGTGCGTTGGAGGCGGGTACAGTAATGTCGAAGAACTGAACGCTAGGGGTGTCTCGAAATTTGCGAAAGTCAAGTAGTTGAAACATGGGGAACCCCTCTCATCTATCGATATAGTCTGTTTTTAAACTGACGATTAGCCGAATTTTTTCGGCTGGTTGCTACAGTTGCTGATACCTTAGCTTTAGCTTTTTAAAGGATCAAACCGGCGATTGAGGTACCTCTATGCAGAAAGCGAATAGATTGTAATCATGAACATCTTTCACCTTGAGGTGCTCACAAAAGTTGTCGAGTGCGGTACTTTTTCGGATGCGGCGCTGGCGTTAGAGACCTCTCAATCTGCGGTGAGCCGGGCGATCGCATCTCTCGAAACAGAGCTAGGCGTGCCCCTACTCACCCGTGGCCGCCTAGGCGCCAAGCTCACCCCCGTAGGCTCGCGTATCATTGCCCATGCCGAGACGATACTGGCCACCCGAGAGCTCATTGACTATGAGGTCAACCGAGAAAAGGGACTCTACAACAGCCGTCTGCGCATTGCGTCTTTTCGCAGTGCGGCCACTCACCTGCTGCCGGCAAATATTGCCCGGTTTAGAAATCGGTTTCCCTATGTGGAGGTCGTTTTAATAGAGCTAGACCCTGCTGGCGTAGAACAATCCTTGCGAGAGGGTGAAACAGATATTGGACTCATTCCACTACCTCGATCAGAAGAATTTAAGACGTTAGAAATCGCTCAGGATGAATATGTTGTTCTACTGCCAAAGAGTGAGCCACCGCCGCCCAAGGAAATGACCTGGGATAGACTTTCTGGCTACTCGTTTATTTTGTTTAACTATGCGGAGTGCACGAGCGCTGTGCGCGACCATTGGGCGCAGTGGGGCCAGTCGCTAGAGGTGGGCTATGTGATTAAGGAAGATTCTACGATTGTTAGCATGGTTGCTCAGGGGCTGGGCGCAGCGATACTCCCACGATTAGCAGCGCTGCCGATTCCAGACGATGTGTATGTGCGATCGCTCCCTATCCGTCTAAGCCGCAGTATCGGCGCAGCGACCTTAGCAAATACCCCTCCAGCCCCTGCCGCTAAAATGTTTTTAGAGATGCTCCATCAAGCCCATGTCACTTAAAGCCCATGCCACTTAAAACCCATGTCACTTAGCCTCAAGCTCGCGATCGCAGCCGCTCATTTTTCGGTTTACCTTGTCGTTGCCGTCAGCATTTGGATTTTTTCCCAGCGCAGTGACTTTTATACCCATACGCTGAGGCTAAGGTCTCTGCCCAGTATTTATTGGGGCTATGTATGCTTTGCCGTAGCAACCTCCTACGAAGTGGCCGAGCATATGAATGATGACTGGTTTTACGTCAGTCAAATTTCTGGGCTCAACAATCTGTTCTACAGCTTTATTGTTTTTGGGTTGGGCTTCATTGCCCTCGGCCTCAAAAAAAACAGACTGCTGGATATTCTGTTGATTGCTAGCATGACGGCTACCCCATTTTTGTATGGGTTGGGTGATAGCAAAAGCGCGATTCAAATCCCTCAGCTGCTTGTAGCCATTATTTTTGTGTACAAGTGGTATGCCGTCATGAAAGACTGGCGCGTGTTTTTATATCTGTTGTTTTCAAATGTGCTCGCGCTAGGCTTTGGCATAGCGCTGATTGCCACAGGGAACCAAGCATTTCATTTATTCATTGGGCCAATGAGTGCGATCGCGCTCCTTATTCTTGGCTATGTTGCCTGGGTAAAACCTCAGCGCTATGATGCCTCATGACTTTCGCTTTAGTTGCTTCTCTTTATCTGTGTTCGCTTTAGCTGCTTCAGCGCTTTATGGCAGGGCAAATGCTTGGCATGGCGATCAATCACTTCTTTGCTGAGCTGATCAAAGTGCTGTCGAAACAACGCTTCTGCTTCTGCGGGATAAGGCTTTGACATATCGGCCAGCAGCCAGCCAATGCCCGTCTGAATAAACCGCTCATCTGAAGGAAGCAAGTCGGCAATAGTTTGCTCAATGAGAGGATGGTATTGAGGGTCTCTGCTAGCGCGGCGAAAAGATACGATAGAGGCTCGACGCTGCCATAAATCATCTGACGAGCGAAAGCGGGCAATCACTTTTGCAGCACCTAACCCATGATTGAGGATCGTGGGATCTAAAATTCTGGTACAAAACCAGTCTGTGGTCGACCAGTCAAAAAAATAACCGCGCTGAAACCAGCTGTCACAGGCTTTTAGCAGTGATGAATAGTCAAGCTTAGACAAGAGAAAGGCTTGCAGATAAAGAGTGCCCGCAAATTTATCTTCAGCGAATACATCTTCATCAGAGGTGCCTGCCATTAGATCAGCACATAGTGACAGCTGCGCCTGTTGCGAATAGCAAGCTAAGCTGTGCTGCGCGTACCACGCTTTGACGAGTTTAGTAACTTGAGGTGTTTTGAGTCCACGATAGGCGATCGCACCTTTCAAATAGTTATCAAACCATGCTTTAGTTTTAGGATCCGAGTGTTGCTCAAACAAACCAACAAGCTGAGCAATCAACTCGCGTCGTTTGCTCAGCTTAAGTTCGTTTACGGGCTCAGGTGAGGGCTCGTTACGCTGGTTCATCTGTCGGGCTTAGCCACCTGCAACGGCGGGGACGATGCTCACTTCATCACCATCGTTTAAGACGGTATCGCTATTGTCTAAAAAGCGAATATCTTCACTATTTACGTAGAAGTTGACGAAACGACGAAGGGCTCCGCTGTCGTCACACAGACGCTTTTTGATGCCAGGGAACTTAGCCTCTAGCTGTTCCATCAGGTCGCTGATGTTTTTGCCATCACATTCGACGGTCGCTTCGTCATTAGTGAACTTTTGCAGGGGGGTCGGAATGAGGACTTTTACAGACATTGTTGAAATAATTTGTTGAACTATCTTGGTGAGAATTTGCTTAGTGAAAATTGGTTGTTGCTAACCCACCCCGTCGCTACGCGCCACCCCTCCAGAGGGGCGCAGGGGTGGGTCTAGCGACAAAAGCCTAAACCTCTGTCTGTTGCCACTCCAGGCGATTCAGCGTATTGGCACGCTCCCAAGCACGCTCAAAGCTCTCTAACTTTGGCTCGATAGTATGAGGCTCACCAATGTATCCATGAACCGCTTCTTGCGTCTTCAAGCCATTACCTGTGATGTAGACAACTGTCTTTTCATCAGGATTAATTTTGCCAGCTTCCACAAGCTTTTTGAGCACTGCAATGGTTGTACCCCCTGCGGTCTCAGTAAAGATGCCTTCTGTTTCTGCCAACAGCTTCATCCCGTCGATAATCTCGGCATCGGTCACATCTTCAATGTTGCCGTTTGTTTTACGCGCGACTTCTAGGGCATACATGCCGTCTGCGGGGTTACCGATGGCAATGGACTTAGCAATGGTGTTGGGCTTAACCGGCGTGATGAAATCACGACCTTCTTTGAAGGCTTGAGAAATAGGCGAGCAGCCTTCTGCCTGTGCGCCGCTAAAGCGAACATCTTTTGCGTCGACGAGGCCCGTTTTAACGAATTCGTTGAAGCCCTTGTAGATTTTGGTAAAGAGAGAACCGGAGGCAAGCGGCGCAACAACGTGGTCGGGCAATTCCCAACCCAACTGCTCTGCAACTTCAAAACCGAGGGTCTTTGAGCCCTCGGAGTAGTAGGGGCGCAGGTTGATATTTACAAAGCCCCAGCCGTGGGTGTTGGCAACTTCGGAGCACAGGCGGTTAACCTGGTCGTAGTTGCCTTTGACAGCCATGAGGGTGGGGTTGTAAATTAGCGTGCCGAGGATTTTGCCTGCTTCAAGATCGGCAGGGATAAAGACGCAGCATTCTAAACCGGCATGGGCTGCGATCGCAGCTGTAGAGTTCGCCAAGTTACCTGTACTCGCACAAGAAACAGTCGTAAAGCCCAGCTCCTTTGCTCTTGTTAGGGCAACAGAGACAACCCGATCCTTAAAGCTCAGACTAGGCATGTTGACCGCATCATTCTTAATGTAGAGGTCTTTGATACCAAGCTGACGAGCCAGCCGATTAGCCTTGAGCAAAGGCGTCATGCCTGTGCCAACATCAATTGGCGTATTGGTTTCTACAGGCAAAAAGGCCTTGTAGCGCCAGATGGAGTTGGGCCCAGCCTCAATGATTTCTCTAGAAACCTGATTTTTAATGGCGTCGTAGTCGTAAGCAATTTCAAGCGGACCAAAGCACACATCTTCACAAACGTGCTTCGCGCCGAGGCCGTACTGCTCACCACACTCTTTACACTGAAGCGTTGTAAAAGTCTTCTGAGAACTAACCAGTCTATCGATTGCTTGCGTCATGAATAATGTCCCTACGCCGTTGGATTTCAACGATGGTAACACGGCACTTATAGGGCAGCAAACATACCCGACTTAAAGAGTCGGGATTAAAACTTAGTACCGAAAATCTAGGGGTTCGAGGTGTAGCAAAGCGCGGAAAGCTGTACAGTCCTACGCTGATGGATTGGCGCATTGCTACGCACTTAGCGCTTTGTGAGTAGTGCACATTACTTAAAGAGGCTCGGTCATCGCACAAAACTTTTTCCAATCGGCACCACGTACCATCCATTTAGTTAGCTTGAGTTTTTCTTTATGGCGAGGAGTGAGCGCGCCACTCTCTAAATAGACAACATTGCTTTCAATGGCGATGTCGTTGAATGATTCAAAAGAGTAGCGCTTTACCGGGGAGCCCACTAGGTTGTAAATCGTGAGGCGATTGGGCGCGAGTGAAAAATAGGGGCGTGTTAGGTAGAGATAGCCCACCACTGTTAAGACAGCTCCGGTCACCAGGCCTGCGTTGAACCCGCCATTTAAAAAAATCAACAAAATAGCTAACGCTAAATTGAAAATGCCTAGGGCTAACAAGCCAAAGCCTAGCCAAGGAGCGTAGCGAGCTTTGAAATGATTATTTTCTGTGGGTAGGGCTTGAGGGTTCATAGGTTTGAAGCCGATTTGTCTGAGCGATTACTGCTGGGCCGATACTACCAGACTGATACTACCGGACTGATACTACTGGAAAAGTGCATTTAAGCTGGGTGCGTTCGGGTGTTTCGGATGCACTGGCCATCGTAAAAGAACCGTTAATTAGCGGTAACGCGGTATGGGCCATCGCAACAATCAGCCCTGTTGAAAGCTCAATATCATTGGCCGCTAGCGACCTAGGATCAGTCTCCTTGTCAGATAGCTCACTCATATCAGAGACGGCTTTTAGCTGGGACTGTAAACCTGCAGCAGTTCTATCTTCTTTTGGGGATGCCTCACCATCACAGTCAATGATCACTGCGATGGTATCTCCACTTTTTTCGACGGTGACTGTCAGTGCTTTGGTATGTGGAATGGCGTCTTGAATGAGGCTAGTCAAAATGTTTTTTAGCCACTTTTCATCAGTGACGATTTCGCACTCATCGGTCGGAGACTCCACGGTGTAGCGTACGTTTTGGTTAGCGGCTTGCAGAGAGGTGAGCATCTCTACCTCCGGTAGCAAAAAGCTCAGATCGACTTTCTCTAACTTGGCGGGTTCGCGCCCTACGTCTAATTTAGAAACCGCCGTGACTCGGTCAAACAATGCCAGCATTTTTAGCGCGGCATCTTTTGACTGGATAATGAATTCTTTTTCTTCTTCGGGGCCTTCGCACAGGTCTTCTAAGATCAATTGGTGCAAGCTGACGATGGTGTTGATGGGCGATCGCATCTCATGGGACGTTCGCGCTAAAAAGCCACTCTTAAATCGCTCAAGGGCGAGCAGCCGCTGATAGGCCAGCTGTAAATTTGACGGCTCAGAAGCAGACAGTTCACTGGTCATGGTGGGGGTGCCCTCGCACTAAGCCGTTTCGCTTGCGATTTTACACCCTTCTTTGGCGCACCATAGCTGGCATGAGCATTTCATAGATAAATTTCACCCTGGCGTAAAATTTTCCAGCGCTGGTCTGTCCACTGCGCCACGGTCGAAGGCTTGCCACTTGCAGCAGGCCTTTCAAGAGACGTCGTATAGGCCGAAGGGGCTAGGGTCAGCGCTGACGGAAAGGTTTCGGCAATGTCTGGCTGCGTGGTGAGCGGTGGTTGCCCAGAGAGGTTGGCGCTGGTGGTCGCAAGTGGGCCTGTTTTGGCCAGTATGGCGAGGGTGGTGGGGTGGTTGGGGACGCGGATGCCTAGGGTGCCGGTGGATAACGGGTTTAGATTTTTGGGTGTGCGATCGCTTGCAGGCAATACCAACGTCAGCTGTCCAGGCCAATATTGCTCTGTCAGGGCTTGCCACGTTTCTAGCTCAAACGTTGTCCCCTCTATATAAGGACGCAAATGCGAAAAAGAAGCCCCCATTAAAATCAGAGGCTTCTCAGGTGGGCGCTGCTTAGCCGCAAAAATTAAATTAGCATGAGCCGGTCGAGTAGACAGCGCCGGTACAGTATCCGTCGGAAAGCTCACAAGCGCAGGTGCGCCAGCTAGACACTTAACCATTTCATCGAGTGAAACCTGAGGCATTTTCTCGTCCTCTTTTTTTCCTCAAAGCGTTGATGGATCAATGCCTAGTTCTCTGAGTTTTGCGGCGAGTTTGACATTTTCAGCTTGGGCTTGATTGAGCTGCTGGCCTAGCTCTACATAGGTCAAAAAGCGCGAGCCGTCAGGCCGGTGAATGACAAGCGTATCCGGCGTCAGCTCAAAGCGGATATTGAGTCGAGGGCTGACCCAACCATCGAGTGACTCAATCGCTTCTAAGTCATTTCCTTGTCTTTGAAAGCCAATCAGCTCAATATTGTAAGGATCGTACTCGTAGTATTCCTCCACGCCGTACTTTGCGTAAAACAATAGCTTTTTGGCCATCTCTGTACGGCGATTACCCGGCGAGAGAATTTCAAAAACCACCTGCGGAGCAATGTTGTCTTCTTTCCATTGCATATACGAGCCGCGATATCCCTTGGGCCGACCAAAAGCGACCATCGTATCGGGGGCTTGCCGAATTTTGTTATTTCCTTCTACCGGGTACCACAGTAGATCACCCGCTATAAACACATCCGGATTGTCGGCAAAAACCAGTTCTAAATTTTCTTTGATGGTGGTGATCCATTTGAACTGCTCGGTATTGTCCGACATGGGCTGGCCATCACTATCTGGATAGTCAATCTCTAGGGGAACGGTTTTTTCAGAGGTGGAAAGCTGCTGAACCATAAACTGACACCGCAGAGGTTGTAAGAAAAGCCTTTGGCTTGAGAAGTAGACTGTCTGTACCAGTGTAGCAATTATCTCAGTCGTAATAATAGACGCAGAAACGGGTCTTCAGTGCTAGACATATGGCCTTTGGAACTAGCCTTCAGAAATGGCCTTTAGAAATGGCCTTTAGAAATCATGGAGTCCAGAGACTGTTGTCACGGTATAGCCTTTTTCTTTTAGTTCAGGCAAAATTTTCTCTAACGTTTCGATGGTGCGATCGCCCCTACCTTCTCCGTCGTGCAGCACGATGATGTCTCCAGGCTCTACGGTGCTCAAGATAAAGGTACTGGCAAATTGTGAGGAGGGAATGTGTGTATCGTAAGGAAAATTAGAGCCCAACACTACCTGATAGCCATGTCGCTCAGCGGTCGCTACCATCTCGGCATTGTAAAATCCCATGCCTGGGCGTAGCCATTTCAACGATGAGCGCTGTAATGAGCCCGCCGCCAAGAAAGGAAGTAACGCCGCTTCAGCGGTTTTCAAGTCAGCTTCAAATACTTCGCTGCTCATACGAATGCTCGGTTCATCTGCGGTGAGATGGTTGCCTAGCTCGTGCCCTGACGCGACCACTTGCCTAACGACGTCTTCTCGCCCTGCTAAATTGCTGCTGATGTTAAAGAAGGTGGCCTTCGCGCCGTGGCGATTAATCACGGCTAAAATATCGGCGGTGGCTGGGCTGGGGCCATCGTCTATGGTGAGTGCAACGACTTTTTCAGGAATGGCATCCTCGTATTCTGACGAGGAGACAGCCGGTAGTGAAACGGCGTAGATGGCACCTGGGCGGATTTTTGTTGCTAGGGAAAATAGCCATCGCGGCTGACTTAGGAAATGGACTAGTAGTAGGAGAATGAGTGCGATCGCACAGCCGTTCCGAAGGAACATCGCACCATATCGCCATTTTTTAAGAACTCGTTTCATTTGAGCTATTTCATCTTGAACTATTTCACTTGAGCTATTTCGCTTAAACTATTTCGCTACCAACAGATAAAAATCAGACGCCTATTTACCTGCTATATCTCTGTCTTTCAGCGCTGCTCATACTCCCTTTCTATGACAAAATACAGGGGGTAAAAATTTCAAATGTAAGGAACTGCTCCACTATGGCATCTCCCTCCGGTGTAACCGTCAAAGCCGTTCAGTCTATAGCGCTGACGGTCTCTGATGCTAGCTCGGCCACCGACTTTTTTACCGGTGCTTTTGATTATAAAGTAACCTCCGATACCGTCATCAGTGGCGACGAAGCCAGCTACCTATATGGCGTCCCCAATGCTCAGGTGCGCATTGTTTCCCTACAGCTGGGCCAAGAAAATATTCGCCTCATGGAGTTTTTGAGCGGTACTGGCAAAGCTGTCCCTGCCGATAGCAAAAGCAACGACCTATGGTTTCAGCACTTTGCCATCATCGTCAGCGACATGGACAAAGCCTACGCACAGCTACAAAAGTTCTCCTTTACGCCCATTTCTCCTGAGCCGCAAACGCTACCAAACGATATTCGCGCCTTTAAATTTCGCGATACCGATGGTCACCCGTTAGAGCTGTTGCAGTTTCCTCCAGGGCTAGGGCCAGACCACTGGCAGGCGAAAGATGCCTTGTTTTTAGGTATGGATCACTCTGCCATCTCGATTGCGAGTACAGAGCGTAGTTTGGCGCTCTATCGCGACGTGCTGGGCCTGACGCATCAGGGCAGCTTTACCAATATCGGCATCAAACAAGAGACCATGGACAATCTCTTTAGTGCCAAGGTGATTGTTACTTCATTGACGCCTACGACGGGGCGGCTGGGTGTAGAGTTCCTGGACTATCTCACGCCACCGGGCTCTAGACCTTTTCCCATCGATCAACAAACCAATGACTTAGTGCATATGCACTTTGAGCTGTTAGTAGATGATATTGATACAGCAGTAGAAGCCTTAGAAGAGGCGGCGCAACAGGGCACTGTGCAATTTGTGTCTCCAAAGGTAATTGACTTGCCAGATGTGATGCCCTTTAGCCGCGCGGCCCTATGGCGCGGGCCGGATGGTCATAATGTTTTGCTAGTGCAAAATTAATAGGACGTATAACTCACTCACATAAACGCTAGAAAGGAGATCTCGATTGAGTACCGTTATCGATTTGTTGTCAGGGCTATATCCACCGTTTATTGAAGGGCCACAGGGCTATATGCTCTTAGCGTTTCGAGCAGTCGTTGGGTTCTTATTTATTCTGCATGGGTTGCCAAAAATCAAGAATTTGAAAACATGGTCAGAAGCGTTGGGTGCACCGCTCCCACTATGTTTCCTCTCCGCAGGGTTTATGATTGCTGGCGGCGCTGGTCTCATTCTCGGTGTGTTGACGCCGTTTTGTAGTTTGTCGATTTTGGTGTCGATGGTTTACGCGCTGATACTGGAGGTCATTGACGGGCTGCCGATCGTTGCGCCTGATCCTTATGAGCTAGGCGAATTTTATTCTGGGCCCAATGGAGACAAAGGCGAACCCCCAAGCATGGAAAAAGCACTGATTTTTTCTGTGATGCTAGTGCTGATTATCGTCTTTGGTCCAGGTGCTTATTCTATAGATGCGCTATTTCTGGGCTAAGAAGCTACAGCCTTCCGCACTTAGCGTTAGACACTACGATCAGCTAAACCGTTGATTCTAGAAGGCGCTAAGTGCCTATCAATCCACTAATGCATCAGTAGATTGATACAACTGCGAGCACGTTGTATTAAAGAGCAGGCGTTTGTTAACGTATCGCACTGTCCAGGTCCTGGTTTACAGGTTGCAAGCCCCCAATTGATGACATGCCCTAGATAAAAGCTGTATGATGTACGGTATTGCCGTACGCTGAAGGCCAGCATCCAGTGGATACTGTGAGTGTGAATAAGTTTCGAGAAACGCTTAGAGAGTGCGTTGAGAGGGCGATCAGTCAGCATAGTCCTCTTAAAGTTACGCGCCGCAATGGAGAAGCTTTCGTTGTGGTCAGTGCCGAAGACTGGGAAAGAGAGCAAGAAACGCTGTATGTGCTGCAAAATAGTGATTTGATGCAACAGATGGCCGCATCAATGGAAACACACAGTCAAGGGAAGGGACGCACAGCATCCAAAGAGGAGCTCGATGAGATCCTTGGTATTTGAAGGAAATACCTGGAGCGAATATGAGCAGCTTAGGAAAAAAGACAAAAAGCTCCATAGGAACCTTTGTAAGATTCTTCAAGAGATGCTGAGGGGAGATCCGAGTGTAGGTCTGGGTAAGCCTGAGCCACTCAAGCACAATCTTTCTGGTTTTTGGTCTCGCAGACTATCGCAAAAAGATCGCGTTATTTACAAGTTTGATGATGACTACATTTACCTGTTTGCGATAGGTGGCCACTATGAAAAATAGTGCATCATGCTGATTTCTACTTCGGTCTAAAAGACCATGCAACATAGTGAGTTCTTTTGATATTGTGAGGGCGCAACCTGCATTTTTTAATTTTTATGGTAGCTACCTATGCGTATTCCCGGTGCGACTTATCGCTTACAGTTCACGCCTGACTTTGGCTTTCAGCAAGCCAAAGCCATCGTTGAATATCTAGCCCAGCTAGGGATTACAGACATTTACGCATCGCCTGTTTTTGCAGCGCGAATCGGTAGCCAGCACGGGTATGATGTCATCGACCCAAACCGACTAAATCCCGAACTCGGCACGCAGGCAGACTACGAGGCACTCGTCGATGAAGCGCACAAACACGGGTTGGGCTGGCTCCAAGATATTGTGCCAAATCACATGGCTTTTAATAGCCAAAACCCCTATCTAGTAGATGTGCTAGAGCATGGTCCTAGTTCTCAATATGCAGACACGTTTGATATTGATTGGGATTCTTATCACGATGATCTCAATGGTAAAGCGATCGCACCAATGCTCGGCTCAGACTATCAACAGTGCTTGGCAGCAGGAGAGCTTCAGCTGAGCTACACCGAAGACGGCCTCAAGGTGAACTATTACAGCTTACAGCTACCGATTTGTCTGGCTGCTTACGAAGACTTCTTTGAGCCAGTTATTTCACAGCTAGACAAGAGCGATACGGCTCTAGCTACGCTCTTGTCGCAGATAAAAGCTCGGGTACTCCCACTCACTGGCAAAGCAAAATCCAAAGCTTCGACAGACACTAAAAGAGAACTCTGGTCTACTATTAACGCCTCCAAGCAAACGAAACAACATGTAGAACAGACCCTAGCTAATTACAACGGTGAGGCAGGAAACTCAGAGAGTTTTACCCAGTTAGACTCGCTGCTTAGCAAACAGTTTTATCAGCTTGCCCATTGGAAAACTGCACTCACAAAGCTCAACTACCGCCGCTTTTTTACCGTTAACGAGCTGATTTGTCTAAATGCGCAACATCCCCATGTCTTTGGCCAAACCCACGACTTTATTCAGAAACTGGTAAAGTCTGGAAAAATCGATGGCCTACGAGTCGATCACGTTGATGGCTTATACGATCCGCTGAGCTACTTACAGCGGTTAACAGAGGCAAC
>JBCBKQ010000142.1:0-14635 GCA_038521595.1 Cyanobacteria bacterium J06627_28 | reverse complement strand
CTTTTTGGTATTCGTTGTACTGCTCTAGCAACATTTCAACCCACGGATCGCTGAAGCCAAAGCGTTTGGCAATGGTGTAAATGCGGCCAATCGTACCGACAAACAGGCTTAGCGCTATGAACAACGCTGAGCTGACGACCACTCGTAAACAGCTGAGAGGCTATGGTGCGACGACATATCTCTCTAGAAAGCTCACGGAGTCACTAACGCCTGTTGAAAAAAGCGGTCGGGGGTATCGGTATGCTCTAGAGCCTACGATTTCTGCAATTCGAGATTATGCAATGCGATCGCGCGTGCGAGCAGAAACCAAGCAAACTCTCAAGACCATTTTACGAGAGCTGCTATCTCGCCTAGACAATGTAATCGCACTACAGCCGACTACCGACACCTCAGAAGTGTCTCACTCAACGAAGGCACTGCTCGCAGCTATGCGTCACACCGATAAATCGATGGCCGACATGAAAGCAACCGTCGCCTCTATGGGAAATCCTGCCAGCTAATGTCTGTCTTTGAAGCGCTTATTTCCAAATTGTTGCCAGCTACAAAGCAAGCAGACCAAAGTATGGAGCAGCTCAAGCAAGTAGCGGATAGCATTCACAAGAGATATGAACCGCGTCTTGAGTTTGATCGATGGAAACAAACTTTAGGTGGAAGAAAGTGGAAGCGATCGCAGCTTAAATTGCAGCAGGGTCTTTGCAACAGCTGTCGGTGCAGAGTCAAGTTAAAAGGCTCACATATCGATCATATAAAACCTCTGAAGCACTATCCGCAGCTTGCTATTGACCCTAGTAATCTTCAGATTCTTTGTTCAGATTGCAATCTACGCAAAGGGCAACAGGCGTCCGTTAAAGAATGACTATCCCATCAAAATGACGTTATCGATAACGTGGATGATGCCATTGCTTGCTTCTATATCAGCTGTAACCACAGTTGCATTTTTGACTTCAAAGGTGGGATTTGGCCGAACTGGAATCGGTGAGCCTTCTAAGGAAACCAGCTGCGTTTGATTGGCCAAATCGGCCTGTGTCCAAGTGCCGCTGACCACGTGGTATTTCAAGATGCGAGCAAGCTGTGGGGGATTTTCGACTAGGGTTTGAACGGTGCCGCCAGGCAGCTTGTCAAAGGCGGCATTGGTAGGTGCAAAGACAGTAAAGGGGCCAGGGCTGGCCAGGGCTTCGACCAGGCTAGCGGCCTGGACGGCAGCGACAAGAGTCGAAAAGTTTTCGTTGCTGACGGCAATTTCGACGATGTTAGGCATGATGAGGGATAGGAGAGAAAACAGCTTTCCACAAATCGAGACGTGTTCTTAACGCTAGCGATATTCTTTTTTTTGAATATCTTGCAGTCTCGCTTCGGGGCGCATGAACCGATCAATGTTTTGTTCAAAAAAAGCGCGATTGGCCTTGAGATGTTCAGGATTGGGATCGTCCAGTGGATAGAGCAACGCGCAGCGCAGTGCCTGAATGACCGCAGAGGTCACGTTGTACATAGAGCGCTGAAAGGTCACACCGATTTGATTGAGCATGTCGTCTTCGCCGCGTCCGTTTGCCTGATATCTCTCTAACAAATAGTCGGGCAAAAAATGGAGCATGTCTTGCATGAGCAGCGTCGGCGGAATGCCCGCACTCCCCACGGGAAAGAGATCGGCGTACAGAATGCCGTAGTGAAAGTCTGGTTGCTCGGCGGGGACTTGCTTGGCCTGAGCGTTGTAGGACTTGGTGCCTCTAAAAGGAGCCGTTCGGTAAAAGATCGCCTCTACATAGGGCAGTGCTGCTTCATAGAGCCAGGTAAATCCAGCTGATTTTGGAATGATTTCAAAGCACTCGCCATCGATATAAACATGGTGATAAATCGGACGACCGGCCACTGCAAAAATGCCATTGACTAAAAAATCCATGGCATCGGGCACGCCAGCAAAGCCGCCCTCATCGTAAATGTCTGACATCTCAAAGAAGACGGGTGCCATTACCTCCCAAAACAGGCCTAGATTCGAGTAATACGAAAGCTCTCGCACTTTCTCTAACATCATTTCAGGGAAGAGTTTGTAGAGCCCCAGCATGACGGGATTGCGCTTGAAATAGGCCTGCATGGCTTTCTCAGCGGCGGCTTTGTAGGCATCGGTATATAGATAGTCGTTAAAGCCAGGATTGATGTCTTTGTGCCAAAACATCGAGCGCATACAGGCTTCGGCAAATTCCATATTGACCCGCCCGTGCCAGAGGTGATGCATGAGCTTTGGCAGCTTGCGGCCGGCTTCCCCTTTTTCGATGAAGGCCATTAGCTCAGGATGCACTTGAGCTTCACCGCGCCAAATTCGCGGCGAACCGCTGGCCCCTGCATAGGCATTGGGGCGCCGTAGATAGTCCTTGGAGATGAAGTATTTGAAAAAAGGAAGTGGGTTGAGAAAGACGTGCTCTGCAATGTACAGCAGGTCGCGCCAGTAGAAATCCATTGGGACGGCATACGCTTTGTAGATGCCGATGATTTGCTTGAGGTTTTCGGGCGTGTCGGGCAGCATAGACCCGCCTGCTTCTAGCCGATGGATGACGTCGGCGAAGGGGTGAGTAGAGGGGGGAAGGGTGGGTTTGGTGAGGGTAGCTGTCATGGGTTGAGACGGAGAAAGAAGAGGAGACGTGTTGGAAAAGAAGTTTTACAGGAGACGTGTTGGAGAAGACGTGTTGGAGGAGACGTATTGGAGAAGACGTGCTTAAGCTTACTTAAGCAGCGTTTCAGTCAGACGAGCTTCAGGCAGATACGCTTCAGGTAGAAGAGTCTCAGATGAATGAGCTTCAGGTAACAATGCCGTGATGGTGAAGCCTTCCCCATGGGAAAGCGCCGGTTGCTCAAGGGTTGTCTCTGCCTTCATTGTCGGGATGATAATCCTGACTGCGGTCGGTTCACCCCAGCGCAGTAACCAGCCGGGCTGCAATCCTAATACAACAATCACAGCCGCTAAAACATAGGCAGGCATCTTTTCACTAAGGGTGACTTTAGGAAAATAGGCCCGCTCATTATCAAGGCGACCAAAGCAGGTGCGGTTGAGCAAAATCACAAAGTAGACTGCCGTTAGACCCGTACCCACAACACAGATGAGCGTTTGAACCGGGAACTGGCGAAAGCTGCCCTGGAAGACGATAAATTCTGCTGCAAAGTTTATTAGCCCAGGAAGCCCAGCACTAGCCATCCCACCCATGACAAGCAGGGCACTGATAACGGGTAATCCGCGAATTGGATTCATCAGCCCGTTGAGTGCAGAAAGCTCGCGGGTGCCGACCTTTTTTTCGATGATGCCGACGAGTGCAAATAAGATGGCCAAGATGACGCCGTGAGATGCCATTTGGGCGATACTGCCAGACAAACTCAGGGTATTACCTGCTGCCGCGCCTAAGAGGATGAAGCCCATGTGCCCGATGGAGCTGTAGGCCACCATGCGCTTGATGTCTTGCTGTGCGATCGCAACCAATGCCCCATAGACCACCGTAATCGCGCCCCACACAGCCAGCCCCGGTGCCAGCACCTGCCAGCCATCGGGCAGCAGACTAAAGCCAAAGCGCAACAGCCCATAGGTGCCCAGCTTGGCCAATACACCCCCTAGAAGAATCGCCACAGGGGTAGAAGACTCTACATAGGTATCTGGCAACCACGTATGTAGCGGAATCAGTGGAATCTTGATGCCAAATCCAAACAAAAGCGGCAACAGCAACAAGACCTGGGAAGACACTGACAGGTCAACCTTAGTTAGCGCCTCATAGTCAAAGCTAGCGGCCTCACCCAGCCAGACCATCCCCAATGCACCTGCTAAAATCAGTGCCCCAGAGAGCGCTGTATACAGCAAAAACTTAGTCGCCGCGTAGCCACGTTTCTCGCCGCCCCAAATCGAAATCAGCAGGTAGAGGGGCACCAGCTCAACTTCGTAAAAGAAAAAGAACAACAGAAAATTTTGCGCCATGAATGCCCCTGCAACCGCACTATTGACGATTAGCATCAGCGCATAAAAGAGCTTGGGTCGCTCGACATCTTCGGCCGTTGTATAGATAGCAATCCAGCTCAAAAATGCATTCATGCCTACCATCAGCAGGCCCAAACCATCTAACCCCAATGAATAATCTAGCCCTAGTGCCGGTATCCAGGTGAGGTGTTCAGTAAACTGAAAGCCCAGGTTCGTGACGTCATATTGGCTAAATAGCCAGATTGTCCACAGTAATGACAGCCCTGAGACCGTTAAGGCGCCTAGCCGAACAGTCTTTTCAGGGAGTGCAAATAACAGGGCGCTGCCGATGACCGGCAAACAAATTAGCAAGCTCAGCATGATGGTTTCTGATTAAATTCCTCTTCTTAAACGGAAGTGCTTTAGATAAAACTATTTGCGAGACTGTTTTTGATAGAACTGCGGTGAACGTTACGCAAAGAGGGCAACCCAACTCATCAGAACACCCAGAAAGACCACGAAGGCTGTAATGGTAAAGGCATAAAACTGTGGGCGACCCGTGTTGTTGTATTTCAGCGTTTCACCGCTGGCAACTGAAACAAGGCCGACTAGATTTACTGCGCCATCTACCACATAGCGATCAAGCCAATCACCGACGGTAGCTAGCGTAGCTACTGCCAGTATGATCGTGTTTTGGTAGATTCTAGGCGTGTAAAAGTCATTGGCAAATAGATCGACGAGCCAGCCTGGAAGAATCTGCTCAGGGTTCTCTTTGACTCTCATCCCGTATAGCAACACGCCCATCGTCCCACCTAGCAAGGTAGACGCTATTAGCAATATTCCCATCGTCCCGACAGCGCCAATGGGTAGTAGGGCCAAGGAGTGCAAAATGATAGGGGCATGTACGGCCATAGCTGCCATCGCCATCATGGGGACAACCACAGACCAAATGGGCTCCGGTGCCCGAGCCGTCATCACCTGCGTCGGGCCTAAAAACATCAGGCCAAACATCCGCATCAAACTAAAGGCCGTAATCGCGTTTGTCACGAGCAGCACCGCCACTAGCCTAAAATCGCCCGCGTACCACAGCCCATCTAAGAGGGTGCGAATCGACCAAAAGCTTCCTAAGGGCGGCAGCCCCACCAGTGCACAGGCCCCGATTAAATAAGAGAAGCCGGTGATGGGACGGCGAGCCCACAGCCCGCCTAGCTGGGTCAAATCTTGAGTGACACAGGTGAGAATGACGGAGCCCGTGCTAGCCACGATAGTCGCCATGGCAACGCCCAAGGTCAGCAGCAAAAAGAATGCTGCCCCTACCTGCTGTGCGCCGACTGCAATAAACACCAGTCCTAGATACGAGCTAGACAGGTAAGACAGGACTCGTTTGATATCTACTTGAGCTGCTGAAATGAGCGCTGCCCCAATTGCCGTGAGTGCCCCGAGTGCGATCGCAACCCACTGCCCCACAGGCGATAACGCCAGCACAGGGGTCAGCTTAATCAGCACCCAAGCCCCCACCGAAACCACCACAGAGTTCCGCAAAATCGTACTGGGTAGCGGCCCTTCCATGGCTTCGTCTAGCCATAGGTGCAGCGGAAACTGAGCGCATTTGCCCATGGGCCCGACCACCAGCGCCAGCCCCAGCAGCGTTGATGTCAGCGGCGACAGCTCGGCTGACTGTGCCCAAACCGCCAGCTCATTGAAATTCCATGTGCCTGCCAGTGGATACAGTGCAATCACCGCCATCAGCAGGATTAAGTCCCCCACTCGCTTTGTCAAAAAGGCATCTCTGGCTCCGGTCACCACCAGTGACTGATTAAACCAAAAGCCCACCAGCAGATAGGTCCCCAGTGTCAAAATTTCTAATAGGACATAGCTAAACAGCAGTGAGTCTGTCATCACCAGCATCACCATGCCCCCGACAAACAGCGCCAGCAGGCCAAAAAACCTAGCCCAGCCCCAGTCCATTTCGAGGTAGCCAATCGAGTAGAGCTGCACCAGCAGATTTAGCACGATAATTAGCGTAGTGGCCCCCAGCGATAGCCCTGAGAAGGTAAAGGGCAAATCGATTGACAGCCCGGCCACCTCAAACCAAACAAAGCTCCAGCTAATGGCGGGTTGCCCCCAGAGGTAATAGAGCGCCACTACCGAATGAATCAGCGCCACCAGCGTGGCTATCACGTTGACGTAGCCCGCCGGACGAGGCCCCGTTTTTTTTATAAATGCTGGCGACCAAGGTATGCTCAATAGCACTCCCATCAGGGGATACAGTGGGATCAACCAGCCCATTTCGAGCCAGACGTTACCCATGATGTCAACCTCCCAATAAACCTGCGCAAAAAAATCTAACTTTTAATAGCTTGACATCAAACCCTCTCATGCCAATATCTATTTAGTTAAAGCTATTAAGATAGAAATATCCATTGGAAAAAGTCTATCCTTGCTCTAAGTCTATATCGTTTTATGAGCAAAAAGCTAGTCTTTAGGTAGATCCCAGCAGGAAAAAGTGAGATGACGTCATCGCCAGACCCTAAGCCAGATCTAAAGCCAGGCCCCAAGCCAGATCTCAGGCCGGATAACCCGCCGAACAGCCCGCACTCAGCCCCCTATGCGACGCTTTCGCCAGCCGAAAAGAAGCATCGACTCCGTGAGCTAGCGACGGTATTTTTTCGGCTGGGCACGGTGGCCTTTGGTGGGCCTGCTGCCCATATCGCCATGATGGATGACGAGGTGGTCAAGCGTCGCCAGTGGATGACGCGTGAAAGTCTGCTGGATTTGATGGGCGTGACGAACCTTTTGCCGGGGCCAAATTCTACTGAGCTGGCGATTCATCTTGGCTATGAGCGGGCCGGATGGGCTGGGCTGTTTGTGGCGGGGAGCTGTTTTATTTTTCCGGCGCTGGCCATGATGTGGGCGCTGGCGGCGGTATATGTGCGCTATGAAACGGTACCGCAGGTGACTTGGCTGCTCTATGGCATTAAGCCGGTGATTATTGCGGTGGTGCTAAAGGCGCTGTGGAAGCTGGGGAAGAAGGCGGCGAAAGATCGACCGACTACGGTGGTGGGAATAGGTGCGATCGCAGCCTATTTCCTCGGCATGAACGAAATCCTACTGCTGTTGATTGCGGGCGTATTGGTTGTCCTCATTAAAAACTGGCCCAGAAACTGGCCAAAGAATTCGCCAGATCGAGGGAACACAATGGGCTGGTTCTTTTTACCGCTGTCGAGTGCTTCGCTACCCAGCGTCTTAGCCCAGGCCGAAACCTCTGCGGCGGCGGCTGTCAATGTGGGGTGGGTTAGCGTCTTTCTGTTTTTTCTCAAAATTGGCGCTGTGCTGTACGGCAGCGGATATGTATTGCTCGCTTTCCTGCAGCGAGATTTGGTTGAGCGGGCGCAGTGGCTGACATCGCAACAGCTGCTAGACGCGGTTGCGATTGGCCAGATTACGCCGGGGCCCGTGCTGACGACGGCAACCTTTGTGGGCTATGTGGTGGCCGGAAATATGGGTGCGATCGCAGGTACGCTGGGTATCTTTCTCCCTGCCTTTTTACTCGTTGGCATCGTCAATCCCTGGGTTCCCAAGCTCAGGCGCTCTCCCCTCGCCAGTGCCTTTTTAGACGGTGTGAATGCCGCCTCCCTAGGCTTAATGGCAGGCGTCACCTACATTCTTGCTCGCGCAGCTGTTCTAGATGTGCCGACGCTTTTGCTTGCTTTAGCCAGTGTCGTTGCAGTCTTTCGCTTTAATGTAAATCCAGCCTGGCTGGTACTTGCAGGCGCTGGACTAGGGTTTGTGTTGCAGCTTTTGTTGTAGAAGATGTGTGTTCGCGTATTAGCAACAGATGGGCGTCTGAAGAGTCTGTTTGATGTCTTTGTCTGATATCTCTTCTGATGTCTCTACAGTGTGCCAACAAAAATAACAATCTCTTTTATCGTTGAAATAATCCATGCCGCAATCAAAGCCAAACCAATAGCGAGTTCTAGTTGTGGTAATGAAATAAGCGTTTGAACCCACTCTTGGCGACCTTTGCTGCGGATCGAAGCCCAGCTTGAGCGGATTTGTTTTTTCCAAAATCGTGGGCTGTCCTGTGGGTGTGACTGAATGTGCCACATGGAGCGCAGTAAAGGCACGCCGCCTAGCTGAGCATTGAGCAGTACATGCAGCGCAATGGTTACGACCATCACTACCCAAGCAATAAGATGCGCGTAATACCAGCGATGAGTCAGCTCACCTTTTGGTAGCCATTCCGAACTCATCATCTTGCCACTAAATAGCGCAAAGGTAAGGGCTATTAGGCTCAGCGTATTCACAAAGCGGCTCAGCGGACGCCACCAGCGAGGATAGCCAACCTGTGAAAGTCTTGCCCAATCGTTGGGCTGTATTAGTCGCTTTTGTCCGCGATGAAAGGCATACCAAACAAAAACTGGGAAAATGAGTAGCGTGTAGAGCCCAAAGGTGCCGTGAATGCCTTCAATCTCTTTATAGTCGGGCAGGGGAAGGCTAATCCAGCGGCCATCGTAAACGGTGTAAGTCCAAAAGGCGGTAGCAATAGCTAGCCCTAGGCAAATGCCAGTAACACCGTGCAAAATGCGTAAGAGAAAAGGCTGATAAGGGCGGCGAGTCATGCGGTTGATAGCCAAAGCTTTGTAGAGATAAATTTAGACAAGCACCTCTACAATCTTACCAAGCAGGCCCTTTTTTTTTGTGTGTTGGACTTTAGGACAACATTCTTGTCTGTTCTACTCACCCTACCTATTAGAAAACATTGGCAGGATGAGTAGCGTTTTGATTCTCGCCTAGGCTTAAATCTGTTCCCACATGACTTTTAGGCCGTCTGGTAAGAACTGAGAAATTTCTTTAACGCGTTCTTCAGAGAGTTCTTCCCTCACTGCCGAAAAGACCGCGATGACGGCAGCTTCTGGTGCGACGTCTTTGGGCACGCCGCCCTCTTGCTTGATGCGGCGTAGGAAGGTTTCGGTGTCGATTTCTAAGGGCGGACGGAGCTTAGCTAGCGCTGCAACAATGGGATTATCGTCTTTCCAGAGCTTGGCAATTTTCTCGTCGTCAAAGTCTGCGCCAATACGCTCGGAGGCTTCTGTGCTCATCAGGTCGCGTAGCGATCGCAGCACAACGATAGTGATGTCCCGCGCATCATAAATGTCAGGCAGGCTAGAGCGCTTCATTACCTTTTGTAAGAAGGCTTCCTCATTGGGGCTCATTTTCTTAGATGGCATATTATTCCTACTCTCTTATCTTATTTTGACGGGCGCATTATACTGCTTTGCCTGCCCGCCAGGTAAGGCTCTAACGATGTATTTTTATGGCGCTGCGGGTGGATGCTGCTGTTTTGGCGGTTGCGACTTTTATCACGACGCCGCCAAACAATAGGACTGCGATCGCACTAAAAATCAGCGACCCATTCCCCACATGCCAATAGTCAAAAGCCTCCGTGTAAGACAGTGCCACTAATACGGCCATCAGCGCCACGCGGAAGCCGTTGATAATGAAGCCAAGTGCGATCGCACTCAGCGGCAGCCCTATTTTCTGCTTCCAACTTGTCGGCACCAGCGACAGCACTAGCCAGCTAATGCCCAGCAGCTGAAACATCATCCGCACCCCAGAGCAGCCGTTATAAACTTCAATAGATCCGGTTGGTAATAGAATCCATACGCCTTGACGAGTTACATCAAAGCCTAAAATCCACAAAATAAATGCTGAAAACTTAGCCGTTATTAGCGAGATATCAAAAAGATAAACAAACTCCCAGGGAATAGCCATGAAAAGCAGCAGGAAAAGCTCCTTTGCATAAAATCTGAGATGCTTCCATCCAGAGGCTATCAAGCACCAGCCAAAGACAGTCAGCAAAGGGAATAGGCGTAAAAAGAAATCGCCCTCAAATAAATGCAGGCTTTTGTACAGCACCAACGTTAAGCACGCAGCCCCCAACAAGAGAGAAAGCCAATCGTTGTGAAGTGAGCGCTCGTGACGATTTTGCCAAAGTAAAAGGAGTGCAGCTAGCCAAAACAGTAGGCTAGAGCTGAATAGGTCAGATTCTGCCAGCTGCCCTGTCAGGTGTAAATGCAAGCCTGCAAACCCGCCCAGTACGCCAAAAAGCCCGTATCTGAGCGTGGAAAAATTGACCGTAATCGCAGCCGCCACCTTGTTGTTCATGCCTGGATACATGCTCTAAGCCTCCGGGAAATTGACTGTCCACCAATTTGTCCATTCATGCCATGCTGTCTCCATCGCTTCGTAGGCGAGAGCTGATCGTAAGCCGTAGTCATCTAGGGAAACAGACATCTGCGTCCATAGACAGCGCTGATCGCCCAGGGTCGATTTGCCTTGTAGCCATGGCAATAACCGACTAGCTGCCGCATCGTGCCTCATTCGGCTACGACTAAACTGGTCAGCTGTGACCGTGGTGGGGCCGCGTTGACTTTGACAGGTAGTGAGATAGGCATTGCCGTCGTATTCAAAAAGATAATAAAAGCCATGCTCAGGGCTGCGCTTGACTTGGCTTTGCCTTGCCTGTGCTGGAATGATGGACTTTAAATCGCTATTTGTCTCGATTAAATAGCGAATATCTATGGTGAGCAGAGCCTGCCCTTGCTGGTACTGATACCGTTGCTGTGAGAGCGTCTCACCTACAAATGATCCAGCGTCTTGATAGTTGACTTCATGGTTGGCAAGCACCCTGTTTGTGATTTCTTCTGTGATATTGCCATTTGTGACATTGCCATTTGTGACATTGCCATTTGTGACATTGCCAGACGAGGGGCTTACTGGTGACCACTTATCCAGTGGAATGCTGTCTGGAAACGAAAAATCTGTATAGGTTGGGACGGTTGCGATTGGCTGGGTGATAGAGCTAGCCGTAACGCCGCTAAGGCCAAGCCCAATCGCTGTGAGGAGCACAATTCTCAGGGTGTTCATACGTTAGGCATCGCCTGTAAGACATGACGAGCCCGTGCCAATGGCACAAGCCTAGCTTTTGCTACACGCTGGTTTTGGCTATTTCCTGGCCTGATAAAGACTGATTTAGTCTGATGTTTGTGGGGATGGTTTGTCTGTGGGTGATACGCCCGAGTTGATTAAATCGTCTGGATGATATCGGTTGCTGCCGGGCTGCGATCGCTTATATGCCCAGCACTGTCTGGCAGCTGACAAAGACTGTCTGGGATTATCCTGACTAAAATCTCTCACATACTGGTTATATTCATTGCCGGGTGGAATTTCTGTTGTATAGCTTCCCGCTCTTTTGCTTTTCTCTATTGTTTCCCATTGCAAGATGGCGGCGGCGAGTGTTTTGCCTTCGTTCTCTTTCATCCACTTCATAAGTGGAATTGAAAACCGAAAGCTTTTACCGACCTGCGATACCATAAACCGACGAACATTTTGAGTATTCTTGTAGCTGTCAGTAATCTTTGTTTCTGGCGTCAGCGGCGCGCTATGCCAATCGAATTTAGAGGTTACTTTTTTTCGTGGCTGTTTCTGTGGTGGTTCTTTCTCGCCAGTGTCTAAGAAATGCCTGATACGGTGTGCAATGTCTGCTTTATTCCCTGAAACCCTGAGTCCCTGTGCGCGGCAGAAAATCACCAGTTCTGCTTTGAGCCAATACCACTGGTCAAAGTCTTTTGCTTTTTTAATTTCTATTAGCTTAGGTCTTTCCATTGAGAGTGTACGTGGAACAGTTCTCTTTTAAGCGCTCTTTTGCTGCTACTCAAGGGTACCAGTCAGATCAATGTCTGAGACAAACACCTCAATGGCTTTGAGATAAGAGTCTGCTCCCGGCTGATAAATACTATTGTGATTGGCCCCTGCAATGATCAGCTGTCGCTTTGGCTCTGGCGCAGCGTTGTAAAGTTCATTGCTCATGCGAACGGGAACAGATTTATCATCTGCCCCATGGAGTAACAAAACGGGCATCTGTAAGTTGCGGATGCGTTCGAGCGAGTTGAATTTTTCGGTTAGCAGTAGCTTTACAGGCAGGAGTTTACCGATTGGCTTATATTTGACGGCGTCAGCCATAGTTGTAAAGCTGCTTTGGATAATGAGGCCTGCCGCATCGGGCTGTTGGGTGGCTAGGTTGAGTGCGATCGCACCGCCCATAGACTCCCCATAAATCACCACAGCTTCTGGCGAAATCTCAAGCTCAGTCAATAAATAATCCCAAGCTGCCTGTGCATCTTCATATAGCCGTTCTTCCGTTGGAAAGTTGCCCTGACTCTCTCCATAGCCACGGTAGTCAACCACCAGTACCGAAAAGCCCAGCTGACGAAACGCCGCAATGCGAGAGATGGCATGACGATCTCCCTTATTGGGCCCCACACCATAGAGGTACAGCATTGTTTTGGGCTCAGAGAGTACCTGCTGCGGTTCATCTGAGAAAATCGAAATCGTTTCATTTGGCAGCGCTGGTAACCACCAGCCGTGCAGCTGCTCTGCTGAATTTTTAATCGGTACCCACACATCTTGATAGACCAAGCCAAATTCAGCAGTATCTGGCCGCAAAGCTAGCTCTGCCTCAGGCACATAAATCACACGACGCTGCTGGACAAATAGCCCCAGACAAAGCAAAAGATACCCGCTAATCAGACCACCTGCCAAGAAAAAGAACTGTGATTTTCTTTGTTTCCCAGGCATCAGCTTGTGGTGGGTTAACCATCTCTTCATCGCCATCCATCATATAGGGCATAGGATTGCTTTGAGTATGCCTCCAGGAACCGCTATATTGCTTTTGATGCAGCTGGCGCTCTCATGACTTTGCCCTTTGATGTAGAGACGACTCAAAAACGAGTGGATAGAGTTTGGCAACTGCCAGCTAGCTTTGGCATGGAGCGTAATGCCTATCACAACTATCTCAACGAAATTGTGAGCGATCGCTATGCGCTCATCAAAGGTCTGCAAATTTTGCGAGACGAGCTACAGTTTGCCACCAATAGCCCAACGGCAGTGAAGGCCTGTGGGGCAGATTTGAGCTTGCCTAGCGTGGTTACGACACTGGCCTATACCAACTGTGGCGATCGCATTCACCAAGGCGAGGCCACCAAGCGCTATCGAGACGTGGTGGCCTCTCGTTTTGCCACCCTTTCTGAAATCGGTGAGCTTAAGCTAGAAGCCTTTTTCCCCGCTGGTGGCGGTACAGACAACGGCTCGACCCTGGCGCACGTGACCGTCGCCCACGAACTAGACGAGCAGCTCAAGCATCAGCTATACGAAGGCAACCCACAGTCTATTTCACTAGTCGCTGTTGACTTAAAAACCCACGTGGGGCGTCTTCGAGAAGACGGTCGCCATGTCATCTACGGCAAGACTCGCGAGGCGCCTTGGCGTGAACCTAGGGCCGCCTGCGGTGCCATCGTCGGTGCACTCACCAACTACCACCCTCGAAATCTCATCCATCGCCGCATCCGCGATGACCTAGGCGAACAAAACTTTCAGTATTTGTCGAGTCAGCATATTCTCACAGATGAAGGCGTCGATATCACCATGGCTGTGGCTGCGGCTATCGTCGCGATTCGTGGCATTCGCAATACCGCGCTGGCCCTGCCCCAGGAGCTAGACGAACGTGGGGTCGCCCATCTAACCGCAAGCGTCACCGTCAATCGACCCTCCCGAGATGATCTGGTCATTTACCTTGCTAGAGCAACCGTCTTTTATGGCAGTGTCCGCATCCAAAGCCTAGGCCTAAACGCCGAATGCTACGGCGGCAAGCTTGTAGACTATGCGGGAGAAAAACGATTGCAGCTTCGTTATGGCGACAGCGACAGCGAAAATATACCGATAGAAGAGATTCCCTATTCTGTTCAAAAATCAGGAATATAGCGCTCGTTTCCTTACAGCTTCTCTCAAGTAACGGAATGCATTAAGCAGCTTGCCGTACTATAGCCGTTCGCACTTAGCAGAGCGCAGGTGCTAGGCTCAGCTGTTCTAAGAATGCTTGTGCCGTGATGGTTTCGGCATACAGTGGAAACACATCTTCTACATAAAACTGTTGCTCAAAGTTTGTTCTAGCTGATGTGCAGTCGCTCAAAATAGACACCTTAAATCCCTGCTCATGGGCAGAGCGACCCGTAGAGTCGATGCAGATAGAGGTCACAGAGCCCGCAATGACAAGGTGCTTAATGTCTCTTTCTGCTAAGATTTCAGCTAAATTTGTGTTGACAAAAGCGTTAAAACCTCGCTTGCCAGGCACTTCTAAAATGTGTTCTTTAAAGGGCTCTAGCTCTTTAATGCTTTCAGAGCCCTTTTTGCCTTGTTGAAAGGCACCCACTTCTTGAATCGTTTTTAGAATGCCGACAGGTTCCGTGAGTTCTTCATAGTCGGGCGTAAAGAAGATCGGCGTTGAAATAATGGAAACCGGCGTATCCACAAGATGTTCTAATAGCTCGATGGTATGCTCAACGGTTTTCATGGCCTTGGCAGAGGCTTCGATGACGCTGTGCAAAATTCCATCTTGCGCAAAGTAATCATTTTGAAAGCCAATGAGAAGTAACGCAGTATTTTCGGGATTCATGGTGTTCTTGTGCCCTTTTTCTAGTGCCTTTGTTCTTATGTCTTTGTTTTTGTGTCTTTATTCTTGTGTCTTTATTTTTGTGTCTTTGGATATCTTCAATGCTGTAAAGACAATCAGAAATGTTGAAAAGAGAAGGCTTGCATCAAAGGTTCCCAATATGACTGGTGAATCATCTCTTTTCTATGCCTTGCTAT
>JBCBKQ010000141.1:0-14761 GCA_038521595.1 Cyanobacteria bacterium J06627_28 | reverse complement strand
TCCATCAACGCGTAAGCTTAGCTTTCATCTTGATGTGAGCGAGACCTTCTGAGGATAGTCATCGAATTATTCTCAGAGTCTTTTAGCTCTACGAAAAGCCCTCGCACATTGTGCGGGGGCTTTTTGGTTTTTCGGTGGGATGTGGCGTTCGGTTACATGTTTGAAAAAATGGAGCCGCTTTTTACGATTCTCCGAAGAAACCTATTTTTTTTTGATTATGGAACTGACTTCTACCTGAACGTCAGGAAAAGAAAGCGGAGAAAGACTGCCTGATGTGTAGTCTTCACGTGACATATACTTGTCTCCTTCTGGGTCTCTAAAAACCATTAGGACTCTTTCTCTTAGATTAGCGATCCAGTATTCACGGATGCCAACCTCTGCGTAAGTGCTAGATTTCAGCTCTAGATCTTTTTTCAGTGTGGTGTCGGAGTACTCAATAAGCCAGAAGATGTTTTCTACGTAAGGGTGATGCTCTAGGTACTCTTCGTCTAGTGGCTGTACGACTGAGATGTCGGGCTGTGGTTCGGATTGATTTGGGAGGGTGATAGGTTTGGCTTGGAGGACGAGAGCGCGATCACCTAGAAGCTTTGTCAAGTACTTATCGGACTTAGTACTGAAATAAGCGTGAGGTTTTCCTTCAGGGGCCATCTCGACCACATCACCTTGAATGAGTTCTACGCTTTTGTCGTCTAATAGGCCGGTGCTAATCATGTGGTGATAATCTTCCAGCGTCCATTTTGTGGTGATGGTTGCCATGGCTAAGGCCTCTTGCTGCTACTTGCACGCTCATATTTTAGTTCAGCACTTTATTAAATCAAAAAAGCATCGATGCTCCGTCAACTGCTCATGCTATTGATAAGTTGATAAGAAATTGTTGCTTTTTGTTAAGCTGGCAGCTCTATACTGTCTATATAAAAATAAATATGATGACGGCGCTAAGACAACAGCAGATATAGACGGTTACTTCTAGAAGGTTTGGAAATTATGGTGATGAGTGGGATGAAAGATCGTATGAGTAACCTGGCACGTCGTTGGATGATTGCAGTGCTGGTGGTGCTTGCAACTGCGGTGGGGTTTGGTGGTGTTGCCGGGGCAGCGACCTTGCCCACTCGACAGCCAATTCTGGCATACAATATCGACTTTGATATGGACTCAGCGACGGCTGAGAAAACGATTGAGTACTATGGCGAAGAACTGCGTGAGCTGGTAGAACAGGCCCTAAGAAATAATCAGAACCACCCTGAGCGTAAGTCAACGGCAAAGAATTCGTATCAACGAGAAAGTGCGCTTAATGACTTGCTACCTGAAGCTCGGAGCAGCGCGTTTTCAAAAGAGACGCTGTCGGACTTGCGCAAAACCAAGAACCCTAAAGATGTGCTGAGATAAGGGACTGCGATCGCTCGATAGAAGGCAATAGTTTTCAACCTATCCATTACTCAGCTGGCTGCTCAATTCTGACAAGGCGAATTTCGGTTCTCTGGTTGCTGGGGTCTTCGGGCGGGACGTTAGGAAGGGGTTCGCTGAATCCTTTGCCCTCTGATAGGACGTTGAGCCTGATGCCAAAGCTTTTTAGCTGCTGGGCCACGGTTGTCGCTCGCGCTTGGCTAAGTTCTAGGTTGAGGTCGGCATTGCCGCTGCGAGAGGTATGACCAATAATACGAATCGCTGTGGTTTCTTCGTTGAAGGATTGCAGTTCGCTGGCTAGCTGATTGAGCGTTGCTATCCCTTCAGAGGTTAGCTGCGCTGAGCCTTTATCAAAGCTGACCTGACCGCGAACTTGAAGATTGCCGATGTCTGCCCCTGCGCCCGTATTGGTAGGAGATTGTTTTGTCGGCAGGATCGTTGGGCTCGTTCCAGAGAGCTTGGCAGCTAGCTCTGGATTGTCTGCTTCGACTAAGTCAATCAGCGCTTGAGTGTTGTTGGCCGCTTCTACGATAAATTGCTCAGAGTATAAATCAGTAGGATTGCTTGGAATATCCTGCAGTCGATTTGACAGGGTTAGAATCGCGGCGGTGGATTCAATTCGCTGGGTCAAGGTGCCTGCGGATAGCCAGTTTTTGGCCTCGGTGGCTGTAAAAAAGTCGATGCCGCGAATGACGGAGGCTGCATCTTCCACGGAGAGATTGCCATCTTCGGCGATTTGAGTTTGGAGTTGGGTGGCATCTCTAATGTTGGCGTCAATGCGGCGATAGTACCTTTCGAGTAGCTGGGAAAGGGCTGATGGGTTGGTTTGGATGAGCCTATTTGACGCGACCAGTACATCTACAATGACGTTGGGCTGGTCTTTGCTAGAGAGGACAACGCTGTAGCCTTGCTGGCGAGCTTGCGCAACGTAAGGTTCCCAGAGCACTGCGATCGCAACTTGCTCTGTCGGATTTTGCATGAGTGCCCAAGCTTCTGAGGCATCGGCAACGGGCTTAAGCGTAAAGTCTGACAAGTTGAAGGTGTCAAACTGGGTGTCGAGCACAAGGGCTAAATACTCGCTGGGCGTATCGGCAGCATAGACAATGCTGAGCTTTTCGCCTTTGCTTTTGGCCTGCTGCACAAGCTTATTGAGATCCAGTAGAGACTTGAGATCGCTGTACTGCTTGGTATTTAAAACGACAGCATCTGCGCCCACGGTTCGATCCAGTAATCCGACGATTTTCCCTTGGGGCGCCTGCTGCAAAAACTGATCTAGCGTGGTGACAATAAGATCAGCGCCGTCCTCGTTTAGTCTCTGCGCGCGGAGCGTTTGATCGAATTCGTTGTCGTAGTTTATTTCTAGGCCTGACGTTTGCAAAACCGCTTGAAAGTCGGCGTTTCGAAAGGTGCTATAGCCACTGAAGGTATCACCTAGTAGGGTGAGCTGAACAATGTTTTGGTTCGCTTGCGTGGTGGACTCTGCAGCCACGCTAGAGGTCAGCCGATCAGCGGCTGTTTTTGGATCTCTTCCAGATAGCTGCAGAAAGAGCACGGTCGCGGCAATGAGTCCGCTAACGGTGATGAAGGATGCTATCAGCGGTTTGCTAATCAGACCAGATCTTTTCTGCTGGCTGCGTCTGGGGGAGACTCGTTCAGCGTCGTTTTTTCTAGCATTATGGTCGGCAGTACTCCCTGTCTTATCAGGCAGATGGCTAGGGGCTACGGGCAGTGGAGACGAGCCTTTAATGATAGAAACTGGCCGAGTAATGCCGGGAAGCTGCCGTTCGATCCAAGCTTCATCAAAGATCTCTGGATAAATGGCATTGCTAAGACTCAGCCGGTTGTTTTTCAGTTGGATAAGGCTAGCTTGCAATAGCAGCGCCTGCTCAGGACCGTCATTACTAGCAATGCTATCTCGCTTGAGCGTTTGCAAATATAAAATCAGTAAAGCGCCTCTAGACTCATAGGCTAAGAGCGTTTTTTGAATGTGGCTAAAGTGATCAGCGGCGTCACTTTTTTGCCAGTTATTGAGGATTTTTTGTCTGACAATGTTATCAACAATCGTCGGATCTTTTTGCCGGGCGATCGCAGCTCCCTCTGTCGACACGTAGCTACATAGCAGGTCGGTTAGGTATTTCTGTCCGCCTGTCCAATATTGAATTTTTTCTAGAACAGCAGAGACCATTTCACGATGGCGCAACCTATCTTTTGGCGATTCGTCCGTTTGTGATAGAAGCTGTTTCTCTAAGTCAGTCAAAGCTTCTACTCGTTGCGCCGGTCGATTCTCTAAGTCCATTCTCTTTATGAATTATGTGTCACTTTTGGCGAGTCGGTTTAGATGAATTAAATAGCTGTGTATTAAGTTGCTATACGTGTTGCTATGAGTAGCATTTAAACGGAGGTTTAGCTGTTTTTATATACGTCTTGTTGGCCAGCATTCCGGTTGATTCATAGCTAATTTGTCTATGGCTACAAGCTACATCAGTCAGCGTCAGAAGACGATAGACACCACGACGATAGACCCCACAGATCATCAATGCCTCAGCAAGAGATTGGGTAGATCTCTTGCTGAGGCATTGATTGTTATGGTGCTAGCAGTTGCTAGGTCTACAGGAGTTCGTCTTCTTGGTGTGTCTGAATGGTGCAGTCAGAAGTCGGATAAGCCACGCAAGTAAGGACGAAGCCTGACTCCATTTGGTCGTCGTCTAGAAAGACCTGATCTTCCTGATTAACGGTGCCGGAGACGATTTTTCCTGTGCAGCTAGAGCAAGACCCTGCGCGGCAGGAAGCGGGCAGGTCAATGCCTGCATCTTCGGCTGCTTCGATGATGTATACGTCGTCTGCACACTCAATGGTTTCGTTGATGCCTTCATCTTCATTGATGAGTGTGACTTTATAAGTCGCCATGGAAAGCCCTCTGTTCTTATTTGCTGAATAAATGCTTTGACTAATTAAAAAATAGTTAAGCTCTGTTAACAATATATACCGATAGCTGCCTCCGGGAAAACACTTATCCCATGAGGCCTGTAAGAGGGGTGTTACAAGCTTGTTGTGGCGTGTTTCGCTCGGCGTGTTTCGCTCGACGTGTTTTGGAGATAGCAGCTGGTGAGACCTTGGGCGATAGAATTAATAGCTGTATGAGTACTGAGATCGCCTTATGGTAGCTTCCGCCGCTTCGCCTGACGCTTGCTCTCCTGACGATATTGCTTCGGAAGGGTTGACGCCCGATGAGTACGATGAAATTGTGAGTCGATTGGGACGCCATCCCAACCGGGCTGAGCTGGGGATGTTTGGGGTGATGTGGTCGGAGCATTGCTGTTACAAGAACTCACGGCCTTTGCTGAGTCAGTTTCCGACAGAGGGAGAACGAATTCTCGTTGGCCCTGGTGAAAATGCAGGCGTTATCGATGTGGGTAACGGGCAGCGGGTCGCGTTTAAGATTGAGTCGCATAATCATCCCTCTGCGATTGAGCCCTTTCAAGGGGCCGCGACCGGGGTCGGTGGGATTCTTCGTGACATTTTTACCATGGGTGCTAGGCCGATTGCAGCGCTGAATTCTCTGCGGTTTGGCAGTTTGAAAGATGCGCGGACGCGGCAGATTTTTGAAGGTGTGGTGTCTGGGATTGCGCACTATGGCAACTGTTTTGGTGTGCCGACGGTGGGCGGGGAGGTCTTTTTTGATGAGGCCTACAGCGGAAATCCGTTGGTGAATGCCATGGCCATTGGTCTGATGGAGACCGATGAGATTGTGAAGTCTGGGGCGGTAGGCATTGGTAATCCGGTGCTGTATGTGGGCTCGACGACTGGGCGAGATGGCATGGGCGGGGCGAGCTTTGCGAGTGCGGAGCTGAGTGATGAGTCGGAGGCAAATCGGCCTGCGGTGCAGGTGGGCGATCCGTTTTTAGAAAAATCGCTGGTAGAGGCCTGTTTGGAAGCGTTTAAGACGGGCGGTGTGGCGGCAGCTCAGGATATGGGCGCGGCGGGTATCACGTGCTCTACGGCAGAGATGGCGGCCAATGGTGGTGTGGGAATTGAATTGGATTTGGACCTGATTCCTGAGCGGGAGCCGGGAATGGTGCCCTATGAGTATTTGCTGTCGGAGTCTCAGGAACGGATGCTGTTTGTGGCTCATGCGGGGCGCGAGCAGGAGCTGATTGATATTTTTCATCGCTGGGGTTTGCAGGCGGTGGTCGCGGGCTCGGTGATTGAGGATCCGATTGTCCGAATTTTGTTTGATGGGGGGGTGGCGGCCGAGGTGCCTGCGACGGCGCTGTCTGACAATACGCCGATTTATAATCGGGAGCTAATGGCGCAGCCGCCGGAATATGCTCAGCAGGCTTGGGCCTGGCAAGAGGGCGAGCTGCCTGAGGCGACGGTAGATGGCGTAGCGGGGCAGCGCTGGAATCAAGTCCTGTTGTCTTTGCTGGCAACGCCGACGATTGCGTCTAAGCAGTGGGTGTATCGGCAGTATGACCATCAGGTGCAGAATAATACGGTGTTAATGCCGGGGGGCGCTGATGCGGCGGTGGTTCGGCTAAGGTCGCAGCTGGAGTCAGATCCTAAGGCCAACACCGGATTGGCTGCGACGGTGGACTGTAATGCCCGCCATGTGTATTTGAATCCCTATGAAGGTGCGATCGCAGCTGTGGCAGAAGCGGCGCGAAACCTCAGCTGTGTTGGTGCTGAACCCGTTGCCGTCACTGATAATCTCAACTTTGGCAGTCCTGAAAAGCCTATTGGTTACTGGCAGCTGGCCGAAGCTTGCCGAGGACTCGCAGAGGGCTGCCGAAAGTTTTCTACGCCAGTGACGGGTGGTAATGTCTCGCTGTATAACGAAACGCTCGGTAGTGATGGCACGCCGCAGCCGATTTATCCGACACCAGTGGTCGGTATGGTGGGTTTGGTTCCAGATCTGACAAAGGTTTGTGGGCAGGCTTGGCAGGATGAAGGCGATCTGATCTATTTGCTGGGTGTTGGGTCTGATAGCACGGGCGATCGCACGGTAACTTTGGGCGGTTCAGAATATCTAAAATGTATTCATAACATCGTCGCTGGCCAGCCGCCCAAGGTGGATATTGAGTTAGAGCTGGCCGCGCAGGCTGCTTGCCGACACGGTATTCGTCAGGGGTGGGTAAAGTCAGCCCATGACTGTGCAGAGGGAGGACTTGCGATCGCACTTTCCGAATCCTGCATTGGTGCAGACAAAGGTGCAACCATTACGCTCGCTCAAGGCAGCCTACGCCCGGATGCTCTGCTGTTTGCTGAAGGGGGCGCTCGCATTGTCCTATCTGTTTCTAGTGTTAATCGAGACGTGTGGGAAACGTATTGTCGCGACAACTCGGTAACCTGTCAGTTTCTGGGCACGGTAGGCGCATCCTCAACACCATTAACCGTGCGTACTGAAAATGGCGACATGCTCATCAGCGCATTGCCGACGGAGCTGGCTGAGCCTTGGAAATTTTCCATAGAGCGATCGCTCTTACAAGATTTGTAAGACGCCTCTAAGAAGATGAATTATGCTAAAAAAAGCCTCCATGGCCCTACGTTTTAGGCTTGTTTTAACCTGTATAAAAACGTGCTGGCTTCTGGGGCGCGCAACAATCTTTTCGGCAGGAAATGATAGGATTTGAGCATACGTTAAAAAAACATTAAAGCTGCCAAACGTTCTTTTCAAGTCCCTGTCTTACGCCCTTTCTGAAAGGGTTTGAAGTCCTCGCTTGCAGTGAGTGAATTTAGAGACGACTGCGGCTTAATAGAGTTGGTTGACGTAGCAAATGACCGCTGTAATGGTGGCTCGTTAAACAATTGTCTTGGTTTCATTGGAGCTTGAAGCAAAACATGTCCCAGTCCCCTGATTTGACTGTGCATTTTGAAGATTCTCAGCAGGCAAACGCATTGATGCCAAGGCCCGATAAGCCCGAAGAAGCTTGCGGAGTTTTTGGAGTGTATGCGCCTAGTCAGGAAGTCGCAACGCTAACTTATTTTGGCCTGTATGCCTTGCAGCATCGAGGGCAGGAGTCCGCCGGTATTGCTAGCTTTGACAAGGGCGCCGTGCATGAGGTGAAGGGCATGGGCCTGGTTTCTCAGGTTTTTAATGATGATTTGCTCGCAGAGATGCCTGGCCAGTGGGCGGTTGGGCATACGCGCTACTCGACGACGGGCTCTAGCCACGCGGCCAATGCACAGCCTGCCATCGTAGAGACTCGCTTGGGTAAGCTGGCGCTGGCGCACAATGGCAATATTGTGAATGTCAATCATTTACGCGATGAATTACTGGCCCGTAATCATGATTTGGTGACGACGTCTGACTCTGAGCTGATTGCGTTTGCTATGGCTGAGGCGGTGAATGATGGACAGGATTGGATTGAAGGTGCGATCGCAGCATTCAAACGCTGTGAAGGTGCCTTTAGCCTGGTGATCGGTACGCCTGCGGGCATTGTCGTTACTCGTGATCCTCACGGCATTCGTCCTTTGACCCTAGGCTATATCGGCACTGATGCCCCGGAGTCGCAAGGTGATGGCTACGGTGCTGGTCGCTTTGTGGTTTCTTCTGAAACCTGTGGTCTAGACATTGTTGGCGCTACCTATCTTAGAGACATAAAACCGGGTGAGCTGCTTTGGATCGATGGTGACGGCGTGAAATCTGTGCAGTGGAGCGAAGGCGCTGAGCGTAAGCTGTGCGTCTTTGAGATGATTTATTTCGCTCGGCCAGATAGCGTCTTTCATGGAGAGAGTCTATATAGCTATCGCAAACGCATCGGTCAGCGATTGGCAAAAGAGTCTCCGGCAGATGTGGATTTGATTATGGCAGTGCCAGACTCTGGTGTCCCTGCGGCAATTGGCTACTCTGAGTTTTCTGGTATTCCCTACGCAGAAGGGCTCATTAAAAATCGCTATGTGGGCCGCACGTTTATTCAGCCGACCCAGGCAATGCGCGAAACGGGCATTCGCATGAAGCTAAACCCTATGCGTGATGTCCTAGAGGGTAAGCGAATTTTGATCGTAGATGATTCGATTGTCCGGGGGACGACGAGTCGCAAGCTAGTGCAAATGCTGTATGCGGCAGGGGCCACGGAGGTGCATATGCGAATTTCTTCGCCGCCGGTTACGCATCCCTGCTTTTATGGCATTGATACAGACAATCAAGAGCAGCTGATTGCCGCGACTAAGTCTGTTAAGGAAATTGAACAGCAGCTCGGTGCAGATTCCCTAGCTTATCTGAGCTGGGAAGGGATGCTCGAAGAAACTAATGTGGCTGTAGATAGCTTTTGCTCGGCATGCTTTACGGGTGCGTACCCCATCGATATTCCTGTGCAGGTCCGCCGGTCTAAGCTGATGCTGGAGAAGGTTCCTGCAGAGGTGAGCTAGCGACTGATTTGGCTCCGGTAGCTAAAGAGCTGCTGTGTGTCGCCTTGATAAATCAGGGCGTACTGTATGCTTTCCGGGCCTTTTAGTTTGGGTATGGTCTTATTTTTCAGGCTTTTAGCTTTTCTAGGCTTTTAGCAGCTTGTTGAAAAAGCGGCTAACAGATTGCTTGACCTGCTGACGTCGCTGCCAGCCTTCAAAGTCCTTTTGGTAGCGATAGCCAGATGATTGATAGGCTCGCCAGCCATGGAGTGCTAGACCAATTCCCCAGGCTAAGGCGATGAATAGTGCGACGCCGTATCCGCCTGCCAGAAGATTTAGCAGCAGCAAAAAGCTATTGACGATGCCATAGCGGATGAGGTGGTGGTGAAACTTTTGCTGTCGCTGCTGGTTGAATAGTTGCTGCTGTACAGACGCGCTTTTTAGCGAGAGCCATTCGCGCTCTGCTGACCATAGTGTTTCGGGGGCGATGTTGAGTTCGCCGGCGATTTCGGCGAGCTGAGTGCGGGTGAGTTCTCCAGCTTCGGTTTCTTTGGCGATCGCAATCTGGAGTATTTGTTGTGCATCCTCACTGGCGTACAGATCGGGAGTCATGGCGATTGGGAAGAGGTGAGCGACGAGCGGGCTATAGAAATATCAAGCGCTTTACTTATTTATAGACAACTTCTGCGGGGTTGGGCAGTGCGGATACCCGATTGCAACGTAACTATAGGTTTAGCTGGCAGATTGAGTCAGCAGGTGCATCGATATTGATATGCGGCATTGATAGGCATTGATATGCGGCCTCGCTAAATCAAGCTTGTGGCTAGGCGTCGTGTGATCAAAGCCGTGTGCTCGAATGTGATCAAGGCCGTGTGACCAAAGCTGTGTAGTCAAAGCTGTGTAGTCATAGCCGAAAAAGGGCATACTAGGCACTGATTTCAAGACCAAGACTTCTTGATATGTCTTTTAGCTTGATATATCTGTTTTGGATATATCTATTTTGCTATGCATGTCTTGATACAGCATCTAACTGATACAGCATCTAACTATGGAGATTTCATCATGGCTCAGCTCGTACCTATCACGTTGGAAGACGGCAGTGAAATCTATATAGAGGCCGACGGCGCAGTCAATCCTGATTTGGCAGCTCAGTGCGATGACGAAGAAGAAACCGTACGTGGCGGTCAAAAAGGCTGGGGCGGTAACGGTGGCTCACGCGGCTTTACTGGAATGCCTGGTCAGGCTGATTCACCTAGTCGCAGTGGGACGGCTATTGCTGCCGCACAAAGCTTCAAAGCCTTAGAAGGCACTATTCGCACCTACACCAGTCAAACCATGCGTGCCTTCAAAGAAATGTCGGATAGCCACAATATTGACAAGGTGACTTTACAGTTTGGCATTCGCATTGGTGCTGAGGCTGGACTCCCCTATGTGACCAAAGGCCTGGCGGAGAGCAACCTTAGCGTTACAGTGGAGTGCTCTTTTAATAAGCAGGAAAAATCGTAAGACGCTTAGCGACCATAAGCGACCATAGATATCTGACGATCACAGATTGTCTAACGATCACAGATTATCTAACGACCGTAGATGTCGTCGATTTCGTCGGGGACGGTCACAGCCGCGCAGTCGCGGCGGTATTCTAACCCCGACCAGGTGATAACGCCGCACAGGCTTGCCTGGGAAAAGTCTACGTCAAAAACGAGGGTGTCACGCAAGTCTGAGCCATTGAGAATAGTGCCGACGAACTTGGTTTCGTCTATGTAAGACTCTCGCAGGTCGGTTTGAATCATGGAGGCGCCATTCATGTTGGCATGATCAAAAATGGCATAGCGCAAATCTGCACCGTCTAAAAAGGCGTTTTGCACGCTGGCGTAGCCTAGATTGACATCAATGAGGTTGGCATTTTGCAGCTGGGCACCGTCCAGATTGGCATAGTAAAAGTTGGCCCCTTCAAGGTCGGCACCGGCTAAATTGGCCCCGGATAAATCAAGCCGTCTGAAGTCGGCCTCATGGAGGTCGCAGCCCGGACATTCGTTGGTTTCAATTAATCTTTGAATGTCGTTTTCATTGGCGGCGTTGGCGGTTTGCCCGAGCAAAACTGTCACACCTAGCACTGTGCCGACTGCAAAAGCGACCCTTCGGTGATCGCACTTACGAATTAAATCCATTATCTCTAAATACATGGAATGGGACATGACGCGGGGCGAACTCCAAAGCTTTCTCATTATGGTGTCAGAGACCCCGTGAAAGTGGCAAGCGTCATCCGCAATAATCCATAAACTGTCCATAAAGATGAAGCAGTTTTGTTTTATTCCCACGCCTACTCCAATTCTATGTTTCGGTGACGCCCACAAGTCCTTATAAAACGCTACTCACACAGTTGTCGTTTTGCTAAGGCGCATTCAACTTGCTGGATGCATTCAACCTTATTTAAGGTGATTTGATTCGGTTCGCAGGTAGGCTATGAACTATTCAAATAAAGAGTCAAATCAATAAGAAACAATCAGCTGGCCGATGGCCTGCCAGTAGGTTGTTTATTTTTACCCCTTATGTCAGGTGCGCAACGCCTTCGCTGTCACCGAATATCAGTGAAATCTACACAAGGACAAGCACAACAATGAAATCACTCCGACTGACTATCGCCGCTCTTGCTACCGCTGCGATCGCTACAACCGCTTCACAGGTACCTGCTGCGATCGCGCAAAGCGAATCCAGCACCGCAGCAAAGGCGACCCAAACCCTCATTGCTCAAAACAAGCAAAACGTCATTGGTGCTCAAGAAGTTGACCAAAGTCGCTTTATTTTATCGACGAACCCCACCAGTAACTTTGGCGGCGTTCAGCGCTACGGCCTGATGATCATCGAGCAAAAAACAGATGCAAGGCTTTGCTACGAAACAGAAGGATCCAGCCCTACCCGAGTCATTCCTCTACTCAGCACGTTTGACTTTTCTGGCATCTGTGGTCGGGGTACCGACACGAATGGTTACGCGGTTCGAGCCGGTGGTGAGCAGGTTCGCTACAACCCTGTGCTGCGCGAAGAAAATGGCGTGCTCGTGCTTTATGCAGAGCCCAGTGCGTTTTTAGGTGATGCTGAGCCCTTTATCATTGGTCAAACTGACGGTATTGCAGCGGGTGGCTATACTCAAATCTTTCTAAAGCCTGGCTGGCGCTTGACTCAGCGGACAGTTGATGGTCAGCCCAGAGGTGCAGTTTATCTGACGAACGATCTCACGGTTGCGCAAATCACAGGTCAAGAAGTTGTGGTTGAGCCTGGTGGTGGCGATCAATCTGGTGACCCCGTTGACAACGGCACACCTACAGCGCCGTCTTCTAACTTTGGTGATATCGCAGGCGATATCTATCAGAACGAAATCAACCGCGCGGTTCAGCTTGGCTTTATTGCAGGTACTACACCGACTACCTTTGGCCCGACACAGTCGCTGACTCGTGAGCAAATTGTTTCTATCGTTGTAGAAGGTCTGGGCGTTGCGCCTTCGGGAACGGTTACTAGCAGTGGTTTCTCCGATGTTGTGGCCAGTCGATGGAGCGCGGCCAAAATTAAGAAAGCGCAAGAGCTCAATATTGTCACTGGCGATGGTAATGGTGTCTTTCGCCCTACTGATGAAGTCACTCGTGCTGAGCTAATTGCGATTATGCGCCGAGCCGCTGAATACAAAAACAGCACGACTACGCTCGTGGCTAATCAAACGGGCGAGACTTTCACAGATATTGATGGTCACTGGGCGAACGCTGTGATTAACGATCTCTCTGGATACTGTGGTATCGCAACGGCACTCAATGAGACAGGTAGCGGTTTCTATCCTAATCAGCCTGCAAAGCGTAACTATGCGGCAGCAGCGATGGTTCGTTTGTTGGATTGCACGCAGGCCAATACGCCTGCTGCGGGTGCCCAGTAACGAACGACATGATGCTAGGTGCTGCCTAGCTCTTTTGCTGGATTGAATAATCAAAGAGCCTCAGAAAGTCATCGACTTTCTGAGGCTCTTTAGTTTGATAAGGCGGTTTTACTTGGTTCCGCGTAGGAGACCGTAGCGGATGAGGCCGCGCTCAAAGCCGGTGGTCATGAGTGCGATCGCAGCTGTTCCGCGAATAGTTTCCATCCCTGCCTGAAAAATACCAGACATCACATTTACATCCAGGGCCGAGCGGACAACATCTTGCCAAAAGAACTCAACCTGCCGTGACCAGTCTGCGGTGGCTAGTTCAGTGAAGCCGATTTCTTTTGCTAGGTCACCGTAGTCCTGTAGTGAAATGACGTATGGCAGATGATAGAGATCGTAAAGGCGATCTAAGTGGGCCTGTTCACTGTCGGTTAGCGGGCCTGCGAGCGTATTGGTCGCTCTATGGCACCAAGTCGCCATCAAAAAAGTACCGCCGGGCTTGAGCAAACGGTGACATTCCTTCAAAAATCCACGCTTGTCTGGCATGTGCTCTCCGCTTTCCATAGACCAGATGAAGTCAAAGCTATCGTCTGGAAAAGGCGTTGCCAGGGCATCGGTAACCTGAAACTGCACGGCAGGCCCTTCACTCGGTTCAAAATTTTCCCAGGCTTGCAGGGTGATGCCCTGCTCTGCGGCTCTTTCGCCGGCTCGCTGTGCCTGGACGGGGCTCAGAGTAATGCCGACGGCCTGGGCATCAAATTTTTGGGCCAGGTACAAAGTGCTACCACCGATGCCGCAGCCCGCGTCCAAAATAGTCGTTGCTGAGGTGACATTTCCCCACGTCAGCAGCTGTTCAATGAGATCGATTTGAGCCTGCCTACGGTCTTTGCGATGCTGACCATTGAGCCCGTAGTAGCCGTGGTGCATGTGCTCGCCCCAGGTGCGCTCCCACAGCGGTGACGACGTGTCATAAAACTGTTGAATTCTTTCGGAGAGTGGTTTGGTAGCAGTCATGGCGGTTTGTCTGATTCGAGGGGCTTGTCACGATGGTAAACCAGCCCTCTCGAATCGGCAAAATCGTCAGCAATGCAGTTGCATATCAATCAACCATGATGAAAGGATAAGCTGACGAAGCACTAAGCTTTATACAACAAGGCCTGCCACCACCCTCGGTGGCATGAGCTGAGTGCAGATTGACATATTTGTTTGTACCGCTATGATGACCGTCCCTAGAACGATTTGCATTGGGTTTTTGGCCCTGATAGCGGTCGGCACGCTGCTGCTCATGCTTCCTTTTTCGACGGCGAGCGGTGATTGGAATAGTCCACTGACGGCCTTTTTTACGGCGACCTCTGCGGTCTGTGTGACGGGGCTAATCGTGGTGGATACGGGCTCTTTTTTCTCGTCGTTTGGTCAGGGTGTGGTGCTGACCCTAATTCAGCTGGGTGGATTGGGCTATATGACGGCGACGACGCTGCTGCTGCTGGTGCTTGGGCGGCGGCTATGTTTGAAAGATCGCTTGGCTATTCAGCAGGCAATGGACACCTCAGAGCTGGCAAATGTGAATGCGCTGGTGGTGTCGATTATCTCGATGACGTTTATTTTTGAGCTGACGGGTGCGTTTTGCCTGATGCCGACGTTTACAGAAGATTTCAGCACGGGGCGAGCGCTGTGGCTATCTATTTTTCACAGCATCAGCGCGTTTAATAATGCAGGGTTTAGCCTATTTTCTGACAGTTTGGTGGGCTACGCAGAAAATGCTTGGCCGATGGCGGTGGTGTCGGCGTTGATTGTGCTGGGGGGGATTGGCTATCAGGTGATTATGGAGGCATTTCTCTGGTTGCGCGATCGCCTCTACGGTCGCAAGCAAAATACCGTTTTCTCTCTGCACTTCAAAATCGTTACCAGTACGACGCTTGCTTTGCTCGTCATTGGTACTGTCGCGTTTTTATTGATCGAATTTGATAATCCAGCAACGCTCGGCGGTGAAAGCTTTGGGACTAAAGCGCTGCTAGCGGGTTTTCAATCGGTGGTGATGCGAACAGCTGGGTTTAATTCGATTGATATCGGAGCGATGGAGCAGAGTGCGCTTTTTGTTGCGATCGC
>JBCBKQ010000140.1:0-15137 GCA_038521595.1 Cyanobacteria bacterium J06627_28 | reverse complement strand
GATTCCTTTTTTTGTGAGGCCTGCAGCTCGTAAGAAGATTGAAAAGTTTGCAGTGCAGAGAAATCTCTCCGAAATTACAGAAACTGTTTATCAAGAGGCAAAACAACAGTTTGGGCAGAAAAAGTAGATTGTTTTAGGTTTGCAGCATAAGAAAAAGCCTATAAAAGAGACTTTTAACTTTCTTTTATAGGCTTTGGTTGTGTGAGAAGAATAAAAAGAGCGCCAACGAGCGTTATTTAACAGCTTCGCTTTCGACTTCGATAACGACGACATCGGCGCTATTGTCTGCTGGAGTAGTGGACTCTGAGTGCACAGTATCGGGAACGACGACCCAGGCTCGAACCGTCTCAAATCGGGTTTTGAGGTTGGTGTATTGAGCGCCGTAGCGATTGCCTAGCAGCTCGTCTAGATTGGATGCCTGCTTCTTAACTTGAGGAAACAAGGTTTGAGCTGTCGCGGTGGCTATTTTTTTGAGGAAGGCGACTAGCCGATCTGTAAAGTCAGCAGTGTTGGCTTCTTCTTCCCAGGCTTTGTTGACCGCGTTAGCAGCCTGCTGACTTTTTGATCTGACGGTAGAAACGGTTTCTGTGGTGACTTCTTTTGCCAAAGGTGCAATAACCGTTTTACCCGCTTTAAATTCATCGCGGGTCTCAGAGAAGGCCTGCTTTAGGATTTGAGTAATGCGCTGTGTGCGCTGTGTGCCTTCCTTTGCAAGTGTCTTGACTTTGTCAAAGGTACTGCTAGGCGCATCGTCGGTGGTGAGGTTTGGAAGAGTTGTGTCGTTGAGGTATGTCATGGTGAATGCCTTTGGGAGTGATTTGAATGAGTGAGCAGCGTGAATAAATTGAGTGCGTTATTTGAATGCGTTATTCAGAGCGCAAAAAAAGAGAAAAAGAACAGAGCAGTCTAGATAACAGTCACGGCGTCAACAGAGATAGTTTTGATGCCATCTGGTTCGACAACAGATTCGACTTCTGTCTTTATGGTTTGTGCTGCTTGGGTGGCTGAACGCTTACGCTGAAGCTCTTCAGACATGATTTTGCTAACTTCGGTGACAAGCAGGCTGACGATGACACCATCATCAATCCAGCCAAGAACAGGGAAGACGTCTGGAGAGATATCTAGTGGGCTGACGAGATAAAGTAAGGTGCCTAGAATGACGACCCAGCGATATTTTGTGTGCTTTAGCGCCTTGCTATACAGCTGGTGTAGGGTTGCTGAGAGGCTGTTGTTGTTCTGTTTCTTTTTCATCTTTTGTCTGTGCTTCCTCGAAAGATAGGTGTGAAAGGTGGGGTGCCTTTCTTTCAACACATTCATGATGACAGAGGTGTTTGTTGTAGTCAGGTGTAGAAAGTACACCGAACCCCTTACGGTACGGTCGATACAGCAGGTACGGTTTACCGAAGGAAAGTGATTAAAAAGAGAACGCTTTTAGATTGCAAAAGGTGGATTATGAGAGAAGACCTGTAAGGTGCCGTAGCTCTGGCAGGATGAGGGTTTCTAGGGCTAGGGCTACGGCTTTGGTAGAGCCGGGCACAGAGAACAGGAGCGTTGTATCGATGACGCCTGCGATCGCACGCGAAGCGATCGCACGGGAACCAATTTCGGCGTAGCTGAGCTGGCGAAAAATTTCACCAAATCCAGGCAATTCTTTCGTTAATAACGGCACGATGGCATCGTAGGTTGTATCGCGGGGAGCGATGCCGGTACCGCCATTAAGGAGAATGGCCTTTATGTCTGGTCTAAGAACTAATTGCTGTACGAGAGCTGCGATTTGAGCGGGCTCGTCTTTGAGGATTTGGTAGTGGCAGACCCAATGGCCTGCGGCGGTCAGCTGAGTCTGCATCAGCTGACCGCTCTTGTCTGTGGCAGGGGTACGCGTGTCGCTAACGGTAAGCACCGCACAATCGACGGCTACGAGGCAGGCGTCAGCATGTGGGCTTTTGTGGGGGCTAGGAGCTGAGGGCTGCATTTTTAAATGCTAGAAGCTAGATGCTGAACGCTGAATGCTTGGCGTGTTAGTTCTTTGTGAGGCCCAAACCATTGTCTTTGGCGTAGCGATCCATGAAGCGCATGAAGCGATCCCATTCATCTTGACCACGCATGACAAAGACGGCCTCGATACCGGCGGGCTCACCGTTTACAAATTTGCCGTTGACGTCGCGAGTGGTGAGTTCACCTTCTTCGTCCACCATGTAGAGGCCGGTAACTTCGCCGCCTTCCTCGATGAGCGCTTTGGGGCGATCAAAGTAAAAAGTAGCGGTGCCATCAGAGAGATCGGGAGCCCGGGTGATGCGAATGTCGGGAATGACTTCTTCTTTGACGCCGCGAGCAAATTGCATTTCAGCCATGGTGGTTTCGCATTACATTAAGTTAATAAGTATCAGTTTCTCATCTTATTGAGCCTTTAGTCGAGGGCTTTATCGGTAACGATCACGATGAGCGTGAGACCTGATAGCGGGAGCCGACAGCAGGCATTCTATCTGCAATAACCAGGGCTTGGTAAACCATGGCGGAGACCTCAGCGCGAGTAGCGGTGCGGTTTGGGCGTAGTTCTGAGACGATGGGATGGTTGAAGACAAGGGCTAGCTGAGTAGCAGAGGCGATCGCATCCTTTGCATAGGCAGGAATAGACGACTGGTCTGAGTAGGTGTTTAGCGATCGCACCACGGGCGGCGAAACGGTCTGCAAGCTCAGGCCACTCACCAGCGCCAGCAAAGCCTGAAGCTTTGTCAGAGGAAAATTTGGGTCAAAGGTGAGATCGGGAAACCCTGAAATAAAGCCAGCCCGATACGCCTGCTGAATGACTTCAGCGCCCCAAAAGCTCTGCGGGACATCGCGAAAGCTCACAGCTGGCCGCTTTGGCGGCGGATCGAATGCACCGACTAACAAGACGGCAAACTGAGCACGGGTCATGGGCGAGTCTGGCCGGAACGTACCGTCACGAAAGCCACTGAGCCAGCCTTGTTCTACGAGCGGGTCAATGTAGTCTGTAGCCCAGTGACGACTGGATAAGTCAGCAAAATTGGGTGAGGCGGCCTCTGGTTCTGGAATAAATGGCGAGGCAATGCGAGACGTTTTATTGGCGAGTACGAGCGCCTGATGCACCAGCGCGGTGGTTTCAGCGCGGGTAGCGGGAACGAGAGGCGTTAGCTGATAGGGGTCGGGATAGTTAACGACGAGTTGGCGCTCTGTGGCGGAGGCGACGGGTTCAATGGCATAGCTAGGGACTTGGGCGCGATCGCTATAAATTAGCAGCGACTCCGAGCGTCCATCACCTAAGGCCAATCCACTCACCAGCGCCACAATAGCCTGCACTCGCGTTAGGGGCGCATTGGGTCGAAAAGATCCATCTGGGAAGCCGGAAATAAATCCCCTTGTTTGCGCATGGCGAATGGCTCTACTCGCCCAAAAGCTAGCTGACACATCAGCAAATCGGCGCCCCTCGCGGATGGCTTCTTGATCAGGAAAAGCGGCGGCAATTAAGGCAGCGAACTGCGCTCTTGTGACTTGGGCATCGGGCTGAAAGGTGCCGTCGATAAACCCTTTGACTAGATTTTTGTCGGCGAGGGCTTCGACAAAGGGTGCAGACCAATGACCAACTAAGTCGTTGAACCGGCTGTCCAAGCTCAGTGCTTCTTCGGGGGTAGGAGCGGCTGCCGGCGGAGTAGGCAGGGGTGGGGCGGGCTCTACTTGGCCAAGCAGCACGGCAGGAACGGCAGCAGCATCGGGGACTTCGCTAGAGACATAGCGAATGGCTCCACTCACTTTTACGGGATTGAGCTGATTTCCGGCAGTAGTAATCGTGTCTTTTGACTCATTGAGTAAGTCATGGCGCTTGCCAACAAATGCGTTGTCACCGAGATCTTGCGGCTGGCCAATGTCGGGCTGAGCACGGTCTTTGAGATGCAAACCGATGTCTTCACTGTTAGCAACTTTATTTTGTCGGAGGACAGGCTTTGAAAAACCGGCAATGACAATGGCTGTTTTATTATCTAAAAATTGATTGCCAATGATGAGAGGGGCGGTTTGCGATCGCACACTCACTCCCTCACCAGTACGCGTAAATTGATTTTGCCGCACCTCACCTTTGGCCCGATCCACCATGACCAAACCTGTGGCTGCATTTTCTAAAAATTCATTTTCTGAGAGAAAGGGCTGAGCAGAGCCAGTGATGAGGACGCCATACTGCTGGCAGCGAGTGAAGCGGTTGCGAATGACTAAGGCAGCGCCTTCGTTGGTGAGTAAGCCGGTGCCTTGAGGGTTCATAACGGTGGTGTCTTTTAGCTGGGCGCGATCGCCTAATACCACGGCAATATTGCGATTACCAAAGGGGCCGCCCCCTTGAATAGTAACCAGCTGTGCACCGTTGCCTGTCACTGTCACCCCAGCGGGCACAACAATCGGAAACCGTTCATTGTCCTGATAAGTCCCCGGTGCGAGCTGCACTACATTGCCAGGACGTGACTGCTGAAGGGCATGGGTTAGAGTTGCAAAGGGAAAGTTTGCCGTGCCTTCGTTGCTATCTTGACCTGACGGACTCACGTACAAAACGGCCATTCAGACAATCTCCCGCACCCATTCACGTAATACCAGTAAAATATATACGTTGCTTACGCTACAGCAAAGTAAGGATAGACGAAATTCGATGGCAGAATGGCTTGAGCATACCGTCCATGTAGATGTAGATCAGTCGATTGAAGAGGTATGGCAGCTATGGTCTGACATTTCTCAAATGCCTAATTGGATGAAGTGGATTAGCTCCGTGGAAGTCTTAGAAGAAGATCCGAGCCTGTCTCGCTGGTCTCTAGAGACCACAGGACTATCTTTCTCTTGGCTATCGAGAATTGTAAAAGTCGTCCCGCAGCAAGTTATTCAGTGGGAATCGGTGGATGGCTTGGCCAATCGTGGGGCGATTCGGTTTTATGGCCATAAGGACGGGAGCAGCACAGTAAAAATGAGCATTTCGTACGCACTGCCAGCTATTTTGGCGCGGCTGATGATGAGTAGCTCTTTTGTAGATAATGTGGTGACCTCTACGCTACAGGCTGATTTGGATAGGTTTAAGGTATATGCGAGCCAGCATACGCCGTCGGCAGCTAGCACTGTGAGCACAGAGCCTTAACGGTGGAGACAGCACGCACTTTTGAATCACAGGCGCTTGAACAGCTGCGATCGCACGCATTGAGCGAACTGTTTACCAAAACGCTCGGCTGGCAAACACCAACGACGCAGCCAGCGATCGCAGATTTTCCTTTTTTAACGGATCAAAACTGCACTTTAATTGCCCAGCGTGATAGCCAAGACACTGAGGTAACAAAGCGTACACTCGTTTGGCAAGTTGTGCTGGCTGGAAAAGTAGGTTTGAGCCCAGCGCTAAGAAAAGAGATCTACACAGCGCTCAGCCAGCGCACGCTAGCGCAGGCAAACGGAGAAACAGACTATGCACTGCCGCTAGTTATTATTGTCAGTGCCAAAAAAAAGCGCAGCTTTTGGTGTGAATCTTTCACGCAGAGTGCGCTGTATGTCGTTGGTCAGCCTACAGAAATATGGCAGTTTCGCTTGCAGCGACTGGCTAAAACCAGCTGTGGCCTTTTCCCTAGGGTAAATAGCAACATACAGGAGAGTCTTACCGCGCTGGTTCAAACGATCTTTAAGGGCATTGATGGAATCGAGGGCATTTCTCAGCGCAAGACCTATGCGGTGCTGACGCTACAGAGGCTTATTTTTATTCAACAGAGTCAGCAGCGGGGCTGGCTTGATAGCGATACTTGGTATTTGCAAACTCGTTTTGAGCAGGCTTTGCAAGAAGGCGAACAGCTCTTTTTTACTCGCTGCCTCCAGCCACTGTACCAGGCACTTTCAATGCCTGCGGTTGAAAGACCAATAGCACTGCATACTTCTGTGGGAAAGGTGCCATATTTTGGTCAGCTGTTTCATACGCATCGTATAGAAGCGCTGTGTCCAGCTATCAGGATTACGGATCAGGCGCTTGAGGCGGTGCTGGGGTGGCTCAGTGAGCAGGGCAGTAGTAATGCGCTAAATCCTTGGATAAGCAGTTCAATCGGCTACGGATTTTCTCATTATTGGCAGCAGGCACAGGGTGGGCCTGATCGCGTTGTTGGTACGCCGGAGCTGGCCAGAGTAGTTTGCACGCTGACGTTAGACAGACTAATTTTAGAGAGGCTGGGACTGGCTCAAGCTGGAACTAGAGGAGAAGAAGAACAACAAAGTCTAAACGATCTTTTGTTTAATGCAGATTCACGGCTGTGTCGTCGGTTGATTCAAGAGATTTTACCAGCGTTGCGGATTGTGGATCCGGCCTGTGGCTGTGGACATTTGCTGACGGCATACCTTCAAAGACTGACGGAAATTTTTAGCCTTTTGACAGGATACATTCAACAAACTCAGGATGCTCAGCTCAAGATTTGGCGCTCTGGGCTAATAGAACAACCGGAGAGTACAGAGCCTAGTTTACTGCTGACGCTTCAGAAGAGAATTTTACAAAACAATCTCTATGGTGTGGAGGTAGTGATAGATGTCGCAGAGGGGGCGCGGTTTCAGCTTTTACAGCATTTGGTGGGGACAGCTGGGCAAGTGGGGGATCTGGAACCGCTGCCTGATTTGGAGTTCAGCGTGATGAGTGGGAATGCGCTGGTTGGGTTTATTCGGGTAGATGAGGAGCGGTTTGATCAGGTAAATCGGGCTGGGGCAGGCAGTGTATTGCAGGGAAATTTGTTGCAGCCGCTGGCGGCGGACAGCTATAAGACGATTTTGAGTGAGAAGAATGTTGCGTTGGAGCATTACTTGGCGCGATCGCAGGTATTAGCAACAACGCACAGTGTGCCTGAGTATGCCAGAGCCGCGCTGCTGCGGGAGCAAATTTTGGCATTGGATGCGAAGGCGCAGCATAAGCTGGATACGCTGTTGCTCAATCATATGAGTCAGCAGCTAGGGATTCGATACAGAGAAAGTCAGCTGACACACAAGCCGCAGCGGCGTCCGCTGAAATTACAGGATATAGAGCAGTGCGAGCCTTTTCACTGGGGATATCACTTTAGTCAAATTATCCGAAAAGGCGGGTTCGATATTGTTGCTTGCTATTCACCACAGGGGATTTGTAAGCCGACAGTGAAGGATTTTATTCAGACGTTTCCAGACTTGGCTGATGAGAAGGAGATTACAGAGAAGGGGTTCAAAACTTCTAAGCAGGCGCTGGCGAAGGGAGATGCTGAGGTTGCTAAGGCATGGTTAGCATATCAGGATAGATATGCGCTCTGGATAGATTATTTTCAGAAAAGTGAGTTGTTTGTAAACCAGGTGATGCAGGGTAAGGGCCGGAGGGTGCGATCGCAGTTTGCCTGGGAGAGACTTTTTGCAGAACAGTGCTTTAATTTATTGAATCCAGAAGGAATTGTGGCAATAGTTGCACAGCCTTGGCTGGAAGATGAGAGTGCACAAGCTTTGAAAGAGTTTTTGAAGAAAAAGACACATCTGTCTGAACTGATTTGGGCGGAAAAGAGGACTACAGTTGTTAGCTCACTTCAACGCACTTTGGCAGATTATACATAAACGCTGTAAAGGCTTCGTCTGCGACGCCAATCAACATGGCTGAAAGATGCTCACAAAAATCGACAGAGGCGATCGCACTGGTGCCGTAGGGACGAATGCTAATGAATCCGTGGGCAACGGCATGTCTGATAGCCGCAGCAACATGCATACAGTTATCTGTATTACCAGCGCTGAAAGAGTTTAATCGTTTCTTGAGTTCTTTCCCCACATTCTTTGTCAAAAAGGACACTACTCTCTCTGACTCCCGTAAAGTTTGAGCAGGGCCAGAGACCACAGATGGGAACTTTTCAAAGGCCCAAGATTCTATCTCGTATTGTCTTCTAAGCTCGGGGCAAGTTGATCGGCAAAAGCTTTCCAACGCTGAAAAAGCTAGAAACACTTTAAGTACTGCACTATAGGCATCGACAGTTTCGTCCATTTTGTATTCTCTGGCTAAGATGCCTTCGAAGGAGGTAGCCAGATGGTACTTTGAACCAAAAACTGAGATCGATCCCTGAGTCACCCCATGCGGCAATGCATCCAAGTTATAAGCTTCATTTTCCTTCTGCCAATCCCAGAAATTCTTCCACTCTTGTGGATATGCCATTTTGAAACGTCACCCTTAGCAAATCAATTAATGCTAATAGAGTGCCCTCGCCACGGATAATACGACGTGAGTAAGAATGCTGATGCTGGTGATGCTTATATGATGTGCTCGCTAGTTGTCACGGCGGTACCGCTGCAATGTCTTTTCGACTAAGAGCTTTCTAAAAGGCAGGTAGTTATCTGCCTAAACAACTCTTCTTTTGTGGTGGAGTTATCTAAAACATAATCAGCTTTTTTACATTTTTCAGATAGGGACATTTGAGCGTCAATGCGCGATTGAGCATCACGCTCAGAGAGATGGTTGCGAGCGATGAGGCGAGCCTTTTGCTGGGCAGGCGTACAGTAAACTACCCAAATATCAGTTGCCAGGGAAGTAAGATTTGCCTCAAAGAGAAGCGGAATAGAATAAACGAGGGTTTGTTTTTTTGGAAAAGTATCTGTTGTTTTAGAGAACTGGGCACGAACAAAAGGGTGAATCTGTTGTTCTAACCATTTCTTTTCGGTGAGATCTGAAAAAATAATTCCACCAAGAGTGGGGCGGTCTAAGGTACCGTCTGACTGGAGGATTTTGGAGCCGTAGCGATGTGCGATCGCATCCAATATTTCCCCACCTTTTTCCACCGCCTGCCGCGCATACACATCCGCATCTAACACAGGCAGGTGATGCTGCGTCTCTAAATACTTAGACACGGTACTTTTTCCGGTCGCAATGCCGCCGGTCAGACCAATAATTCGACGCTCTGGCGTTTGCGACTTATCTTTTTTCACGACTTTGCCCTTTTTTCACGACTTTGCCCATGATTCTAAGCCTGCTGTTAGCCCTGCTAGGGTGTATTCTTCTGCTTCAAAGGTGACTTTGCCCAATAGCTCGCGGCAGTCGCGAGAGGTTTGCGGGCCAATGGATGCGATAGCAACGTTGTCTAGCAGCGTCAGCCATTGGGGGCCAAAGGTTTGGGCCATCAGCTTGGCAAAGTGTCGCACGGTTTTAGAGCTAGCAAAGGTGATGGCATCTGCTGATTGAGTTTCTAAAATAAGCTTGGCGGCGGGTGGAATCAACGCTGGGCAGGCAGATTCGTAAGCGGCAACTTCTGTGAGAATAGCGCCTTTGGCGGTCATGGCTTTGACTAAAATGTCTCGTCCACCTTGTTCGACCCTGGGGAACAACAGCTTTTTACCGATTGGATCTTCTGGGAAGTGTTCGATGAGCGAATCTGCAACAAAAGTAGATGGGGTAAAGTCAGCCGTTAGGCCGCGCTGACGCAAAAAGCCGTTTGTCTTTTTGCCGACGACGGCGATTTTGAGGGTGGCGAGACATCGCAGATCTTTGCCCTGATGCAGTAGTCGATCAACAAAGTAATTAACGGCGTTTGGGGAGGTGAGGATGAGCCAGTCAAAGGTATGGATGGCTGCGATCGCACTATCTAACCCATCCCAACTCTGCGGCACACGAATTTCTAAAGCGGGCAAATCAACAACGCTTGCGCCCCTCTCTAGCAACAGTTCACTAAATTGACTCGCCTGGCTTGCGGCCCTCGTGACCAAAATTGTCTTACCTGCTAGTGCCAGAGGCGGCGTAGCAGGGGGCAGTAAGTATTGACGCAGGCCTACGACTTCACCAATCACAATGACGCAGGGCGATAGCTTCGCGATGCCAACAATTTGCGGCAAGCTGAGCAAGGTGCCCTGCCAAATGGTTTGCTGTGGTTGACCGGCCCAGCGGACGATCATCGCTGGCGTTTCAGGGCGTTTGCCGTGGGTGATGGCGCGATCGCAGATTTCTCTGAGTCGTCGGCCACCCATGAGTAAAACGATGGTTTCTAAGCGTGCGATCGCCTGCCAGTCTAGCGCATCCAAATCGTGCGCTGTAAACACCCCAAACCCACGACTCAATACCGGATCGGTCAGCGGCACCCCTGCTAGCAAAGGCGCAGTCAGAGCAGACGACAGCCCGGGCACCACCTCAAAAGAACAACCGGCCAGCTTAAGCGCTTGAATCTCTGACGAGGCCCGACCAAATACAAAAGGATCGCCTGCTTTTAGCCGCACAACCTGCTTTCCGGCTTGAGAGAGCCGCACCAAGAGCTGATTAATCTCTGACTGTGGCGTACTCGGCTTGCCACCTCGCTTGCCCACGTGCCATAGCTCGCAGGTTGTCGGTAGCTGCTGCAACAAGGCACTATCAACTAGCGCATCGTACACGAGAGAATCTGCCCGACCCAACAATTGCTGAGCATAGGTCGTTAGGTATTGAGACGAACCAGGCCCCGCCCCTAGCAAATAGACCCGTCCCGTATTTGACGCATTAGGTGCCTCGCGCCTTTCTGCCTCGCCCATAGACACTCCCATAGACACTCTAATATTCTTCTGCATACACAGATATTTTGTGCCATAGACGGTCTCAATATCAAAATCGACGAGACATCACAATCTGAACGTTGTGTATCGGTGGATGTCGTCTCGTAAAGAAATAACTACCGTAGTTCTACAGGGGCGAACTCACCACCTAATATCGAGATAGTTCGAGCCTATAGAATCGAAACACTGACTTAAACAAACGCGCTCGAAATTGCTTGATTAAGCCTACTTGAGCACCTGCACAGCTAAGCGATCCTTTGTCGTTTGAAGGCAGCTTGCTCTCTCTCAGCGAAGCTCTCTTGTCATCAATAGGAGATTAGGTCATGACGTTTTTCAAAACACTCAATAACGCTTTTAACTTCTTAGCAGAAGCAATTTATCGCATCTTTAGCCCTCACGACGACGCCTATCCAGAAACGGGTGTCCAACCGTACACTGGCTACATCCATACCAAGCAAGCTAGAGCGTGGTACTAACGGATGGCTTAGCTACTCAGCAAGGCCTCTTGGAAAAATGACTGAATGAAAAAGCGCAGTAGATTTAAACACCTGCCGCGCTTTTTCATTCTTCGCAGTCAGACCGCAGTCAGACCGCAGTCAAACCGCAGTTAAGGCTAGGCTTCGACCATCTCCGCTTCTTCTGAGTTGGCCTTATCGCCCATGGTCATTTCTTTTACCACTAGCTCAGACAGCGCGGGAATCGAGTCATCGCCTGTAATCAAGCGAGCGCCACGCTGGCTGGTGAAATAGTGCCAGCCCCACTGGAGCATGACCAGCAGCTTGTTATCAAACTCAATCAGATAGTAAATGTGAACAAAGATCCAGATGATCCAGGCTGGAAAGCCAGAAAGCTTGGCAAAGCCTAAGTTTGCGACAGCTTCGTTTCGACCGATGACGGCCATGCTGCCGTTGTCTTTGTATTCAAAGGCGCTGACAGGCTTCTTTGCGAGTCGATTTTTAATAGAATCTGCCAGATAGTGGCCTTGCTGCATCGCCGTTGCGGCCGTACCCGGCAAGGGGCCATCACTGTTGTGGGCATAGTGGGCCAAATCACCTGCAATGAAAATATTCGGACAGCCCGGTACGCTCAAATCATCTTCTACAATGACGCGGCCAATGCGGTCTAGCTCTGCGCCTGTCTGCGCTGCAATCGCTTTGCCCATCGGAGAAGCCTTAATGCCCGCCGCCCACAGCACCGTAAAGGCCTGCACCTTCTCAATCGAGTCACCGCTCTTTAGCGTGACGGTATCCCCCTCTATATTTGTCACCAAGGTGCTGGTGCGAACCTCCACACCCAGCTTTTCTAAAGACTTTTTCGCAGCCACCGACAAATCGCCAGGATAAGGTGGCAAAACGCGGTCCATGCCCTCTAATAAAACGACCTTCGTTTCACCAGGGTTAATGCTACGAAAATCTTCTCTAAGGGTCTCAAAAGCTAGCTCAGCCAGCGCCCCGGCCAGCTCTACCCCGGTGGGGCCACCGCCCACAATGAAAAAGGTCAGCAGCGCTTCACGGCGGGCCGGGTCTGTTTCCTTTTCTGCCGCTTCAAAAGCAAGGAAAATCCGTCGGCGCACCTCTAGGGCATCTTCGATAGTCTTCATGCCAGGGGCAATGTTAGACCACTCATCTTTACCAAAATAGTGGTGGCTAGAGCCTGTTGCGACGATTAGGCTGTCGTAGTCGACGGTTTCACCATTTTTGAGCGCAACCTTTTGGGCTTTGTGCTCAATGCCCGTCACCTCGCCCATCAGCACCTGTACGTTCTTCTGCTTGCTGAGTACAGCGCGTAGGGGGGAGGAAATATCACCCGCAGACAGGCCGCCCGTGGCAACCTGATAAAGCAGCGGCTGAAATAAGTGAAAGTTTCGCTTGTCAATTAGCGTGACTTTTACATCTGCATTGCCCAATGCCTTTGCTGCATAGAGGCCACCAAAGCCACCACCAACAATGACGATGTGGTGCGGCTCCTTTTTGCTAGCTGAGTCTTTGCCGGTTGAGACTGAAGTAGAAGTGGGCCGAGTCCGTAAGGCGGCAGTCATATTTGGCAACCAATAATTATGCAACTTAACTAAAGTTTATATCTTCATCGCCCATTTTCCGCCACCCTCTAGCGGTGACTTTACGGAAAATTGTTGAGATACAGCGACGATTTGGAATTGAGCAACGTCATGGTTACAGTGCCCACAGCATGGTTCAAGTGCCCACAGACTGAAACAGCCTCCGAAAAAAAAGTTCGAAAGAAAGGACAAGTAAACGTACTCAATCAAAGGACTCAATTAAAGGGCTGGCATGACATCAATAGTCATTGATGATCAGCCATGCGCATTATTGTGACGGCTCATGGCTGATTTTTTACTGTGCTATTGAGTCCATTTGACTGATATCACAGTAAAAAAGCGAGGAAAGAAAAAGACTAAAAATGTAAAGTTAGACGCAGATTAATTTAGGCGATCGCGTCATGAATCAGGATGTAATGAGATGATGTCTTGTAGCGTTGGCCAATTGGCTTGAGACGGGCGCGCACATGACGTGTGAGGACAAAAACTATGGGGCTCATTGTTCAAAAATATGGTGGTACCTCTGTTGGTAGCGTAGAGCGCATTCGGGCAGTTGCTGAACGCATCCAAAAAACAGCCGCCGCTGGAAATTCGGTCATTGTTGTGGTCTCGGCCATGGGCAAGAGTACCGATGGCCTCGTGCAGCTAGCCAACGAAATTTCGAGCAATCCTAGTCGCCGCGAAATGGACATGCTGCTCTCAACAGGTGAGCAGGTGACCATTGCACTCCTGAGCATGGCGCTCCACCAGCGAGGACAAGCAGCCATTTCACTGACGGGGCCACAGGTGGGCATCGTCACCGAAGCTGAGCATACCCGCGCCCGCATTTTAGAGATTAAAACAACCCGGCTAAACCGCCATCTAGAAGAAGGCAAAGTCATCGTTGTGGCTGGGTTCCAAGGGACTAGCGGCAACCTAGAGACCGGGGACGATTTAGAAATTACGACCCTCGGACGGGGGGGCTCTGATACTTCAGCGGTGGCGCTAGCAGCGGCCATGCAGGCAGAACGCTGCGAGATCTATACAGATGTGCCTGGCATTTTGACCACGGATCCTCGGGTGGTGCCAGAGGCGCAGCTGATGGAAGAAATCACCTGTGATGAAATGCTAGAGCTGGCCAGTTTAGGCGCGAGCGTCCTGCATCCTCGGGCGGTAGAAATTGCTCGCAACTACGGCATCATGCTGGTTGTGCGCTCTAGCTGGACAGACCAGCCAGGTACCAGGGTAACTGCGCCTACGCCACAGCCTAGGACGCTATCAGGATTGGAGATTGCCCATCCGGTCGATGCCGTGGAGTTTGATACCGATCAGGCAAAGGTAGCGCTTTTGCGGGTACCCGATCGGCCAGGAGTCGCCGCACAGCTGTTTGGAGAGCTGGCAACGCAGGCGCTGAATGTGGATTTGATTATCCAGTCGATTCATGAGGGTAATTCCAATGACATTGCCTTTACGGTGCGATCGCGCAGTCTAAAACAAGCCGAAAGCGTCGTTGAGCACATCGCCCCAGCGCTCAGAAGCCAAGACGTAGCCATCCAAAAGTCCGCCAACGAAGCCGAAGTCCACAGCGAAAGTAACATCGCCAAAATCAGCATCGCCGGGGCTGGCATGATTGGCCGTCCAGGTGTCGCTGCTGGCATGTTTTCGGCACTGGCTGACGCCGGGGTAAATATTCAGATGATTTCGACCTCTGAGGTAAAGGTGAGCTGTACGGTGGCTGAAGAAGATTGCGATCGCGCGATCGCTACCCTCTGTAGCCGATTTGAAGTCACCAGCTCGCCCGCCCGCCTCGAGCGAATAAAGCCAGACACCCAACAACTTCCGTCAGTACGCGGCGCAGCACTAGATCTCAAGCAAGCCCAGCTAGCCATCCGCAACGTCCCTGATAAGCCAGGACTTGCCGCCCGTATCTTCGAAATTTTGGCAGATCGCGGCATCAGCGTAGACATGATCATTCAATCTCAGCGCAGCCGCCCCCACGAGGGACAAATGAGCCGAGACATTGCCTGCACCGTCGCCCAAAACGACGCGGACCTGGCAAAAGACGTCTTGCAGTCAGCAACCTCAGAGCTGGGCTGTGGAGAAGTGCTCGTCAATGCAAACATTGCCAAAGTCAGCGTTGTTGGCATCGGTATGATTCATCGCCCTGGCATCGCCGCTGCGATGTTTCAGTCGCTCTCAGAAGCCCAGATAAACATTCAAATGATTGCCACCTCAGAGATCAAAATCAGCTGCGTGGTGCAAGAAGACAAAGGCGTCGAAGCGCTGCGAGTCGTCCATGCGGCCTTTGACCTCGCCGGTAGCGCAACCATGGAGGTACCAGCATGAGCCAAGATACAGCCCTGTTTTTAGGCACGGTAGCACTGTTCATCGGCTACCTAGTCTGGTCTGCAAAAACTGAAATGGGCACACAAATAAAGTGGCCTTGGCAGAAATAGCAGGAATAGCAGAAATAGAAGTGTTGCTTTCAAAGCTCATAAAAAGCATTACGTAATGCTATGGAGGGATATCACCACTCGTAGAGAGCCTGTAGACTTGCGATATTGAATATGCGAGATGACGGGAAGTCAGT
>JBCBKQ010000139.1:0-15209 GCA_038521595.1 Cyanobacteria bacterium J06627_28 | reverse complement strand
CAGGATATACCTGTACAGCTTCAGGTAGAGTAAACAGCTTTTCGGTAACTGAATCGTAGAGAACTTCCGCATTGCCACCTTGAAAATCGGTACGCCCGCAGCCTCGATTTGTCGGGCGCAGTCGAGAAGTGTTCGTTCAGTTTATGAATAGTTTGAACCTGCCGTATCCCAAGAAAATGATGGAGGCTATTCCTGCTAACGAACGCTGTGGAAAGATGATTATTCGAGAGGCTGTGGGTGAAAAAGCTGTTGCACTCACTTAGCGGTACTGCGACTTCATCTTCCTTTATGACAGTATTCCTTACACCTTAATATCCCCAATTACGCTCCATGCGAGCTGGTTTAATCTTATGAGTGCCCTGAAATCGGCAGACTCCATCAATCAAAGAACTTTAGCTCAAACGTCCTTACAACAGTCAGTAGCCTGTAAACATGAAGATGTATCTGAGTGCAGACAGATAGAACAATCTTTGCAGGCGCGGATAAAGCAACAATCAATGATCGCAGCGCTAGGGCAGCTTGCGCTATCTGCTGACAACCTTAACTGGCTTTTGAACAAGGTAGTGTGTGCGATTACCGAGACATTAGACGTAGACGCTTGCAAAATTTTAGAACTGTTGCCAGATGGCGAAACATTGCTGTTGAAAGCAGGAGCCGGTTGCCTCCCGGAGCTTGTAGGCCAGTCCTTGACGAATACAAACGAAGATTCTCAAGCAGGCTACACATTGCGTTGCGAGCATCCAGTGGTGGTCGAAAACTTCAGTGCTGAGACTCGTTTCAACGAACCTTCTCTGCTAGAAGAGGACGCTGTTACTAGCGCCTTGAGCGTTGTTGTCGGCAGCTACTACAGTCCCTACGGCGTTTTAGAGATTCATTCTATCCAGCGGCGCTTGTTCAACAGTCATGATGTTGATTTTCTTCAGTCTATTGCTACTCTAATCTCCCAAACTGTCGAACGCATACGCTCTCTTCGCGTTCTTAAGCAGAGCGAGCTAGAATACCGCACCCTGACTGAAAATATGCCAGGGATTGTCTATCGGCTGTTTCATGACAACCATAATCACATGGTTTTTCTGAACAGTCAGTGCAAAGCATTGACTGGATTTGAGCCGACAGAGCTGCTGACGAATGGAGTCTGTTCTATTGAGCCGCTTATTTTGGCAGAAGATCAGGCGCAAGTAAGGGCTGCAATCAATCAGGCGATCGCGACTCATACACCTTTTCAAGCAGAGTATCGAATCAGAGATAAAGACGGTCAAGTCCGATACTTCTGGGAGAAGGGACAGCCTGTGCTGGCTACAGGTGATCAGTCAGCTTATATAGACGGACTGATTATGGATATTACTGACCGTAAACTGGCACAGCAAAAAGTGCATGAGCAAGCGGCGCTGTTGGATGTTGCGACAGAGGCTATCTTTGTGCGCAGCATGGACAATCGAGTGCTGTTTTGGAATAAAGGTGCGGTGGCGCTTTATGGCTGGAGCGAGCACGAGGCGTTAGGACGAGACGCTGAGGAGCTATTGTCTTTGGATGAACTCTACGAGCCTACTGAAGCGATGCAAAGCTTGCTTAGGCAAGGTCGCTGGCAAGGTGAATGTCAGCAATTTACCAGAACAGGTCAGCAGATTACCGTTATGAGCCGTTGGACGCTGCTGAAAGATAAACGCGGTCATCCAGCCTCTATTTTGACGGTGAATACCGACATTACTCAGGCGAAACAGCTACAGGCTCAGTTTCTAAGAGCGCAACGGTTAGAAAGCATTGGCACCTTGGCTAGCGGTATTGCTCACGATCTCAATAATATCCTGACGCCGATATATGGTGTAGCTCAGTTGTTGCCTATGCAGCTGCCGAATGCGGACTCGCAGCTAAAACAGCAGTTTGATATTTTGCGAGATAGCGCTAAGCGCGGCTCCGAAATTATTAGCCAGATGCTCTCTTTTGCGAGAGGCGTAGAAGGCTCTCGAAATCCGATACAAGTCAAACATCTAATTAAGGAAATCAGGAGTTTTGTCCACAAGACTTTTCCTAAGTCGATTGATATCTCTGTCGATATTCCTGAGTCGCTGTGGTCTGTTGATGGCGATCCTACACAGCTTCATCAGGTATTTATGAATCTCTTTGTCAACGCCCGAGATGCCATGCCTGACGGAGGACTCTTGAGTGTGTCTGCAACAAATCTATTGCTCGATCAGGCATTTGTAGATAGCCATATAGAGGCTCATACAGGCCCTTATACTTTAGTGACGGTAGCGGATACGGGTAAGGGTATTGCGAATGAGCTACGCGACCGCATTTTTGAACCCTTTTTCACGACCAAGCAAGCACGGAATGGTACGGGCTTAGGGCTTTCCACTGTTCATGGCATTGTTAAAAGCCACGGTGGTTTCATTAGCGTATCTAGCAAAGTTGGTGAGGGCACTCAGTTTAAGATTTATTTGCCTGCTCTAGAATCCGCAGCAAGAGCGGTTGAAGAAACGGAGTTGTTGCCAGTGGGTAGAGGAGAGTGCGTATTGGTTGTGGATGATGAACCTGCGATTCGCGTGATTATTCGGAGCATACTCGAAACTCACTGTTACAAGGTTATAGATGCAAGCGACGGGGTTGATGCAATCGCTCAATATACAGAGCATAAAGGAGATATCGACTTAGTTATTATGGATATGGCAATGCCCGATCTAGATGGCTTGTCAGCAGCTCGTATCATGCAAAAGACGAATTTCCATCTCAAGGCGATTTTGATTAGTGGACTGCCTGGAAATGCAGATGTTGCAGCCTCAGTCGATACTAGCGTCGGCATAAAAGGATTCTTGCAAAAGCCCTTTTCTTCCGAAGCCCTACTGCAAGCTGTTTATGCTGCACTTCATCAAGACTGAGCTAACTCTGGTTATTACTCTCTTCTCTGACGCGATCGCATCCATTCATGCCAAAAGAGCCTATACCAAAAGAGCGGCGCTTTGATTCATATCTTCTAGCACCTGCCAAGCTAGATCGCATTCTTGCTGGATTTGAGCCTCTGGATCGTCGATGATGCGAGTGTGTTGTAAGGCATCATGGATCTTCCTAGATAGCTCATCGTGCGGAGGGGCTGGCAAGCTACCCTTATCTAAAATATCGGTAACAGAAACAATGCCTAGCAGCTTGTTACGCTCGATTACAGGTGCGCGATGAACGCCCGCATCAGAAAGGAGCTGCGCGGCTTCCTGTATTGTCGCGGCTGGCGGTAGAGAAATGCAGGGATATCGCATGATGTCGCTAATAAGCGTGAATCCAGGATTGTTGCCTGGAGCAATTACGTTGTAAACGATATCTTTCTCAGTAAGTATGCCGTAAGAAACGTCTGGCGCAACTTTTTCAACGATGAGTGATCGCACTCGCTGTGATCGCATTATCCAAATAGCATTAGCCACTGTTGCTGAGCTGCGAATGACAACTACAGGCCGGGTCATAATGTCTCTGACAGTTAGCATAGAAGGTCTCCTTGTTTCTCTAGAAACCTAGACAGGAATATAGGTCTATGTCCTATTTATAGAGCCTCAAATTGAAGAAACTGTGAGGGTAAATGGCTTCATCTAAGCGTCTTCCTATTGAGGATGGAGAATATCTTGCAATCGCGCTAGCAAAGATTGAGTTGTAAAGGGCTTTATCAGACTTCCATCAGGAGAAAGCTGCGCCAGGTTGTCTCTAGTCGATGGCGTAATAACGCCTGTCATTGCTACGATAGGAGCGTCAGGGCTGAGTCTTTTTAGTAGCGGAATGGCTTTAGCGCCGTCCATGTTTGGCATCATAATGTCAATCAAAACGCACGCTATATCAGCCTTGTGCTCTGCTAAGAGTGCGATCGCCTCCATTCCATCCTGCGCAGTGAGTACTCGATAACTGTGGGCCTCTAGCGATACCTGAATGACTTTACAAATGTCAGGCTCATCATCTACTACCAAAATTAGCTCTTGCTGACCCATAAGCAGACTCAACGGGACAGCTTGCGCTTGCGCCGAACCTGGATCTGCTGGGAGATGTACGCTGAACTGGCTACCCACACCAGGCGTCGATTGAACTTCTACTAGGCCACTATGACTTTTGACAATTCCCATTACCGCCGCTAGACCTAATCCGGTTCCCTGACTAGACGACTTGGTTGTAAAGAAGGGATCGAAAATCTTCTGTAGCGTCTCTGGCGACATACCAACGCCTGTATCGGCCACGGTGATAACAATATGCGGCCCTATGGAAAGGCCAGGATGCATCTGCTGATGAAGGTCATCAATGAGTAGGTTTTCTGCTTCTATTAGCAGCTTTCCACCTGCCGATTCATCTGCTGACATCGCATCGCGAGCATTCACACACAGATTCATAAATACCTGATGTAGCTGTGTATCGTCCCCTTCCACTAGCCATAGATCGGGCGGTATTTTTAGGTCTATTTCAATAGAGCACGGTAGCGTTTGGGAGATGATTCGTTCGATTTCGCTTAGCAGCTCAGCAATAGAGAGCGTTTGCCAAAATCCGCTGCTATGTCGGACAAAAGAGACAATTTGCCGAACCAGCTTAGTCCCACGTTGGGCGCTACAGTTGAGCGTCTCAACCATCTGTGCGGCCTGCTCAGACATCTCGGGGATCATCATAGGCAGCAGATGCCCCACCCCTAAAATAGGCGTCAGAATGTTGTTCAAATCGTGGGCAATGCCGCTGGCAAGGGCACCTAAGCTCTCTAATCGCTGCGCCTGTAAAAACTGTTCTTCTAGCTGCTTTTTGTCTGTGATGTCCATATGAATGCCCAACATTCTGGCAGGACTGCCATCGTCACCGTTAAACAAAGCGCTTTTCACCACGAGCCAGCGTGCGCCTTTAGGGTGAGAAACTTTAAATTCAGTATCTAGACTCTGCCCTAGCGTTACTGCTTGCCAAAGTTCTTTTTTTACCTTGGCTCGGCTCTCTTCGCAAAGCATGTCTAGCCATGAATCGCAATGTCCATCAAAATCTTGCGTAGAAACGCCATATAGCGTTTCTAACTCATCGCTCCAAACCATCTCGTCGGTGCGGATATCCCATTCAAAGATGCCGATTTTACCGGCTTTCTTAGCCAGCATGAGGCGCTCTTGCACAGCTTGCCGATGGACAATCTCTTGCCTTAGCTGCTGATTTGTTTGTTCTAGCTCCTGGGTACGAGCCTGTACTCGCGATTCTAGTTCCTCGTTGGCATATCGTAAGGCTTCGGCCTGCTGCTTGCGCTCTATGGCATACCGTAGCGATCGCGACAGCACCTCATGGTTAATCTGCCGCTTGATTAAAAAGTCTTGTGCTCCTTGGCGTACTGCTTCCATCGCCAGCTCAGGGTTACTATTGTTTGTTAATACCAGCACCGGAATGCTAGGTGCTACAATCAACAGCTGCTCCAACGAAGTCAGCCCCGCACTATCTGGAAGCGTCAAGTCGAGCAAAATAACTTCGTATGCAGTCGTCTCTAGACGCTGCAGGGCCTCCTTAAACCGCTCAACATGAGTTAGCTGAAACTGATAGAGCTGCGTTCCTTTCAAAAACTCCGCTATCAGCCGCGCATCAGCCGTACTATCTTCAATCAGCAGTACGCGCACATCGGCTTTGCCAATATGCGCCTTACTGATGTGTGCCTTAGCGAAACCTCCTAAGAAGTTACCTGTCTGGGAAGCGCGGCCGTCTTGAGCCAAAACTCTTCAATTCCTTTAACGATAGTGAATAGTTGGGCTAGTGTTCTAGACTTTGTGATATAGCAGTTGACATGTAGATCATAACAATCATAGATGTCTTCCTCGTTTTGTGACGTGGTTAAAACAACAACGGGAATATGTTTCAGGCTCGGATCGGCTTTAATTTCGGCCAGTAGCTCTCGACCATCTTTTTTAGGCATGTTGAGATCGAGCAAAATCAGATCTGGCTGCTGAAATTGGCCAAAGCCTTCTTCCCGCAGCCGTCTCATAGCTTCTACCCCGTCTCTAGCAACAGCTACCTCACAAGGCGTTCCTGTGCTTTTGAAGGCTTCTTGAATAAGCCTGATGTCACCTTGGTTATCTTCTATTAAGAAGATAATCTTGCGTTCTGCCTCCTTTAACATGTGTGCGATCGCGGCCTCCTATTGGCAAAGTAAACTTAAAGCTAGATCCCTTATCCACCTCAGACTCAATCCAAATGTGACCTCGGTGGCAGTCCACAATCTTCTTGCAAATGGCTAATCCCATGCCTGAGCCGGGGTACTCATCACGAGTGTGTAAACGCTGGAAAATAATGAAGATACGCTCTGCAAATTGAAGGTCAATGCCGATACCATTATCTTGAACTGTAAAGAGCCAGTTGTCTTCCTGCCGCTCTACGCCAATATGAATATTCAATGGCACATCTGGGCGTCTGAACTTGATGGCATTTCCGATTAAATTTTGAAATAGCTGCATTAGCTGGGTGCTATCTGCCACTAGCGTTGGCATTTCATCATGAGTGAGCGTTGCCCCTGTTTCGTCTAGCCTAGTTTTCAAGTTTCGCAGCGCATGTTTTAGAGGTTCTTCTACCTCAGTCAAAGCGCAGTCTACGCCCTGAATATCGACCTTGGAATACAGCAATACATCGTCAATCAATGTTTGCATCTGACCGACGCCTTCAACGGCAAAGGTAATAAACTCCTTCGCATCTTGATCGAGCTTATTGCCGTAGCGCATCTCCAGAAGCTGAACAAAGTTTGCAACCTGATTCAGCGGTTCTTGCAAATCATGAGAAGCGACATAGGCAAACTTTTTTAGCTCAGCGTTCGAGCGACCTAAGTCTTGAGCCAGCAGCGCGAGTTCTTCCGCCTGCTTCAGCACGATGTTGACAATTGCCTTACGCAATCTCATCACGGCCTGAATCTCAACCGTTTTCCACGGCAGAGAAGTGAGTTTTACCGTCTCTTTCCACAGCGAAAATGATTGTCTAGGCGAAAGTTTCAGACCTTCTTCGACTTCTTCTACTGCGTAAGCATTGTTAGGGTCGCCACCCCAGTTTACGGTTTGAATCACCTCTGGGCGGAACCATATCACATAGCTTTGCTTAGAGATAGAAACGGCTAGTAGTCCGCTGCCCACTGCCTTGAATCGCTGCGCATCGGTGTATGCCATCGGTAGCGAATCGGTATAGAACACCTCATCATCCATCTCTTTTTTCAGCCAGCCCATAAGGTGATTGAGATCCGCTTCAGCAGGCGTCCTCCCGAGGGTGCGCCACTGACCGCCAAAATAGATCGCGGCTCCCGTTGCCCCGGCCAAATTCAGCAAACCTGGATCTGCACTCATCAATCCTTCGACGAAGTAGTCAGCCTCTGTCATGGTTTCTACTAGCGAAGACTGCACCGCATTTAGCTGAATTTTGTAGGCGTGGTCAGCGACTTCTTCACGGGTAGAGATCTCAGAGAAAATCACCTTGCCTAGAAATTCACAGGCTTTACGCAGCTCGTAGGGCACATGCTTAGTGGTGTTGTGGTGGCAGGCGATAATTCCCCACAGCCGGTTGTCTTTCATCAGTGAAATAGTCATAGACGCGCCTACACCCATGTTGTGCAAATATTCAAGATGGCACGGGTAGGGACTGCGCAGAATCGAAAGCGTAAGGTCGGTTGGTTGCCCTGTCGTCGGGTTATTTTCTGGATAGAGCCGAACCGGAGAGGCTGAGGCATTTGGAATGACGCGAATCCAGTTAGAGACAAACATCTGGCGAGCCGTTCGAGGAATATCCGATTCAGGAAAATGCAGACCTAAAAAGGGCGTCATCTCTTCCCGCTTTTCCTCGGCCATGACTTCGCCATGATCGTCGTCATCAAACCGATACAGCATGACCCGATCAAATCCAGTCACCTTACGAACTTCTTTCACAATCACCTGACAGAAAGCCCGCAGATCTGCGGTGGCATCTAGCTGACCAACGGAAGCGCGTGCTAAGTGATAAAAGCTGAGAAACGGGATGTTATCTGCACTGACGGCAGGCTCTAGCTCAACAATGAGAAAGCCATCTTTGCTGTAGTGGAAGATGGCATCAAAAACGCCGTAGTCATCACCCTCTCGTTTGACCCAAGCTTTAACCGGATTTATGGCGTCTATATTGTCGCTGGTGAGTGCTTCTTCAATCTGTCCAATTTGAAAAGGATCGAAAATATCTTCTAAGGTTTTGCCTATCACATCACTGGCATCTAAATAAAATTCAGTAGATGTATTGGTACTGGCCTGCAAAATGCTCAAATCGGTTGGATTAACAACCAGTATCACCCCGTAGGATTGAACCTGAGTAAGGTGATGGATAGGCGGACGTTTCAGGGCTAAGAGTTGATCGCTCGGAACGGTTAAGTTTAAGGTTGCCATATGCAAAGTCTCCTTGAGGATCTATAAAGATGACCTGGAACGTCAACCCAAGACTATCTCAGTAGTTGGTACGGGTTACTCTTCCACGACGCTCTTTGATGTAAAGAAACGTACAAATGCGTAAAGCCTATTCATAGCGAGGAAAATCAGCCGTCTAAAGATTTTTCTCGACCGGAAACTATTCAACAAGATCGCACACTTAAGGTTTTGTTTCTTTACAAATAGATACGCTTCAATGAGCAGTTACTTTATGGGCCGTTACTTTATAGGCAGCGTAACAATGTTGAGCCAGAAGGATTTGACGACTTGCAGCGTTTTACTCAGGTGAGCCAAGTCTTGTGGTTTAACAACAAGGCTATTGCATTGTTGCCGGTAGCTGTTTAAGACTTCCTCTTCGCTGGCATCGGGTGTGAGGACGATCGTCGGAATTTTCCTTAGCTTAGGGCTTGTTTTAATTGTGGTGAGCAGGGTCTGAGCCTGTCCATCCGCCAGACGCATATTTAGTAGGACAACATCGGGCTGCTGAGACTGAGCGTGTCTCCCCTGGCCAAGCATAAAGTCAGTGGCCTCAGTTGTTGTTGAGATCGTTACTATCTGAGTGTTATTGGTATCGTCGCTTAGCACGTTCTCAATAACTTGTAGATGATCGGGCTGGTCGTCCACAACTAATATCAATTGCCGAAGCTCGTCTTCTATAGATGTCTTCACTAGATAGGCACTACCGCTTATGAGCTTCTACTAAAATACTCTACGTTTTGAATGCAGCCCACATAATTTCTTCACTTTTACTCTCTACAGTGAGAAATATAAGAAGTTAAAGCTTTGAGCGCTTAGGCCCTGAAGCTATAAAACCACAAGCAGCTAAAATCAACAGTCTATAAAATAATGCTTTCTCTCTTTGAGGCGTTCGCCATCTTGAAAACAGCTTCTTAAAGACAGCTTTTTCTACAGGAGGTGCCATGACTAAAGTAGCTCTCAAGCGCACTCGTACAATGGGTGCAAAGGTGGCATCTAACGAAACCACAAAGAATTTGCAGTGTAGAGAATCCATTCATAAAACACCCCTATCTTTAGCGCCCTCACCTTTAGAGGCTAAGCGATTGGCAACGAATGCTAATAGCTCAGGTAACCCTTGCCTGAGCGAGCTTCGTTGCCAGCCGCAGGACGCACGGCAAATGTGCGTTTCTGGCCTGAACCACTTCAACATCAGTGCTTCGCGAGACTTAATTGAGCAAGTTAAGCGGTTCTATACAGATGTGATTGGGCTAGCGTTGGGGCCGAGGGCACATTTAGACCATGAAGGCTATTGGCTATATGCGGGATGCACACCTATTGTGCATTTGAGTATTCGCATGGGGATGCCAGCCGTCTCTAACGCTCAAAAAGGCTACTTTAATCATATTTCGTTGGGCTGTGTGGGTCTTCGTAGTGCGATCGCAAAAATGATCGCCACACAGACACCCTATCGTCTTATTCAGCTACCAGAAATTCACCAAACGCAGCTGTTCGTAACTGACCCTGCTGGCATTGGTGTGGAGCTAACTTTTTTCAATGAGTCTCTATAGATATCTGGAGATATCTGGGGAACCTAACTCTGATAAAAACAGTGACTAAAATGTGAATAAGCGACCTGAATTGAAGGTAAACAATCATCGCTGGCAGAGCAGCCGTAGTCGTTAGCCTGAGATACTATTCACACAGATGAACTTATCAGGCTTGCATGAAATTTCTGCTAGTAGAGGACGATCAGGCTTTGGCAGGCACGATAGAACAGCTACTGAACGAACACCATTACGTGATGGATCTAGCAACGGATGGTGCAATGGGTAGGGACATGGCCGAAGCCTTTCCCTACGATTTTATATTGTTAGATTGGATGCTACCCAAGCTCGATGGCATAACGCTATGCAAGCATCTCAGAAATGAAGGCAATTACACGCCTATCATTTTGATGACTGCGCGTGACGCGAGTAGTGACAAAGTAGCTGGACTAGATGCAGGTGCTGACGATTACCTCGTAAAGCCTTTTGAATTTGAAGAGCTGCTGGCTCGTATTCGCGCTTTGCTACGCCGAGCAGAAGGGCTAGCATCACCTGTCCTACAGTGGGGCGATCTTTGCCTCGATCCGCGCAGCAGTGAGGTGAGTTGCCGTAATGAACCGATTGCCGTTACGCCTAAGGAATACGCGCTCCTGGAATTATTCCTGCGCAATCCTAGCCGAATTTTCAGCTTAGATAATTTGCTCGATAAGGTGTGGGCCTATGACGATGCGCCCAACGTGGGTTCTGTGCGAACGCATATTAAAGGACTGCGCCAAAAGCTAAAAAAAGCAGGGTTAACAGACATCATTACAACGGTATATGGCTTAGGCTATCGACTCAATACCGGAACAAGCCAGACAGTTGCCCCTCAGTCGCCTTCTGAAACACCGGAAATGGAGAAGGCAGCAGGTACACTGAACATGACAGCACTTTGGCAAAGTGTAAGTCAGAGCTACCTCCAGCGAGTAGATAACGTTGCGAATACGCTGCGCGGCTTGCAGCCAGGACTCATCGATAAGGCTACTCAGGCAGAGCTACTCAACGAGGCTCATTCCCTAGCCGGATCGCTAGGTAGTTTCGGTTTTAAGACGGTCACTACCTGCTGCCAGACTATAGAACAACTCCTTCGTGCCAATGCTTATTTGAGCACAGAGCATATCAGTCAGCTAGAGACGGCTATTACGCAAGCGCAGCGATCGCTAGAACAAGGCATTACAGAAGCCTCCGTAGTAGCTCAACCTATTTTTACTCCTGCAAATTCTCCTGAATCCAATTCAATTTCAGCACCGATTCCAGCACCGATAGAACTATTACCAGGACAGTTCTTTCAGCTCCTGATGGTAGAGAAGCCTGGTGAGACGGCTCAAGACTGGCTTGCAACTCTGCAAGAGATAGCTGGGCGCTACCAGATGCAAGTTGCTAGGGTAGATACCATTACGCAGGCGAGAGACGCCATATTTCCAAAGGCTTCTACGACTCGCCCTCCCCACGTCGTGGTGTTCGACTTCGATGGCTCTCACGAACTGCCAGGCAATAACAGCGATGAATTTAAGCTGCTATCTGATATGCAGGCCACGCAGCCGCCTATTCCTAATATTGTGCTGACGGCAGCAGCTAGTTTTGAAAATCGAGTGAGGGTTGCTCGCATGGGCGTCGATGGATTGCTCCAAGTGCCGGTGACGCCAATAGATTTACTCGAAGCAGCGGCGCGAGTCCTTCGCAAAGGGGTAGCCCCGACCGCCAGGCTCCTGATTGTAGATGATGAACCATCTATGCTGACGCTGCTGCAAAGCTTATTGCAGCCCTGGGGATTTCAGCTACAGCTTCTGGGCGATCCCAACTCATTTTGGCAGACGCTAGAAAGCTTTGAACCCGATTTAGTGCTGCTGGATGTCAGAATGCCTGAAATCAGTGGGTTCGAGCTGTGTCAGGTGCTGCGAAATGCGCCCCGCTGGTGTGAGCTGCCAGTGCTATTTATGTCGGGCTATACCGATGCTGATACGATTCAGCAGGTATTCGCGGTGGGGGCTGATGACTATATTCGTAAGCCGATTGTAGCGCCTGAGCTGGTGGCACGGGTGCTGGGCTGGTTAGAGCGATCGCGCAATCGCCAGCTCATGGCTGATGTCGATAATCTCACGGGCGTTGCCAATCGCCGTAAGTCAACCCAATCGCTGAATCGGTTGTTGGCGCTGGCTCAGCGGCAAGGTCAAATGCTCTGCTTTGCGGTCATTGACCTGGATAACTTCAAAGCCATTAACGATGAGTATGGTCATCCGAAGGGCGATCAAGTGCTCAAACGCTTCGGCGATAGTCTGAAATCAACATTCCGCGATGAAGATGTGGTGGCTCGCTGGGGTGGCGAAGAGTTCGTTGTGGGACTCTATGGTGTTGGCCGTCAGGAGGGAGTTCATCGGCTGCGTCAGTTTTTGCAAACCTGGCAGTTAGAGCAATTTGAGACTGGCGCAACCCAGACAGATGCCCAGACAGATACCGAAATTAAGACGGGCGAAACAGCGCTGCCAACTTTCAAAGTTACCTTTAGCGCTGGTGTGGCTGTTTACCCTCATGATGCGGCGGATTTGCAAGGTCTTTACCGCAGTGCCGACCGAGCGTTATATCAAGCTAAAGCAGCCGGTCGCGATCGCGTCATGCCGGTAGCGTAAGGACTATCAGGTTCCCGACAAAGCTGTCTTCATTTCAAGATAGGCTAGGAAAACTAAGTGATGGCGAGTTAAACAGGTGAGTTAAACAACTGAACATGGAATCAGAAACTTTGTCCTCAAATGCCGCTTCCCTGGTTAGCCGAGCATTCATTTCTACACCATCGGTTGCTTCGCCTGAGATGCCGATAGAAGATGCGATCGCCCAGATGAATGCTTGCGAAGACAGCTACGTGCTCATCATTCAAAATCGGCAACCTACTGGCATTTTTACAGAACGAGATTTGGTTCGCATGGTCGCCTCTGGACAGACTATCTCGAATAAGTCTATCGCGCAGGTAATGACCCAGCCAGTCATCACACTTCGCAAAGCTGACATCACAGATGCTTTCAGCGTATTTGAGCAGATGCAGCAGCGTCGCCTACGCCATCTTCCTATTGTAGAAGCGGACGGTACGCTCTTCGGTATCATTACAAAGAATAGTTTGAGGAAAGCACTCACACCGTCTACGCTGCTCAAGCTCAAACTGGTCGAAAACGTGATGCAAACTAGGGTTGTCTGCGCACCGACCACCGCAAGGGTAAGGCAGATCGCTCAAAAGATGTCCGATGAAGGCGTAAGCTGTGTGGTGATTTTAGCGCCAGATGCTCGTCCCATCGGCATTGTGACCGAACGCGATATTGTGCAGTTTCAAACGCTAGGTCTAGATATGGCTGCCACATTAGCCCAGACGGTCATGAGTACGCCTTTACTGCCAGTTCATCCTAAAGATTCTCTATGGCAAACACACCAGCAGATGAACCAGCACAGGGTACGGCGCTTTGTCGTGTGTACCCCAGAAGGACAACTGGCCGGACTCATTACACAAAGTAGTCTTCTACAGGCACTGAATCCCGCTGAAGTAAAGCAGATGATAGATCTGTTACAACAGGAAGTAGAACAGTTGCGGACTGAGAATCAAACGCTGCTAGAAGTTCGCAACCAAGAGCTAGAAAACGAACAAGTCAGTTTGAATGAACAACTACAGAATGAAAAACGCGAACTCCAACAAGCTTATGTCCAGCTCGATACCATCAATGCTGAACTGGAAGAAAGAGCTGCTCAGCGTAGCGCAGAGTTATACCAGTCAGAGCGTCGCTGGCGATCGCTCCTAGAGGATGTCCATCTGGCGGTTGTGGGTACAGATCGTGACGGCCACATAACCTATGCCAACCCCTTTTTACTGGGTTTGATTGGCTATGATGCTGAAGAAACGATGGGTGCAGATTGGATCAAAAGCTTTATTCCTGGCCCTGAGCGATCGCAGGTAAAAGATTACTTCGAGCGGCTATATCATCAGCCTGAGCCGCCTTTACAGCATCAGCATTCGATATTAACAAGATCTGGAGAATCCCGAATTCTAGTATGGAACAACACCCTGCTGCGCGATCCTCAAGGTGAGGTTACCGGCACCATGAGCATTGGCGAAGATGTGACCGAGCGTTTCGCGGTAGATAGGCTAAAGGGCGACTTTGTGGCAATGGTGAGTCATGAGTTGCGAACGCCACTGACGGCAATTCATGGTGGCATTAAGCTGCTTTCACAAGGCATTGTCCCAAGCCAATCAGAGCAAGGTCAGCGTATATTGCAGGTTGCGGCTGAAAGCTCTGAGCGACTGGTCAGGTTAGTTGGCGATATTTTAGCGTTAGAGAGCTTAGAATCTGGAAAAAGTCCTCTACGAAGGCAGCTCGTTCATACCCAGGTGCTCATTCGCCAAGTAACGGATGCCTTTATCCTGTTAGCCACTAAAGCCAACGTCACTATTGAGGTGAGTGATCCAGGGCTACAAATTATGGCCGATAGCGACCGACTCAATCAGGTATTCACGAACCTACTAGACAATGCCATCAGATTCTCTCCTTCAGGTTCTACAATTCGCATCACGGCTACGCCCGATTATCATGATCTAGACCTAGCTAAAGGTGAAGGTGAAGGCGAATCAACCGTTTGCTTTAGCGTGTGCGATCAGGGCAGCGGCATCCCTGAAGAGCAGCAAGACAAGGTCTTTGAAAGATTTACTCAGGCTCGCCACGACGATGTACAAATAAAAGGCGGAACTGGATTAGGACTCACCATCTGCCGAAATATCGTTGAGCAGCACGGCGGTAAAATTTGGGTTGAAAGCACCGTTGGAGAAGGTAGCTGTTTCTACTTCACGCTGCCAGTTGGTGAATAGAGAAAAGATTGCTTGAGAAGATGAGGAGGTCAACGGCATGAGCCGAACAGTTTTAGTGATCGACGATGAGCAAGGCATCAGAATAATTCTGAAAGCTGCCCTAGAATTCACTGCTGGTTGGAAGGTGATTCTAGCGTCTTCTGGTGTAGAAGGGATGACCGCAGCTCAGGTAGATCGTCCAGATGCTATTCTGCTAGATGTGAGGATGCCTGGTATCAATGGCATCTCGCTGTTTCACAAGCTTCAGGCACAGGCTTCAACCAAAGAAATACCTGTTATCTTTCTCACCGCACAGGCTAGAGAAATTGAGCGACAAGAACTAGAAGAACTCGGTGCTGGCGTTATTTTAAAACCGTTTGAACCAGAGGCGATCGCTAATCAAATTCGGACGCTATTAAATTGGTCTGCCTAGCGCTACCTACATAAAAACTACAT